>CAYSCF010000035.1:0-36200 GCA_964429305.1 uncultured Sandaracinaceae bacterium | reverse complement strand
CGCCTGAAGCTCGTCGGCGACGCCGAGTACTACGGCGGCGTCTTCGAGCTGAACGCGACGACCTCCCAAGGCGGCTTCCAGGTCCAGCTGCGACGCGCCGAGGGCTACCTCCAGTATCGTCTCGCGCCGAACGAGACACCGCTCGTGCTCGTCGCAGCGGGCGTGAACGACGCCTTCTTCGGCTACGACCTGAATTACTCCTCGCGCATGCGCGCATTCACCGAGCGCGCGCTGATCATCCGCGCGATCTGGCCCAACCCGCAGGACGTCGGTGCGCGCGTCGCGCTCGCGTATCGCTGGTTCCGTCTCTCGCTGCAGGCGACGAACGGCACACCGCTCGGCACGCTCTTTTCGGGCTTCGCGCCCACGCCATTTCCGGATCTGATGATGCGCGCGGGCGCCGAGGTCCCCGTCGGCGACTTCTTCGTCGGCGGTCACGTGTCGGCGCTCTACGGCCACGGCCTGCACGCAGGCACGCCCGCGAGCAACGGCAGCGTGCAGTGGACCGATCGCAACGAGGACGGCGTGCTGCAGAACGGCGAGCTCATCGCGATACCGCCGCGCGCCGCGACTCCCTCGCTCGCGTTCGAGCGCTGGGCCGTCGGCATCGATCTCGAGATGAGCCTGCGCACCTCGATCGGTGTCACGCAGCTCTACGGCGAAGTGATCCTCGCGCAGAACATGGATCGGTCGCTCTTCGTGTCCGATCCGATCCTGACGGGCATCAACCAGCGGATGCTCGGCTTCTACGGCGCGCTCGTCCAAGAGATCACGCCCTACGTCCTCGTCGGCTTCCGCTACGACTACTACGACCCGAACAGTGACGTGTTCGATCCGCGCGCCGGGCACATCTATCCGTACGACCAGACGATCCAGACGTTCTCGCCGGTCGTGGGTGTGCAGCTGCCGAACCTCGCGCGCCTGACGTTCCAGTACGACTTCGTCCGCGATCACCTCGGACGCAACGAGTTCGCCGTGCCGTCGGATCTCGCGAACGACGCATGGACGATCCGCTTGCAGGTGCAGCTGTGAAGCGCGCGCTCGCGGCGGTGTGTCTGCTCGCGGCGTGCGCGCCGAGCTACGAGACGAATCCCGGCTACGACGCGCCGATCCGCGTCGCGAGCGCGCAGTACTTCGACACGCCTCTGCCCGGCGCGGCGCCCGATTCGGCGATGGACAGCCCGCTGGTCACGGCGATCGTGACGGACACGCAGCTCGTGTACTCGGGCGCGTCGGGCCTCTCGATCCAAGGCCGCGTCGAGGACGGTGCCGTCGCGATCGGGCTCGGCATGCCTGCGCTCTCGAACGTGCACTGGGTGTTCCCCGCGAGCGGCTCGACGCCCGAGTTCCCCGGCGAGCTCACGTGGAGCGCGCGCGTGAGCTTCGATCGCAGTGTGCCGTCCGGCATGCAAGCCATTCGCGCCGTCGGCATCGACGCACAAGGACACGCGGGCCGTCAGTACGAGCAGATGCTCTGCGTTCTTCCGACGTACCCCGACAACCTCCACGCCTGTGATCCGACGCGGACGCCGCCCGATCTCGTCGTCACGCTCGACTGGGACGCCGACGCCGACGTCGATCTCGAGCTGATCACACCGGAGGGTCGTCGCATCGATCCGAAGCACCCGCTCGTCATCCCGCCGATGATGGGCATGATCGACGACACGAGCCCGCGGCTCGATCGCGACTCGCTGCGCGGATGCGTGCCCGACGGCTGGCGCCAAGAGAGCATCGCCTTCGACACGGTCCCGGACGGCGAGTGGGAGATCGACGCGCGTCTCTTCCAGTCGTGCGGCATCTCCAGTGTTCGCTTCCGCCTGCGCGTGCTCCGGGCGCAGGGCGAGATGCCGAACCGCGAGCTCGTCACGACGCTCGAGCAGGGCGGCGAATTCATCGCGCAGTACGACGAGGACCAAGGCGCTCGCGGCGGTCTCAGGCTCGCGATCCTCGATCTTCCCTAGATCCTCAACACGACAACGGCCCGACCCCAAGGAGACACTCCCATGCTCGTCGAAAGCCTCTTGCGGCTGGCGCTCCTCGGCGCGAGCTGGGTCATGTACCTGCTCCTGTTCCTCTCGGTGCTCTCGATCGCCGTGATGATCGAGCGCGCCTGGTACTACTTCCGCAACACCGAGAAGGAGCGCGCGCTGAGCGCGGTCGTGCACGGGGTGCTGGCGCGCGCGGATGCGAGCGAGATCGCGGCGGCGCTCGAGGGACGCAAGACGGTGGAGGCCGACATCCTCCGCCGTGGTCTCGCGTTCGTGCCGGCGGGCGCGACGGCGTTCACGCACGCGATGCAGGGCGAGATGGACTCGCGTCGCAAGGACCTCGCGCGCGGGCTGAACTTCCTCGGCACGATCGGCAGCAACTCGCCCTTCGTCGGTCTGCTCGGCACCGTCATCGGCGTCATCGAGGCGTTCCACAATCTCGGCGCGGGCAACGACGAGGCCGCGATGGCCGCAGTCATGTCGGGCATCGCCGAGGCGCTCATCGCGACGGCCGTCGGTCTCTTCGTCGCGATCCCCGCGGTCGTCGCCTACAACGTGTTCCAGGCGAAGATCGACGGCATCGAGGAGTCGTTGCGCGGCCTGGTGCAGCTGATCTGCGCCGACATCGAGTCGGGCGAGCGCGGCGTCGAGATCGAGCGCCGTTCCGCGCCCCCGAAGGACGATCCGCCGGCCACCAAGCGTCGCGAGGCGAAGCCATCGCTCAAGAGCGAGCTCGCGTCCTCGGCCAACCTCGACAGCTTCGAGGGCGAGGCCGTCGTTCTCCACGTCGACTGACCGAGGAGGCGAGCATGGCAGCCAGCGTCGGTGGTGGAAGCAAGAAGCGGATCGTCGGCATCAACGTGACGCCGATGGTCGACGTCATGCTCGTGCTGCTCGTGATCATGATGGTGTCGGCGAAGTACATCGTCGCGCACTCGTTCCAGATCGAGCTGCCGCGCGTCGCGAGCCGCGGCGAGTCGGTGAGCTCGACGGTCGAGATCGTGATCACCGAAGAAGGCGACTACCACGTCGGCGAGCGCACGATCGTCGGCGACGACGCGCTGAACGCGTTCCTGAACGAGGCGCGCTCGCACGGAGAAGACGTGAACCTCGTCATCCGCGCCGATCGTCAGGCGCGTCACGGCGCCGTCGTGCACGTGATGGACATGGCCCGCGAGCTGGGGATTCTCCGGTTCGCCATCAACGTGCAACGTGAGTAGCGACGCCGCACCGCGGAGCGCGCTGCGTCCGATCATCGCGGTGAGCATCGTGCTCCACGTCGCGCTCGGCTTCTACGCGTACTCGATCCCCGAGCAGACCCACGAGGACCTGCTCGCGATCCAGATGATGCAGGAGGAGGAACAGCCTCCTCCGCCTCCGCCGCCCCCACCACCTCCGCCACCGGAGCCGGAGCCCGAGACGCCGCGCCCTCGTCCGCGCGCGGTCGAGCCCGAGCCGGAGCCGATGCCGGAAGAAGCACCGCCGCCCGAAGAAGCACCACCGCCGGACGATGCGCCCGCGCCGTCGGGACTGGGCGACTCGTTCTCGGACTTCGCCGATCTCGGATCGATCGGCACCGGTGGCGGCGGCATGGCGATCGGGCCCCGGCCGACGCCGCGACCTGCGCGCACCGAGCGCGCGCGACCGCCGACGCCGCCGCGCGAGCGAGTGCTCGACACACCCGCGCCCGAGCCCGAAGCCGCGTGCCCCGATGCGCCGACACGACCGCGCCCGACGACGATGGTGCCGGTGACGTACCCGCCCGACGCGCGCGCTGCCGAGATCGAAGGCGTCGTGCAGGTGCGCGTCACGGTCGGCGAGCACGGCGAAGTGATCGACGCCGTCGTCGCGCACGGCGTCGGGTTCGGTCTCGACGAAGCGGCGCTCGCCGCGGTCCATCAGTGGGTGTTCGAGCCGGCCATGCAGTGCGGTCACGCCGTGCAGTCGTCGCTGCTCGTTCGGATGCGCTTCGCGCTCGGAGAGTGATCGCCGTGCTCGGTCGTCACAGATTGGCTCTTCCGACGCTCGCGCTCTCGCTCGCCGTGAGCGTCGCGCACGCGCAGACGCCGCCCGTGATCGTCCCGCCGCAGATCGTGGAGTTCGTCGAGGCGCCGTATCCCGAGAGCGAGCAAGCCAGCACCGAGGGCGCGTCGGTCGTGTTGCAGATTGCGATCTCGGCGACCGGCGAGGTCGTCGGCGTCGCGGTCGTCACGTCCGCCGGCGAGGCGTTCGACGCTGCTGCGATGGAGGCCGTGCGTCGGTTCCGCTTCACGCCCGCGACGCGCAACGGCACGCCGATCCCCGTGCGCATCGAGTACGTCTACGACTTCGTCTGGACCGAAGAAGAGGTCGCCGTCACGACGGCCGAGCTCACCGGCACCGTCTTCGATCGCATGACGCGCGAGCCCTTGCCCGACGTGCTCATCACGCTCGACGGTGGTCTCGCCACGACGACGGATGCGGAAGGCCACTTCCATCTCGACGAGCTCGAGCCAGGCGCGCGATCGCTCACCGTGTCGGGCGATCGCATCACGCCCGTCGCGGCGACCGAAGAGCTCGTGGCCGGCGAGCACGTCGAGGTCGTCTATCGCGTGATGCGCGACGAGGTCCACGAGGAAGGCGAGGAAGAGGAAGCGTTCGAGTTCGTCGTCACCGCGCCGCGCATCCGTCGCGAGGTCGTCTCGACCGAGGTGACTGCGACCGAGGCCCATCGCGTTCCCGGCACGCAGGGCGACGTCCTTCGCGTCGTCGAGAATCTTCCGGGCGTCGCGCGCGCGTCCGCAGGCTCGGGCACGCTCGTCGTCTGGGGCGCCTCTCCGCAGGACACGCGGACGTACGTCGGTGGCATGCGCATCCCGCGCCTCTATCACGACGGCGGCTTCCGATCGGTGCTCCCCGCCGACATGGTGCGCTCCGTCGAGCTCGTGCCCGGCGGTTACGGGGCGATGTACGGCCGCGGCATCGGCGGCATCGTCAACGTTCGCCTCCGTCCGCTCGACGAAGCGGGCGTGCACGGCAGCGTCTCGCTCGACGTCATCGATGCGGCGGCCTCGGTGCGTGCCGAGGTCACGCCGCAGTTCCACGTCGCGGCGGCGTTCCGTCGATCGCATCTCGACTCGGTGCTGGGGCTCGTCACGCAGCAGGACATCGGCAGCACGATCCCGATTCCTCACTACTACGACGGACAGCTGCGCCTCTCGTACGCGCTCTCGGCGACGGAAACGATCGAGCTCGGTGCGCTCTTCTCGACCGACCGCATCGAGCGCACCGTCGTCGCGACGGACCCCACGCTGACCGCGACCGATCAACGCTCGACCGATTTCTTCCGCGCGTACCTGCGCTACGACCGCAACGAAGAGTCCGGCAACGTGTCGGCCCTCGCGTACTACGGTCGAGACATCACGAACCAGCAGCTCCGCTTCGGCGGCGTGCCGACGTCCGTGTCGAACACGAGCGACGTGTTCGGCCTGCGCGCGAGCTGGCGCGCACCGCTGATCGAGGACGTGACGCTCGAGCTCGGTCTCGACTCGGAGGTCGTGCAATCGCACCTGAACCGGACGGGCGCGATCGGATCACCTCCGCGCGAAGGCGATGCGCGCGTGTTCGGTCAGGCGCCGGCCGATCGTGTCGGCAACGACGACTGGAACGTGCTCATCGCGAACGCCGGGATCTACGGGATCTTGAACTTCGACTTCTTCGACGATCACCTCGTGATCACGCCCGGGATCCGCGCCGAGCCCTACATCACGCGACCGAGCCGCGTGACGCCGCGCGTCGCCGACACACCCGACGTCGGCGCGCAACGATTCGATCTCGCGATCGAGCCGCGCCTGAGCGCGAGCCTGATGATCGTGCCGCAGCTCTCGCTCCGCGGATCGGTCGGTCTCTATCATCAGGCGCCGCAGCCCGAAGATCTCTCGGCCGTGTTCGGAACGCCGACGCTCGGGCCCTCGCGCTCGATGCACTACGTGATGGGCGCGGCCGTACACGTCGATCAGCTCGAGGTCGAGCTCAGCGCCTTCTACACGGAGTCGAACGACCTCGTCTGGCGCAGCGTCGCGTCACAGCCGTTCCTCGCGCAGGCGCTCGGTCAGCTCGGCCAGGGCCGGAGCTACGGCGGACAAGCGCTCGTGCGCCTCGCGCAGATCGGCCCGTTCTTCGGCTGGGTGAGCTACACGCTCATGCGAAGCGAGCGCAAGGATGCACCCCAGCTCGCCTGGCGTCTGTTCGACTACGATCAGACGCACGTGCTGACCGTGCTCGGCGCACTCGATCTCGGGGAGGGCTTCGAGGTCGGCGTGCGCGTGCGCTACGCGACGGGCTATCCGCGCACGCCCGTCGTCGGCTCGTACTACGACGCGACCGCCGATCGCTACGAGCCGGTCTTCGCGCAGCAGCGCAACTCGATGCGTCTGCCCGAGTTCTTCTCGATCGACGTGCGCGCGACCTACACGTTCCAGATCGACGACTTCCACGGCGAGGCGTTCCTCGAGGTCGTGAACGTGACCAACAACCTCAACGTGGAGGAGATCGTGTACGACCCGACCTATACGCAGCACGGCTACATCTCGGGGTTCCCGATCCTGCCGACGCTCGGGCTGAGGGCGTCGTGGTGAGAGCCGTCGTCGTCGTCTTCGTTTTCGTCTTCGGGTGTGCACCGAAGCTCGACGATCGGTTGTTCCACGTGGTCGCGCCGCGTGTGATCGCCGTGCGCGCCGAGCCTGCCGAGGCGCCCGCTGGCGCGACGGTCACGTACACCGCGCTGCAGGTCTCGGCCGACGGCGAGATCACCGATGCGATCGACTGGGCCTTCTGCATCGAGCGCGCGCCGCTCGCCTCGCTCGGCTCGGTCAGCGTGAACTGCACGCTCGCGCAGAGCGACGCGCTCGTCCCGTTCGCGTCGGGCGCGATCCAGGCGATGGGCGCGATCCCCGTCGAGGCATGCCGCATCTTCGGTCCCGACGTGCCCGCGACGATGATGGGGCAGCCGCCTGGCCGTCCCGTCGATCCGGATCCGACCGGCGGCTACTACCAGCCGGTTCGCTTGCTTGCCACCGACGATCTTGCGGCGACGATCGAGCGCACGCGTCTGTCGTGCGGCCTCGCGAGCGGTACGGGCGAGGATCGCTCCGACTTCATGCGTCGCTATCACGCGAATCGGAATCCCGCGCCGAGCGCGATCGATCTCGCGCTCCCGGCGGGCACGACCACGATCGATGCGTCGCAGCCGACGCCGGCCCCGATCGCGGTGAGCGCCGGCGCGCGCGTCGCGATCACGGTGCACTGGACCGAATGTTCTTCGGCCGTCGATCAGCTGGGAGCGGACGGCTGCTCGGGCGCCGAGCCGTACCTCGCGTACGACGACGCGCGCGCGAGCCTCGTGGAACGACGCGAGGCCATCCGCGTGGGCTGGTACGCGACGAACGGCACGCTCGACCAGGATCAAACCGGCGTCGCGGCCTCCGATCCGACGACCTCGACCGACGACGCTTGGGTCGCGCCCGATGTAGCAGGACCTGCTTCGCTCTGGTTCGTGGTGCGAGACGATCGGGGAGGGGTCGGCTGGTTTCGAATCGATCTCGTCGTGACGACCTGATACACAAATGCGCGATGAGCGCGCAGCACCTGCTCCTCGACAGTCCCTCTCTCGGTCGTCGCGCCCACCTCTGGCGCTTCGGCGACGTGGGTCGGCCTCTCGTCGTGTTCCCCTCTGCCGCGGGCGTCGCGCACGAGTGGCAGAAGGGCGGAATGATCGACGCGCTCGGCCCGCTGATGGCGCAGGGCCGGCTCAAGATCTACTGCCCGGAGACGAACGTCTCGCGCAGCTTCACGGGTGAGGGGCGCATGCAAGATCGCATGGCGCACCATCGCGCATACGAGCGCTTCGTGATGGAGACGCTCGTGCCGTTCATCCGCGAGGACTGCCGGACGCCGGACATGCCCATCGTCGCGACGGGCTGCAGCGTCGGCGCTCTCTACACGTCTCTCTTCGTGCTCAAGTATCCCGAGACGTTCCGTCGCGGGCTCTGTCTCTCGGGCCGCTACCGAACGAGCAAGTTCTTCGATCATCAGAGCAACGACGACGTCTACTTCAGCGACCCGCTCGCGTTCGTGCCGAACCTGAGTGGAGCGGCGCTCGATCGCGTGCGTCGCTCTGCGCATCTCACGGTCGTGGTCGGCCGCGGCGCGCACGAGCACGGATGCATTCCCGAGACGGCCGAGCTCGGCACGTGGCTGCAGCGCAAGCAGATCCCGAATCACGTCGCGTTCTGGGGCGAGGACAGCGCGCACACGTACGAGTGGTGGCAGAAGCAGGCCGTCCACTATCTCAGCCAGATGTTCTGAGCGTCAGCGCGCGAGCGCGTCGAGCCTCACGATCGATCGCGCGAGCAGCTCCGGCACTTCTTCTTGGAGGAAGTGACCCGCCTGCGTCTCTTCCACGAACGCGGGGGAGAGCGTGCGCCGATGGCGCGCGAGCGACCGACCGAGGATCGGATCGCGCATCCCCCACACGAGGCCGATCGGGCCGCGGAATTCGGTGACCCACTTTCCGATTGCGTCGATCGCCGGCACGGACGGGTGGTCGCTCGTGCTCGGCACCATGCGCGCGAGCCCGAGCGGTGCCGCCCGATCGCGGAGACGGCGCAGTGGCCACGCGTAAGCGCGCTTCTCGTGCCATCCCATCGACGATCGATCGCCCTGTACGCGATCCATGATCGGCATCGGGAACATGCCGACCCGGAACGCGAGATCGCTGACGATCGGCATCCGCGCGAAGCGATGGAAGGGCGTGCTGCGGATCGGCGTCGAGGTCGGCAGCACCGACGTGTTCGACAAGAGCATCGCGCGCACGCGCACGCCGGTCGTCTCGATCGCGCGCATCGCGCCCGCGCCGATCGGGCCTCCCCAATCTTGCCCGGCGAAGATCACGTCGCGCGCGCCGAGACGCGCGAGCGCCTCCGCGATCGCCGAGACGTGTTTCGTCAGAACGTGATCGCGCGCGTGTCGCGGCTTGTCCGAGAGCCCGAGGCCGAGCAGGTCGGGCGCGATCACGCGGAATCGATCGCCGCTCTCCGCGCGCAACGCGGTGATCACCTTGCGCCAGAGGAAGCACCACATCGGGTTGCCGTGCATCATCACGACGACAGGCGCGTCGCGCGGCCCATCGTCGATCGCGTGAATCGCGCCTTCCCGCGTGTCGATCATCGTGCGCGCGAACGGCAGCTCGCGCGCGATCCAGTCGGGCAGAGGCGGGGCGCTCGTCATGCCCCGACTCTCGCAGACTTCAGACCGGCCAGGGCCTCTCGCGCATGCCCGCCTGCCAGTTGTCGTGCCGTCCGTCCCAGTGCGTGATGTCGAGCAGCCCGACGTCGACGTCGTCGAGCGTGTTGACGTTCACACCGACGAACTTGCCGCCCAGCATCTCGAGCTCGCCACGCCCGTAGCAGTGTACGCCGCACTCCTTGCAGAAGAAGCGCGTGGAGATCTTGCCGCCCCACACGTACTTGCCGGCGTTCTCCTCGCCGGCGAGCACGCGGAAGGCATCGGGCTTCACTTGCGCGCCGGTCCACATCGTCTTGCGGCAGATGGAGCAGTTGCATTGAGTGGCCTTGCCGGCGAGGTCGAGATCGACCTCGTAGCGGAGAGCGCCACAGTGACAAGAGCCTCGGTGAGTCGTCGTCTTCGTCATGAATCGAGACTGCTCGAACGGTCTGTCAGCCGAGTGTCAGTTTTGACGAAGCGCTCGCGTTCGACGCTTGGTATAGAAGTGTGCTTCCCATGCCTCTGCGTCGTGCTGCTTCCAACGTGCTCTCCCGGATGGCGTTCGCGCTCGAGATCCTGGAAGGACCGACGCCCCGCGCGCGGACCTACGGACAGGCCTCGCGCACGATCTTCCAGCTCGAGGGCGATCTCGCCGAGCTGCGGAGGTCGGGCGCGCTCGATCGCGTGCGCGGGCTCGGGCCTTCCACGCTCGCAGTGATCGACGACGTGATCGCGGGGCGCGAGCCCGAAGAGCTCGTCTCGCTCGAGGGACAGATTCCCGCCGGCCTCTTCGAGATCCGGAAGATCAAGGGCCTCGGGCCCGCGAAGATCCGCGCGCTCTCCTTGCCTCCCGAGCAAGGGGGCCTCGGCATCAGCACGCTCGGCGAGCTCGAGCATGCGTGCAAAGAGAATCGCCTCGTCACGCTGCCGGGCTTCGGCGACAAGACGCAGGCGAACGTGCTCGCGGGCGTGCAGGCCGAGCGTCGGCACGACGGGATGCACCTGCGCGACGCCGCGCTCGAGATGGCGCAGCAGCTGGTGATGCGCGCGGCGGCGGGCAGGCGACACGCGCTCGTCGGCGATCTCGCGATGGGCTCCGAGCTCGTGGCGTCGATCGCCGTCCTCGTCGAGGGCGAGGGCGCTGCACGCGAGGAGATGGCGTTCGGCGAAGGCGTGAGCGGCGTCGTCTTCCACGCGCCGAGCGATCGCTTCGGCGTCGTCCTCGTGCGCGAGACCAGCGACGCCGGGCACTTCGCAGCGCTCAAAGCCCGCGCGACCGAGCTCGGGCTCGCGCTCGACGACGATCGTCTGACGAGGAACGCCGAGATCGTCGCGACGCCGACCGACGCGTCGCTCTACGAGGCGCTCGATCTCTACTTCGTCCCGACGGAAGCGCGCCGGGCCGACGCGATCTTCGCGCGCAAGGGCAGTGCGCCGAAGGAGCTCGTCGCGCGTGGCGATCTGCGCGGCGCGCTCCACAACCACACGCTCGCGTCCGACGGAACCGCGACGCTCGCCGAGATGCGTGCCGCCGCGATCGCGTGGGGCCTCTCGTATCTCGGGATCTCCGAGCACAGCCAGAGCGCCGACTACGCGCGTGGCCTGACGCGCGAGCGGATCGCCGCGCAGCTCGGCGAGCTCGATGCGATGAACGCGCAGGGCGCGAGCTGCACGCTCTTGAGCGGCATCGAGAGCGACATCCTCGCCGACGGCGCGCTCGACTATCCCGATGACGTGCTGCGATCGCTCGAGGTCGTGATCGCGTCGTCGCACCGCCGCTTCTCGCTCGATCGCGAGAAGTCGACCGCGCGGATGGTCCGCGCCGCGGGATCGCCGTGCACCGACGTGCTCGGTCATCCGACGGGGCGTCTGCTGCTCGGGCGTGCGCCGCTCGACTTCGACGTGGACGCCGTGCTCTCCGCGTGCGTGAAGAGCGGCTGCGCGGTCGAGCTGAACGGCAGTGCGCATCGTCTCGACTTCGGTGCGCGCGAGCTCGGCATGGCGAAGGAGCGCGGGATTCTCGTGTCCATCGCGGCCGACGCGCACGCGACCGGCGAGATCGCCGAGCATCTCGATCACGGGATCGCGGTCGCGCGACGGGCCGGGCTCACGCCAGACGACGTCTTGAATGCGAAGCCGCTGCCGGCGCTCCGCGCTTGGCTGAAGGCACGGCGCGCGCGCGCGTCCGTCTGAGCGTATGCTCGACGCTTCGATGTCTTGGCTTCGATGCGTCGTGCTCGCGCTCTCGTCGGCGGCCTTGATCGGCTGTCCGCACCAGGAGCCGCCGATCGATGCGGCGCCGCCTCCGCCTCACGACGTCGGTCCGCCCGACCCGGCGTTCGAAGGCCCGATCACTTTCGACGACGACGCGACCATGCTGCTCGACCCGACGCTCCTCCCCGCGGGCCCGGCCGCGTGCCGTGCACCGCTGCTCGCGCGGGTCACGCGCGACGTCGACGGCGACACGATGCACGTGGACGGCGTCTCCGAGCCGACGGGCGATCTCGACATCCGCTTCATCGGCGTGAACGCGCCGGAGATCGCACACGCGCCGGGCGAGGTGCCCGAGTGCTACGGCGACGAGGCGACGACGTTCACGATGCAGCTCGAGGGGCACCTGGTCTGGCTCACGTTCGACGCGGATTGTCTCGATCCCTACGATCGCACGCTCGCGTACGTGTATTACGGCGCCTCGCCCGTGCAGAGCTGGGAGCGGCAGCTCCTGCGACGCGGCTTCGCGCACACGCTCACCATCTCGCCGAACACCAGCCAGCACGGGCTCTTCGACGAGGACGAGATGATCGCGCAGAACGAGCACGTCGGTCTGTGGTCCGCATGTCCCTGAAGCGTGCGCTCGTCGCCCTCTGCCTCGTAGGCTGCTCCTGCGAACGGTTGCCGGAGCCGCCGGCATCCGTGCCGCCGACCGAGATCGAAGCGCCACCCGTCGTCACGCTTCCCTCGACCACCGCGGATCTGCCCGCGGCGACGCCGGCGCTCTCGATCACGGTGAGCGCGCGCTCGTTCGAGCTGAGCAACCGCGCGCTCGTGGAGAGCTGGCCGACGATGGAGCGAGAGGCCGTGGGTCGTATGCGGCCGCTCGGTGACGCGTCGTATCCCGTGATGGCGCGCGAGGTCGACGACGCGAGCGACGTGCTCCTCGTTCCGGGCCTGCGCGAGGCCGTGAGCGAGATGCGCGGGCCCGAGCGAGCACGTGCCACCCTCGCGCATGCCGAGGGCATCACGGGCGTGGTCGCGATCCGCGCCGACGCGGACGTGCACTACGCGCGCGTCGTCGCGGCTCTCTTCGCGGCGGGGATGAACGCGCTCGATCGCCCGCGTCTCGTGCTCTCGAGCGCGGGCGGAGAGCGCGAGCTGCGTCTGGCCGAGCACACCCGTCCCGAGCCCGTGCCAGGCCAGATCGTAGCGCCGCGAGTCCAGCTCGCGGTGCGAATGACCGCCGATGGGCTCGACGTACGCACCGCGGATCGACGCTTCGCTCCCGGATGCGCGACGGACGCTACGCCAGGCGACACGGCCGCACCGACGATCGAGCGCGCTTCGATGACGCCAGCGGCGATCGAGCGATGCCTCGACGCGATCGGCGCGAACACGGTCGTGCTCTTCAGCGCTTCGGGCGCGCTGCGCTACGGCGACGTGGTCGACGTGCTGGTGGCGATCGCACACCAGCACGAGCTCAGCCTCGCGACCACGATCGAGTGATACGAGCCGGGCACCTCTGCCGATCGAATTGCGTCGGGTACCACTCCTGTCGAGATCAGCCCGACGTCAGGCGGATCGTCACGTTCACCGTGATCGTGTCCGAGATCTTCAGCCGAACGAGCGGACCGACGCTCACGGAGTAGTCGGGGAGCATGACGGTGAACGCAGCCTGCGCGCGGATCAGGTCGCCGGTGATGCCCTGGCCGCGGAGCTCGTCGCTCGCCGGTAGGTAGCGGACCTGCGCGGGGATCGCGACGTCGTGCGTGACGCCGTGGATCGAGAAGTGACCGTGCAGCGTGAGATGGGCGACCTGGCCGGGCGCGAGAGACGTCGCGCCCTCGGCGCTCGTGATCTCGAGAACCGCGTCGGGGTGCGCGGGCGCATCGAGCCACGTGGACGAGTGCAGGTGCTCGTCGCGCAGATCCGAGCCGGTGTGGAGGCTCGTGACCGGAACCGTGATGCGGCCCGAGACGTGCGCGAGGTTCGTCGGATCGATCGTGACCGAGCCGTTGACGGTCGTGCTCGTGCCGGTGGTGCGCTCGAGCGGCGCGTCCGAGACGAACTGGACGCGGCTTCCCGAGGTCGCGGTGAACGTGCGCGACTGCGCTTCGACGCGCGCGCTTCCGAACGTGATCGCAAACGCGACGACGGCGGTGGTGACGAAGGACAAGCGGACGATTCGAAGCATCGGGTCTCTCTCCTGGGCGGCGAGGATAGTGCGAATCACCATCCGGGCGCATCACAGCTCGTGGGGTTCGACGCGGGATCCGCGCCGCGATTCATCAATGCGAAGCGGATGCTGGATCCGGGAGCGTCCGCGTCGAGCGATACCGTGCCAGTGTCCGTTATTTGCACACCGAGCCACGTGAGAACCGTACTCACGTCGGGAAATTCCTCCGCGTCGAGCGAGCTCGCCGCCAGGGTGGCGAATGTCCCGTTCGCGGTTCCGTCGAGCCATTCGAGCAGCTGCGGCGCGCTCGATCGCTCGGTCCGATGCGGCCACGCGCGCGCGATCGCCGCGTCCAGTGAGCTCCCGTCTCGCCGATAAGCGACGTCGGCCATGAGCACGAGCGCAGCGCCTTGCCAATACACGCGCGCGTACGCGTGCTCGGCGCGCATCGAAGTACACGCCCCGCGCAACGTGCCCGACGTCGATGCGGCGCGACCTCGCTCGAAGCCCCGCACGAGCTGCGTCCAGGCCTGGGTCTCCGTGAGCAGCCCTCGTCGCGCGCGCAGCACCTCTTCGTAGTACGTCGCGAGGCCCTCGCTCAGCCACGTGTCCTCTCCGTCGACGTAGGCCGTGAGCAGATGCGAGAGCTCGTGGATCGCGGTCCAGTCGGGCACGAGCTGCGCTTCGGTCGCGTGCTCCGATGCGAGCAGCGTCACCGTCGGTCGCATCCCGCGCCCGGCCACGCCGAAGAGCACCGGCATCCCCGGGACGTCGCGCGTGGGAACGACGAGCGCGGTGATCCGATCGAACGGCGTCTGCCCCGTCACGCGCGAGCTCGCCTCGGCCGCGACGCTCAGCCAGTGTGTCTGCGCTTCGGACGAAGCGTCGAGCACGCCGTCCATCGTGACGACGTCCATGCATGCACCGGGCACGGCGATCGTGCGCGCGGGCGCGTGCGTGAGCGCGACGTACGTCACGAACGTGAAGTTGCGATCGTCCATCACGACGTGGCTCGGATCGCGCGTCGCGCCCTCGGCGATCGGGCTGACGAACACGCCCTCCGGAAGCACGAAACGAAGATCGTAGTGCGCGCCGAGCGCGCGACGATCCGGCGCCAGCAGCCACACGCTCGTCGGCGCGAACACGTCTCGTCCGACGCGTGCGCAGCTGCTCGGGCCGCGCGGCGACGTGCAGCTCGCGAGGTCGACCTCGTACCGAACGCAGGCGCCCTCGGGCGCGGTCGTGAGATCGATGCGCGACGAGATCGGCAGGGCGGAGATCACCTCGCCGGCCCGCACGAGCGAGGCCGACCGGAGGTGATCGTTCGTCTCGTCGTGCACCGGCACGAGCGCGCGCGGCAGCGGGGCGTCGCCGGGACACAGTGTGACCACCATCGTGCTCAGCGCCGCATCGACGCGGGCCTCGTACGAGAGCGCGATTCCCGAGCTCGCTGCCGGTCGCTGTGCCGCGCCGCACCCCACGAGCGCGATGGCCACCCACGCGGCGCGCATCACGCGCCCGGCACGCTCCCGAGGAGCGCACCATTGTCGACGACGAGCGCGAGGAACGTCGTGAGCTCGTCGACGAACGCCGCGTCGGCCGTTCGCTCGTGCTCGGCGAGCGCCGCACGCACAGAGTCGATCGCGGGCCGCTCGCCGCGCGCGAGATCGTCGAGCAGCGTCGCCCAGAGCGGCTCCATCCATCGCGTCTCGACGCGGTGATCGGGGCGCCGGTAGACGGCGAGGTGGAACGTTCCGGCCTGCGGCGCGTGGTCTGCCGACGTGTGGACCGACCACTTCGTGTGGAAGCGACGCAGCGTGCGGCTCGGGATCGGCACGAGCTCGAGATCGAACGCCGTGATCGCGTCGGGCACCGGGCTCACCCGGTAGTTGGCCTGCCACTGCGCCGCTTCGAGCACGAGCAGATCGCGCGCCCACGCAGGCTCGACCGGCAGCGCATCGCTGGCGAGCGCCCACGTCGCGAACGTCTCGGCGTGCTCGCGGAAGAATCGCGTCCCGTTCGGCCCCGCCGTGATGTGCGCGTCGGCGAGCGCGTCCATCTTCACCCGGCCGATCGCACGCGACGTGCGCGGGAACGCGGCCGAGACGAGATCACGCAGCCGGATCCGGACGAGATCGCGATAGAGCGCGAATCGCCCGTGCGGACCGCCTCCATCTCGCTCGAGCACCGCGACGTCGTGCGGGTCGATCTTCTCCGCGAGGCAGACGCGCTGGAACGCCGAGATCGTTTCGTCGTGCCGTGTCATCGCGCGCTCTCCACGATCGCGCTCAGCGCCTCGACCTCGGCTACGAGCTCCGCGAAAGGCGGGTAGTTGCCGTCGCGCTCGAGCAACACCGGCACGTTCGGCATCCGCTTCATCGTGTGGGCGAGCAGATCGCGCACGCCGTCGCACACCGGCTCGGCGTGGGTGTCGATGATCAGCCCGTCGGGCCGCACGAGATGGCCTGCGATGTGGATCTGCACGACGCGATCGACCGGAATGCGATCGATGTACGCGCGCGCATCGATGCCGTGGTTGTTCTGGTTCACCCACACGTTGTTCACGTCGAGCAGCACCTTGCCCCGACTGCGATCGAGCACCTCGAGCACGAAGTCGATCTCGCTCATCCCACGCGGGCCCGGATGGGCATACGTGCTCACGTTCTCCAGCGCGACGTCGAGCTCGAGCGCGTCGCGCAGCTCGTCGAGGCGAGCTGCCGCCCGCGTCGCCGACTCGATCGTCTGCGGCAGCGGCAACAGATCGTGCAGGAACGCGCCCTCGGTCCCACCCCAGCAGAGATGCTCGCTGTGCCACGGCGAGCCCACGGTGCGCAGCAACGCGCGCAGCTCGCGCACGTACTCGCGATCGGGCGCGTCGGTGTTGCCGAGACAGAGCGTCAGGCCGTGCGTGACGATCGGGAAGTGCTCGCGCGCGCGCTCGAGCTGCACTTGGTAGAAGCCCGCACGACCGACGTAGTTCTCGGGATGGATCTCGAGCCATCGCACCGAGGGCGGTCGATCGCGGAAGAGATCTTCGGCCAGCTCCCATCGCAGGCCGACACCGACACCGTTCACGTTGCTCACGGCAGGAGCATACCGGTCAGCGTGCCCACACGCGCGCCGAGATCGGAAGGGCGAGATCGAAGCGGACCTCCGGGCCTGGCGTCGGCGCGATGGTTCGCTCGATCAGCGTCGCGTCACCATTCGTTCGCGCGATCAGCACCGTCGCGCAGCGTGTTCCGTACGACGGCATCGCGATGCGAATCGGCGCCAGCTCGCGCTCGATCGCGAGGCCGACGCCCGTGTCGGGCAGCGCCGCGTCGGGTGGCCGCGCGTCGTCGGCGAGGATTCCGAACAGCGCTTCGATCGACGGCTCCGCGCTCCTGCCCACCTCCGCCGCGAGCAGCGCCTTCGCACGCTCGACCTTCGGCCACGGCGTGTCGATCGCCGCGTTCGACAGTCCATGCACGCCACGCGTCAGCCGCTTCGGCAGTGCGCCGCCGCGGTTGCTGCACCACACGAGCGCATCGTCGTCGAGCGCGAGCAGGTTGAAGCCGCGCATCGTAGCGGTGGCGACGCGTGCGGCATACGCGAGCGCGCTCACGTCCTCGATGAGCACCTCGCGCACGACGTCGCCGCGCGAAGCCTCGCCGGGCTCTTTCGGGCGCAGATCGAACGGATCGCGCACGTTCGTCACCGCGGCGAAGCGCGCTCTGCCCTCGCGGACGCCCATCCACGTGCCGCCGCGCTCGAGATCGCGGCCCGCCACGATGCCCGAGCCATCCGGCCACCGATGCATCGGCTCGGTGGGCCTCGCGTACGACTCGTCACGGTTGGCGATGACGACGAGCGCGAGCTCGGGGCTTGGCGCGAGGGCGAGCGCGATCAGGCACATCGCCCCCGAGCTTCGGTCAGAGCCCGCTCTTCTTCCAGGCCGAAAGATCCTGTACGCGGCCGAGCCATTTGTGGATGTTGGTGTAGGGCTCGATCGGGAGCTTCGCGCTCGCCGCGTTCGCGAGCGGCGTCGCGAGCGCGAGATCGGCGAGCGTGAGCTTGTCCTCGGCGATCCACTCGCGACCGGCGAGGTGCGCGTCGAGCACGACTGCGCACTGCGCCACGAGCTGGTTGCCGCGCTCGACCTCCTTCGGATCCGCGTCGCCGAGGCCGAGGATCTTCTTCACGTTGTGCTCGCGGTTGAGCACCGCGACGGCCGGAGCGAAGTGATGGGCGTTCCAGAAGAGCCACCGGTTCACGTTCGCGCGGGCCCGCAGCTCGGTCGGATAGATCGTCTGCCCCGGCGTGAGGTCGGCCAGGTACTGCATGATCGCGTGCGACTCGGTGAGCGCGAACGAGCCGTCCTCGAGCGTCGGCACCCGACCGTTCGGGTTCAGCTTCAAGTACGCAGGTGTGCGCTGCTGCCCCGCTCTCAGATCGACGACGACCAGCTCGACGCGCGGGCCGACACCTTTTTCTTCGTCGCGAACCAGGCCCAGATGAAGGGCCGTCATCACGGCGCGGCGGGCATTGGCGGAGAAAGGACTGTGGTGAAGACGCATGTTTCGATCCCTCGGGTTTGTTCCTCGCGTCCCTCGCGAGTCGAGAGACCCTACCCGTGGTCATTGTCAAGGTTGTGTCAGTTATGAGCGATCGTCCGAATAGGTGGCCGAGCCCAGGCGTCGAAGTCACCATGAACGGGGTAATGCGCATCGCTTGCTTGGCTCTGGTCGGCTCGTTGTTCGCGCTCCCCGCTCCATCGCTCGTCTCCGCCCAGGACGTTCCTGCGCTGGTCGACGCGACGATGGAGGCGATGCGCGGTGGCTCGCACACGCTCTCGGCCGAGCGCGGGCATCGCGCGGTCGTGCTCTTCTACGACGATCGTGATCACATCGAGGACAACGCCGGGTTCAAGGGCGACCTCGAGCGCTTCATCATCGACAACCATCTCGATGATCGCGTCATCACGTACGGCGTCGCGAACCTCGCCGACGTCGGCATGGTCCCGCACGCGCTCGTGCGCTCGATGATCTCGCCGCTGCTCGATCGCTTCCGCACCGACATCCTGCTCGACTGGGACGGCGTGATGCGGCGCCCGCCGTTCTCGTTCCCGACGGCCGCGACCACGTGCGCGATCATCGATCGCTCGGGCGCGATTCTCTATCGGTACACCGGCGTCATCGACGAGGCGCAGCGACGCACGTTCTATCGGATTCTTCGCGCCGCGATCTCTCGCTGAGCGCGGCGGCCGACGAGATCAGGGGCAGTTCAGCGCGGTTCCATCGAGCGTGATCGTCACGTCGTCGATGTACATGTCGAACGCCGCCGTCTGTCCCGGATCCACGTAGCTCATCCCGATCTCGATACCGTCGAGCCCGGTGGGAAACGTGGTGTCCACGCCCGTGACCGAGAGCGGCAGCTGGTGGTCGATCGTCAGCGTGAGCGACCCCGGGTTGGCGAGCACCGCGTGGAACGAGATGCAGCTCCAGTGATCGCGCATCGTCGTGACCTCGCCGCGGTACGCATCCGGGCCTTGTGCGTACATGGCCCAGCCGCCGTCGTTGAGCAGGATCGTGTCGTTGAGGTTCGAGGGTGCGGCCGCGAGCAGCGCGCCGACGCCGAGGTTCATCGGTGTCGCGGTGCTCGGCACGTAGGCCCAGAAGCGGAGCCAGACCTCGGTCGTCGTGTGCGGCACGTCGATGCCGACCGACTGACGTCGATCGACGACGGATGCGGGCGGGGCGACGAAGTGTCCCGAGGCGGCGCCCCCGTGGGGTTGTGTGGTGCTGCGCGATGGATCGCCGTCGGTCCAGTCCCACGGAGGAACACGGTTGGCGGTGCTGCTCTCGAAATCGTCGCAGAGGCGAGCGGTGCAGACGACCGCGGCATCGACGGAGGGTGCTGCGTCGTGGCCAGCATCGCGCGGTCCCGCATCGACGCCCGTGTCGGGCGTCTCGGCCGCATCGATGCCCGTGTCGACCGGTTGCGCCGCATCCCTCGTCGCGGCATCGACGGAAGCGTCGTCCGTGCCATGCGCATCGATCGGCGTGGCCGCGTCGATCGCGCCCTGGACGCAGAGCTGCGTCGCGGGGTCACACGACCAGCCGTCGGTGCACGGACAGCTGCGATGGCTCAGATCGAGCGGCGCGAAGCATCCCGGCAAGGCGAGCAGGCCTAGCCCGACGACGAACGCGCTGCGTGAAGAGAAGCTCAACCTCTCCATCATAACCGAGCGCGCCTTCACTCGAATGCGAAGAATCCGGGCCGCGTCTCGGCTTCGGCAGGGTGGGCTCCGGCTCCGTGCAAGGTGCGGGGCAGTGGGATCTGCAACGTCTGCGCATGGTCGGGCAGAAAGCGCGTCGTCGTCGTCCGGCGTCCGTCGGCGGTCAGCTCGAGCGTGACGGGCTCGTCGCCCTGCACGAGATCGAGCGTGACGGGGGTGTTCCCGCGCGCGATGCCGTCGACGGTCACGAGCGCGCCCGCAGGATCGCTCTCGATGGTGATCGCGACGCGCGAGGTCGTGGGCCCGGGCTCGGGCGTCGCCACGACCGTCGATGGAGGAGGAGTGGGCGTCGGTGCAGGCGTCTCGTGCGCGATCGCGACCGTCTCCGGCGTGTCGTGTCCGACCGACATCGCAGCGAGCCCGCCGATCACCAGGACGGCCAAGAGCAGCGCGCCGCCAGCAACCCAGAGGCCTCGCCGCGACGACGGCTTTTCGGCCGTCGCGGTCTCCGCGCGACGGATCGACGATGCGTCCGTGACCACGTCGTCGACCTGCACGTCGATGATCGCCGCCGGCTCCATCGAGCGTCCGTGCGACGTCGGCTCGGCGACGCGCGACTCCCTGAGCATTGCGCGTCGTTGCGCGATCGACTTCTCGAAGAGAAGCTGCATCGTTCGCGCGAGCTCACCGCTCGGATCGGGCTCGTCGAGCTTGCGTGCCTCGGCGAGGATCGCAGTGCGCAGCTCCGCCATCGTCGCGAAGCGATCGTCGGGCTCCTTCGCCAGACAGCGCGCGCAGATCGCGTCGAGCCCCGGCGGCACCGTGTCCACGATCGTCGAGGGCAGCGGTGTCGGCTCGTCCGTGACGGCGCGCAGCGTGACCATCTGGTTCTCGCGATGGAAGAGCCGCTTCCGCGTGAGCAGCTCCCAGAGCACGATGCCGAGCGCGAACACGTCGGTGCGCCGGCTCGTCCCGCGCGCCGCGACCTGCTCGGGCGCCATGTACGCGAACTTGCCCTTGAGCTCGCCCGTCGAGGTCTGGTTCGCCTGATCGACCGACTTCGCGATGCCGAAGTCGATCACCTTCACGCTGCCGTCGAACGTGACGAAGAGATTGTGCGGCGACACGTCGCGATGCACGACGCCGAGCAGCTCGCCGTCTTCGCCGACGAGCTCGTGGGCCGCGTGGAGCCCGGCGGCGGCCTCCGCGATGATCGAGCAGATCTGTCCGAGCGAGAGATGCTGTCCGCGCGATGCGAGCCCGTGCGCGAGGCGCTGCAGCGTGTCGCCCTCGAGGTACTCCATCACGAGGTAGAGCTCTTCGCCCTCGGAGACGAGCTCGAACGTTCGGACCACGTTCGGATGTCGGATCTTCGCGACGGTGCGTGCCTCGTCCGCGAACATCTCGCGGAAGCGCTCGTCCTCCGCGAGGTGCGGGAGCATGCGCTTGACCACCACGACGTTCTCGAAGCCGACGGGACCGACGAGGCGTGCGAGGAAGACGCTCGCCATCCCGCCGGTAGCGAGCTTCCCGACGATGAGGTGTTTCCCCAGCCTCTCGGGTATGCTCGATCCGCGTGCTTCGAACGCTGATCCCACGACCACGATTCTATGGGATCCCCCTCGCGGTAGCCATGTCGCTGGTCTCGATCACCGTGGGAGTGAACACGGCGGCAGCGCAGCGGCGACACACTCCTTCGGCCGAAGAGACGCGCGCGCTCTCGCTCTTCGAGCAGAGCGCGACGGCGTATCACGAAGGGCGCTTCGCCGATGCCGCCGCGCTGCTGGAGCAGGCTTACGCGCTGCATCCGGAGCCCGTGCTCCTCTACAACCTCGCGCGCGCGCTCGACGCCGAGGGAGAGATGGACGAAGCGCGCGACGCGTATCAGCGCTTCCTCGCGTCGAGCCCGGAAGCCGAGCAGGCGCCGCTCGCCACGCGCCGCGTCGAAGTGCTGAGCGCGCAGATCGCCGATCGCGACGAGGCCGCACGCATCGAGGCCGAAGCGAGAGCGCGCGCGGCCGAGCCGGCGCCGGAGCCCACGCCCGTGCCGGAGCCGACTCCGCCGCCGCGCTCGAGCCCCGACGTGCTGGGGCCGGTGCTCACGCTCTCGATCGGAGCGGCGGTCGCGATCGTCGGTGGCGTCCTGATCGGAGTCGCGAGCGATCACTACCAGCAAGCCGTCGCGGCTCCCGCGCAGACGACGGCCGTCGCGCTCGAGCACGATGCCTACACGTTCAGAGATACCGGGATCGCGCTGCTCTTCGTCGGAGGCGCTGCTGCGATCGCGGGCGCGGTGTGGTGGATCGCGGCCGCCACGCAGGGACCGAGCGATGCGTCGAGCACGTCGTTCCGGATCGGGCCCGGCGGCGTGTCGCTCTCAGGGACGTTCTGAGCTCCGAGCTCGGCCGAGCAATAGAGCGCGGTCCTTCTTCAGCCGCGCAGCGAGGAAGTCGAGCACCACGCGGACGCGCGGCGTGTCCTTCAGATCGCGATGCACGGTGATCCACACCGCTTCGCGCGGCTCGCCCTCCATCGGGAGGTAGCGGAGCGTGGGCTCGGCGTCTCCGAGATAGCGAGGCAGCGGCGCGATGCCGGCGCCCGCGCGCGCCGCCGCGAGCAAGCCCATCGTCAGATCGCACACGAAGGCGGGGCGCGCGCCCTCGGTGAGGCGCTCGACCCACGCGGCCTCCACCACGCTCGGACCGCTCATCGACGTGAGGATGCGATGCTCTCGCAGGTGGCTCGGCTTCTTCAGCGGGTGCGCGTCGAGATACGTCGCGGATGCGTAGAGCCCGTGCGCGAGCTCGGCGGCGCGGCGAACGACGAGGCTCTCGTGCGTCGATCGGAACAAGCGCACGGCGATGTCGGCCTCGCGCCGGCCGAGGTCGAGGATCGCACCCGCCGCGACGAGCTCGACGGTGAGCGCGGGATGCTCGCGCGCGAAGACCGCGAGGCGCGGCGCGAGATAACTGACGGCGAACGTCTCGGGGGCCGTGACGCGAACGGTGCCTTCGGGCGTGGCGTGTTTGGCGACGCCGCGCTCGAGCGCGAGCACGCCGTCTTCGACGCCGCGGATGGTGTCGAGCAAAGGCTCGGCCTCGGCGGTCGGTACGTAGCCCTTGGTCGTGCGCGTGAAGAGTCGCACGCCGAGGGCCGACTCGGCCGCGTCGATGCGGCGGCCGACCGTCGTGTGATCGACGCCGAGCTTCTTGGCCGCGCGCGCGAGCGAGCCTTCTTTGGCGAGCGCGAGCACGAAGCGGAGGTCGTCCCAGTTCACGGCCATGCGGCCGGTGGATTCTCGCACGGCCTCCGTGCGTCGTCGTGCGTTCCGCGCGCGTGAGTGTCGTCCTATGCAGGGCCTGGAGGCGCGATGACTCGAACTTCGTTGGTGCTGGTCGTCTGTTCGCTGCTCGGCTGCAGCCAGAGCTACGTGCCCGTCGACGCAGCTTCCGTCGATGCTGCGCCGGATGACGATGCGGGCTGCACGATCTGGGCACGCCCCACTGGAACCTGCACCGCGCCGGGCGTGTGCTGTGTGTCGTCGGTGTGCGTGTCCGGCATCTGCCGGTAGCGTCAGAGCTCGACGCGGTAGGTCGGTGCGTCCGTGTCGAGCGCGGTGCCGGTGACCGTCACGCGCCCCGATCGCGTCACGCTGCCGACGATCGGCGCGCTGCCGGTGAGCGCGAGATCTCCCGAGAGACGAACGTCGCTCGCGCTCGCGGTGCCACTCCAGGCGTCGATGGTCACGTCGGCATGCGCGCCGAGCGGTCCCGTGAGCGCAGGCATCGTGATCCGGTGCGCCGTGATCCCGAGCGGATGCGCATCGTCGAGCGAGAGCGCGTCGACCGACACCGTCACGCGGCCTTCTTGCGTCACCTCGAGCGTCTCGACGTCGAGCGCAGGAGCGCTCATGCGTGCGAGCTGCGATGCGGCGTTCACGAGCCCGCCGATGCGCGCGGGCACACCCAGCATCGACGCGAGCGGCCCGAGCGAGCCCGCGTCGACCGACGGGGACGCCGCGCGCATCGCGACGCGAACGGTGCCCGCGTGTACGTGCGTCACGCGTTGCCCGTCGAGGTCGATCGTCATCGGGGTGACGATCTCGAAGCTCTCGACGGCGCCGTCGTCCATCGTGCACGTGCACGGCGCGACCTCGGCGTGCGCGAAGCTCGCGTCGGGCGTGATGTCGAAGCCATCACCGCACGTGATGCCGTGGCGCGCGAGCTCGGCGCGGGCGATCGACCGTGCCACCATCCCACGCGCGAGCAGCCCCAGACCGCCGCAGAGACAACAGAGCACGATCGGGATCGCGACGCCGACGCCGAGAGCGCGGCTCCGCCTCGGGGCGGGCTTCGGCGCGTCGTCGAGATCGTCGGTCATGCGCGCGGGACTATCATGGATCGACCCAGCCCGGCTCGCGTGCGACGAGCTCGTCGGGGCTCGGGCCGACGCCTCCGCGATAGATCGCGTCCGTCGTGACGCCCGCACCGTCGTCGAGGAAGAACGGCGTGCTCAGCACGTCGACGACCGGCCGTGGAAGCACGCCCTCGCGCGGCACCGCATCGAACGTACACGTGACCAGCGGGCGCCGCGCGATGGTTGGCTCGCCTTCGCGAACGATCGGTCTCGACGGCGCCATCACGTCGTGCGCCGCGCGCGTGCACGTGAGGCGGGCGTGCTCGGTCGTCCGATTCGTCACCATGACGGACGTGCCTGGCGAGGGAAGCGTCTCGGTCACCGTCGAGAGCTCGACGACGAGCGCGCCGTGCACGCGCCGCGCGCGGCCGCGCCAGTCGATCACGAGCGTGCGCGCATGCTCGTCGTGATGCGCGGTGCCACTCGACACGCCGCCGGAGCCGTCGACGATGCGCGCGTCCACGTGCAGCGTCGCGCGACCTCGCGCGTCGACCTCGAGCGTCACGTCGGAACGAGCCAGGTGCGAGGACCACATCTGACCGCATCCCCAGAAGAGATCGCGGACGACGAGTCCTCGCCACGCGATCGGCCCGCTCGCGACCTGCGCGCTCGCGATCGCGGCGAGAGCGATGACCGACACGAGCGCTGCGCCGAAGGTCCGCACGCTCACTCGACGCGGTGCTGGATCTCCATCCGAGACTTGAAGAACCCGTTGTGCTCGGGATCGTTGTACCGCGCCCAGTCGAGGCGGAACGGCTCGAGCTCGAGCCCGCCGTCCTGCGCTCGGATCGTGAGCGCCATCGGCGTCACCGAGCGGTAGCTCGATCCTTCGGGCAGATCTTCGTTGTCCTTGCCACCCGCCGAGAAGAGCGTGATCAGCGTGCCATTCGGATCGTCGTAGACGGTGTGGATGCCGTCTTCGACCTTCTCGTGCCCACGCACGAGCATGTGGCAGCCGATGCGTTGCATGAACGACTGGAACTGCAGCTTGCCGAACGGGAAGCGCGCGCTCTGATCCTGCAGCTGCGCGGGGATCACGTCGGCGCTCGATGGATCGCTCCACATCATCTGGAAGCGCAGATCCGAGTCGTTGAGCGAGCCGAGGTCGACCCACTTGTCCTTGAGCGCGCGATCGCGCGGGATGCCTGCGTGCACGAACATCGACTGCCCGAAGAGCAGCACGTTCGGCATGACCTCGAAGAGCGCCATGTACTTGCGGAAGACGTCGATCGACAGATACGGCTTGAGCGTGTTGATCGCCTCGGCCGGCTTCACGCCGCCGTAGATCTGACCTTTGTACTCCACGTAGTACTCGTGATTGCCGCGCAGCACGATCACGTGCTCGGGCGCGGTGACGAAGAGCTGCAGCGCGCTGCGCAAGACGCCGTTGAGGCTGAAGATGCCGCGATCGATGTAGTCGCCGAGCAGCACCAGTAGCGGGTAGGGCGTGCTGGCCGGATCGTTCTTGTAGGCGGTCACGCGCCCGAGGAAATCCGTCTGCATGACGGCGCCCTTCAGACACGAGTAGCAGCCGTGCAGATCCCCGACGACGGTGAGGTCGAACTTCTGACCGGGCTTCGGCTGGATCGCGTAGGTGTGCCCGTCGAGGAAGAACGCGCCCGGTGCGATCTCGGCGACGGTCTTCTTGCCCGTGAGCTGCCCTGCGCCGGCCGCGCCCATCTTCTTGATCGCCTCGATCGCCTTGTCGACGAGCGCGAGGTCCGCTTCGACCTGCTTGAGCATGCGATCGTGGTCGCTCGAGTAGTGCACCTCGAACTGCTTGAAGAAGGGGTGATCCTCCTTCGACGGCGCCTTGTCGACGACCTGCGACATGCGCACGGGGCCCATTCCGCTCGCTTCGTCGATGTCGACCGTGATCGCATCCTCGGTCGAGCCGAGCAGCTGCGCGATCTCCATCCGGAACTTCGTCTCGGCCGGATGCATGTGACCGTCGGCCATGATGAACTCGTCGACCGTCTCGAGCAGGCCTTCTTGGCTCGGCCGATCGAACGTCTTGAAGAGCTCGAAGCAGCGCAGCTTGAGCTTGGCGTGGACGAACGCATCGCGGCTCTCGTCCTTGCCGACCGGCTCGTTGAAGACGTCGGCGACGTACTTCGTGACGTTCTCGAACACCTCGAGGAAGTGCTTGGTGAAGCGCGTCGTGACGTCCTTCTTCGTCGCGGCATCCGCGTCCTTCATGCCGTTCTCGACACGCCCTTCCACCAGCTTGCCGATGTGCGTGCGGACGAAGGCCTTCTCCTTCTCGTCGAAGTCACCGTCGATGTGACCGAACGTGGTGAGCGAGAAGATGATCGCCTGCATCTGACGCTCGGCGACCTGCGGATCGGGGCTCCAGTTCAGCATACGTGCGCGATGATACGACGGAGCCCGCGCGGACGTGCCCGCAAAGGCGCTCGCCGCGTAGCCTTCTGCACCACCGGGTCGGGCAGTGGCGAACGCCCTGCGCTTGCTATGCTGCGAGCGCTTTGCATCTGTCCGACCTGCCACCGTCGATGTTCGGTCGAGGCAAGCGCCCGAGCATCGAGGTCCGACGCTTCCGCGGCACGGCTCGCCTCGCGCACGGGCTCGAGCGCTTCCGGGTGGCGCACCTGACGGACCTGCACTTCGGCCGCGTCACGCCACGCGCGGTGCAAGAGGCAGCGGTCGCGGCCGTGAACGCCGAGAAGCCGGACGTCGTCGTCATCACCGGCGACTTCGTCTGTCACTCGCAGGCGTATCTCGATCAGATGCGCGAGGTGCTCGCGACGATCGAGGCGCCGACGTACGGCGTGCTCGGCAACCACGACTACTGGTCGGGCGCGGACGAGGTGCGTCAAGGCCTCAAGAAGGCGAACGTCGCGCTGCTCTCGAACGAGAGCACCACGATCGAAGTCCGCGGCGAGCGCCTTCAGATCCTCGGGCTCGACGACGCGTACACGGGCCATGCCGATCGCGACAAGGCGCTCAAGGGGCTGCGGTCGGATCTGCCGACGCTCGGGCTCTCGCACATCGCCGAAGAGGCCGACGCGCTCTGGGCGCACGGCGTCTCGCTCGTGCTCGCGGGGCACACGCACGGCGGACAGATCACGCTCGCGAGCCTGCACGAGCTCGCGCTCGGAAAGGTCATCGGGCACAAGTACGTGCACGGCCTTTACGGCAAGCGCGCGAGCGAGCAGCCGACACAGGGAGCCGTCTACGTGAGCGCCGGCATCGGCGCGGCGATGGTACCGATCCGTCTGGGCGAGCGCGGTCGACGCGAGGTCGCGATCTTCGAGCTCGGTCGCTCGGCGCCGTCGCTCGAAGAGCACCACGCCGAGCAAGTCCCGCTGCCCGGACGCAAGCCCTCGCCAGCGCTGATGGCCAAGCGTCGCGCTGCGGTCGAGAAGAAGATGTGGAAGCGCGAGACCGCCGCCGCCAAGCGAGCGCTCGCCGACGCGGCGAAGAAGAAGCCGTAGGGGGTCAGCCGACGCGGAACGCGAAGACGGCGCCGTTCCAGGCGGGCGGCTGCACGTCGTGCTCTTCGATCTCCGAGATGCGCCGGTGCGTGCCGATCACGCGGCGCCAGAACGCGAGCGCGCTCGTGTTGCGGCGCGTGACCGCCGTCTCCCACCGACCGTCGAATCGATCGAAGACCTCCGTCATCGCAGCCTGCGCGATGCCCGCGCGTCGATGCTTTCGCACGACGAAGAGCTCGGCGACGTTGTGATCGACCTGGCCGCCGAGACGACTCTCGCGGTTCAAGAGCACCAATCCGACGAGATGTCCGGAGCGGCGGATCACGAACGGCCGGTAGCCCGGCTCGCGCCAGTACGGCTCGAGATCGTAGCGCTCGAAGAGGCCCGCATCGTCGAGCTCGCCGCGCGGCGTTCCGGCCCATTGCTCCGAGAAATCGTGCACGTAGAGCTGGAACAGATTCTCCAGAGCGCCGCGATCGCTCGCTTCCGCAGGCCTCACCTCGACGTCTGCGCATCCAGCCACGGCAATCCCCACGGACCACGCGGAAATCGCGCGTCGCTCGTGGTACTTCATAACGCATGACGAGCAATCGCGAGCTTCTCGAGAAGGTCCCTTCGCTTCTTCCCAACTACCGCCAGCCGCCGATCGTGATGGTGCGCGGCGAAGGACGGAAGATCTGGGACGCCGACGGGCGCGAGTACCTCGACTTCTCGGGCGGCATCGCCGTGCTCAGTGTCGGTCACGCGCACCCGAAGCTCGCCAAGGCGATCGGTGATCAAGCGGCGACGCTGATGCACACGTCGAACTTGTTCTACACGGACAAGGAGCTGCTCTTCGCCGCCGAGCTCACGAAGCGCACCGGCTTCGGCCGCGTCTACTTCTGCAGCACGGGCACCGAGGCGAACGAGGCGCTGATCAAGCTCGCGCGTCGTCACTTCTACGAGAAGGGCGAGAAGGCGCGGACCGAGCTCGTCTCGACGCACAACAGCTTCCACGGTCGCACGATGGGCGCGCTGAGCCTCACCGGTCAGCCGAAGTACCACGCGGGCATGCAGCCGCTCTTGCCCGGCGTGCACCACGTCGCGTTCGGTGATCTCGACGCGATGCGCGCGGTCGTCACGGACAAGACCGCTGCGATCTTCATCGAGCCCGTGCAGGCCGAGGGCGGTATCCTCGTCGCGACGGATGAGTACCTGAAGGGCCTGCGCGCGCTCGCCGACGAGAAGGGATGTCTCCTCTTCTTCGACGAGGTGCAGACCGGCTACGGGCGCACGGGCAAGTTCCTCGGTCGCGAGTGGAGCGGCGTGATGCCCGATGCGTGCTCGCTCGCGAAGGGCATCGGCGGCGGATTCCCACTCGCGGCGATGGTGCTCGGCGAGCATCTGAGCAAGAGCCTTCCGGTGGGCAGTCACGGGACGACGTTCGGCGGCAACCCGCTCGCGTGCGCGGCAGGGCTCGCGGTGCTCTCGATCTTCGACGAAGAGAAGCTCGTCGCGAACGCGCTGGAGATGGGCGGCTACCTCGGCGCGGCGCTGGAGGCGATGGCGAAGGACGATGCGCTGCCGGCGGGCGTCGAGGCGCGCGGCAAGGGCTTGCTCCGCGGTCTGCGCATCGCGGCCGGGTACGACCCGATGGGCGTGCTCGCCAAGATGCGGGACGAGGGCGTGCTCGCATCCACCGCCGGCGCCGACGTCATCCGCCTCGCGCCCGCGCTCAACGTGACGCGCGCCGAGTGCGATCGCGCGCTCGCCGTCCTGCGAAGTGCCGTCGCGAGCGCGCCGAAAGCGGCCGAGCCCGCGAAGAAGTAGCGATACCGACGCACGCTCACTCGGCCGGCAGGGAGGCTCCTTGCCAAGCTTCCGACACGGGGAAGGCGCGCTCGTCGACCGAGAGCGAGAACAGGATCTCGAAGCGAAGGCCGCGCACGTTCGCGCGCGGGATCGAGAACCGAACGCGCCGGGGTGCGCTGCCGTCGACGATCGCACCGATCGCCGATCGGACTTCCGTGTCGGGCGTCGCCGCATCGGCGCGCACGCGCACCGAGTAGTGCTCGACGGGAAGCGGCGCGCGATCGAGCGTCGCCTCGAGGACCACCATGTCGCCCTCGTAGCCGATCACGCCGCCCGACATGCGCGGCACGGCGTCGATGCGCGCTCGCTCGCTCACAGCGATCTCCGCCATGAGCTGCTCCCACGTCGCGCCGACGTGCTCGTAGTCGCAGTCGAGCGTCCCGAGCACGTGACGGAACAACACGTCGTGCTCCGAGTCCTGCGGCAGATCGCTCGCGGTGAACGCGCGGATCACGTCGCCGTACGTCTCGGGCCCGCACGCGCGCGCGATCGCTTCCGAGAACGTCTCGCCGAGCGGGTACGCGAGCGCCGTGTCCCAGCGCGACGTGAACTCGGTGTTGTCGACGAGATCGTCGAAGCGCATCTGCTGCCTTTCCCAGCTCGTCACCGCGACGAGCCGCGAGGCCGCACGAAGCTCCTGCTCCTGCACGAGCTCGTCCGCCGTCATCACGGTATTCGGGCCCGTGCACGCGGTGAACGCGACCCACTCCGCGCCGCCCTCCACGAAGAAGCGCGTCGTGTTGCCGTACTCCATCAAGCGCATGTGGCTCGCGGTGCCCTGCAACACGTGCGCGCTCTCGTGCGCGAGCACGTGCACCAGACGCCACGAGTCTTGATCCACGAGACCCATGCGGATGCGTGCGCCGGCGGTGATCCCCTCGTGATGTCCGCTGACCTCCGCGAGATCGACGGTGACCGACGGCACGCTGGTCTCGCCGACGACGTGTGTGACCTCTTCGAGCACGCGATCGGAGCGAGACATCAGCTGCATCGCGGTGTCGTGGAAGTTGTCCGGATAGACGAAGACGTAGTGCTCGGTGCGCGCCTCCGACGTCTGGAACGTGACGCCCTCGGCCTCGTGCGCGACGCGCGGATCCTCGGGCGGAGAGTCGCCGTACTCGTTGACCGCCCAGAAGCCCATCACGAAGAAGCCGATCAGCAACAGCGCGGCCGTCATGCAGCCGAAGCCGGCCGTGAACGCGATCGAGCGTTGCGCGAAGAAGGTCCGCACGCGATCGAGCGAGCCCATCCAGAGCGCGTACGCGGCCATCGCGGCGAGGCCGGCGATGCCCACGTGGAACGCGATGTCGCTCCACGGGATCACCATGGTGGAGCCGACGTACTCGGCGCGCGCGAGGTGCAGAGGATCGAGCCACGCCATCTCGGGCGCCACCTCCACGAGAACGACCAGCACGTACATCACGAGCACGTACGGCAAGAGGCCGAAGCCGCGGAAGAACGATGCGAGCAGCCCGTGCGCGTACGCGACGGTCGCGACGGTCGCATGGAGGAACGCCGCGGTGAGCGCGAGGTGCAGGTTCAGTTGGTCACCGTCGAAGCTCGCGGGGTTCCAGCAGACGATCAACGCGTTCGTCAGCTGACCCATGAACGCCGCGAGCACCATCATCGTCACGCCGCCCGCGCTCTTCGCGAGGAAGATCCCGCGACGCGTGATCGGCAGCGCATAGAGGAACTCGATCGTGCCCTCGTCGTGCTCACGCGGGAACGACGCGTACGCCATGATGAACGCGAGCAGCGAGAGGATGAAGCCGAGGAACGTGCCTTCGCCCGCGGTGATTCCGGCGACGTCCGAGAACGTGTCCTCGTCGAGCCGCTCCATGAGCGGGCGCGCGATGACGTCGCCGCTCACGAGGAACATCGTCAGCGCGAGCATCGGCAGCAGTGACCGGAGCTCCTTGCGATAGAGCGCGATCACGGCGTACCTCCCGCGCTGATCGTCAGTCGCTCGGCCGCCAGACGCATCGGTGCATCGAGCGCGGTGCCTTCGAGATCGACGCGGATCAGGACGCGATCACCCGCCGCGTATCGACCGGTGAGCCGCACCTCCGCGTGGCCGTCGACCGGAACGGGCACGCTCTCGCGCGGCATCGCGTAGTCCTCGACGACGTGATCGAATGCGCCGAGGCCGAGATGGCGCACCGAGAGCGCGAGCCCGGTCGCACCGGGCGCGACCGTCGCGCGCACGACGACGGACACGATGCCGCTCGCGTCACGCTCGATCGAGACGGTCGCCTCGGCGCTCGGCACTCGCGCGAGCACTGCGCGCACGTCGGATCGGGCGCGGAGATCGTGGAGCGTCGCGTCCCACGCAGTCGTGACCGCGTCGGTACCGAGACCGGTCGCGTCGGCGATCTGCGCGTGCAGCGGATGGAAGTGCTCGGACAGCGTGGTGCGCACGTCCTCCGTCGGGCTGGAAGGGAACGTCGTCCGCGCGATCGCGACGACGCCGCCGGCATGCGCGTGCTCGATCGCCATCACGCCCGTCGCGGCGAGCGATCGCGCGACCACGTCGCCGAGCTCCTCGCGCAGGCGCTCGAAGTGATCGATGCGAGGCACGTCGGGGCCGCGGGTGCGCGTCGCCCAGCAGGCCTGCGCGAGCCGTGTGGGCGGTAGCGCGCCCTGATCGTAGGCCCAGTACGTCGCGAGCCCGTCGCGCCACCAGCGTCGCGGCTCGAAGTGCGCGCGCTGCCGCGTCCGGGCATCGAGCATTCCTTCGATCACCGCGGCCGAGATCGCATCGCGATCGGGATGCACGGACGAGAGGAAGTTCGCGCGCACGAGCATTCCGTCGGCGTGCGAGAGCGTGACGGGCTCGTACGTGCGTGCGCCGAGCGTGCGTCGCAGCACGACGCGCATCTGCGGCATGCTCGAGAGCTCCATCGCGCGCGCGAGCGTGCCGACGTCGTGATCGAGATCGTCGAGCAAGAGGCGCGCGTCGGGGGCTACCGCCACGTCGCCGTAGCCGATCGTGATGGGGAGCGTCTGGCTGCGGAGCACCTGGCCCGTCATCACGTACGGCAGCGGCTCGGCCTCGTGCTCGAACGCGCCCCAGATCGTCAGCAGCGCCATGATCGCGATGCCGACCATCGCGAGATCGCGCTGCGACATCGGCTTCGCGAGCCGCTCCTGCACCGAGCCCTCGCGGATGCTCACGAGCGCGCCGCCGATCCCCAGATAGACGGCGGCGATCCCGAGCGCGACGCCTACGTCCGACCACGGCCACGTCTCGCGATCGGTCGACATGAGCGGGCCGACGAGCGCGATCGGGCCGAAGTGCATCAGCTCGAGCTGCGTCGTCGACGCGATCAGGATCAGCGCGAGGATCTGCACGATGTAGATCGGGATCCGCACGCGACCGAAGAAGCCCATCGTGAAGAACACGCACCAGAGCATCAGCACGAACGTGGTCGTGCGAAGCGCGAGGATCGCGAAGAAGCGGAGCTCGAAGGGCTCGCGCATCAGCGCGAAGATCTCGGTGCCGACGAGCGAGAGCAGCGCGATGCCCTCGAGCACGACGAGCCCGAGCACGAACTTCACGAGCAGCGGCTCCCAGCGCCGCATCGGAAGGCTCTCGACGAAGCGCTGCGTGCGCCCGTGCAGCTCGGTGACGACGAGGCGATTGCCCATCGCGAGGCCGGCGATCGGGATCATGAAGCGCAAGAAGCTGACGTGCGCCTCGAGGTACGTGACCGTCGTCGGCGACGCGAGGACCGAGAGCGCGAAGATCCCCCAGCCGAACGGCAGCGTCGCGCCGAGCAGCAGCACCACGAGCCAGTGCTCGCGGACTTCCTTCCACGTGAGAGCGAGGAGCCTTCGCGTCATCGATCCCGCTCCGTCTCTGCTCGCGCCCTCATCGGTCGCGACGGGCCATCGCGATGAAGATCTCTTCGAGCGGCAAATCGCTCACGTCGAAGCCGAGCTCGGGATCGGCGGCGAGCGCGGTCAGTCGCTCGGGCTCGGTCGTCTCGGTGAAGAAGCGCGCCATGCGCGTGCCCTCGGCGTTGCGCTCGCCTTCTTCGACGCGCAGCACGCCGAAGCCGTTGCTCTTCAGCCACTCGAGCACGGCATCCGTCGTCTCGTCGGCGTTCAACATGCGCGTCACGAGGCGGACGCGCGCGGCGAGCGTCGCGATCGTGCCCTCGAAGCGCATGCGGCCGTCGTCGACGATGCCCACGCGATCCGCGACGAGCTCGACCTCGTCGATGAGGTGCGAGGAGAAGAAGGTCGTGTGCCCGCTCGTCTTCTGCTCGGCGCGCACGAGCTCGAGGAACTCGCGACGCGCGACGGGATCGAGGCCGGCGGTCGGCTCGTCGAGCAAGAGAAGAGGTGGGCGGTGCGCGAGCGCGATCGAGAGCGCGGTCTTGACGCGCATGCCGCCCGAGAACGTGCCGATCTTGCGATCGGTCGGCAGCTCCAGGCGCTTGGTGAGGCGCGCGAACTCGGCGTCGTCCCAGCTCGGATAGAACGCGCGGACGAAGCGCGCGAGATCGCGCGGCGACATCCACGGATAGAAGCTCTGCTCCTGCGCGACGTAGCCGATGCGCTGGCGCGTGCGCACGAGGTCGCGGCCGACGGGCTCGCCGAAGAGCTGGATCGTCCCCGAGGTGGCCTCGGTGATGCCCATCAAGATCCGGATCGTGGTCGACTTGCCCGCGCCGTTGCGGCCGAGAAACCCGTAGACCTCACCTTCGGCGACCGTCAGATCGAGCCCGGACAGCGCCTGGACGGAGCCGTATTTCTTGGTGAGCCCGCGGACCTCGAGCATCGCCTTCCGCGCGGGCGCGTCTTGCATAGGGCCGCGATGGTAGCAGCCGTCTTCCACCCGTCACCGAATCTCGGGGTGAGGCCCTATAGTCTCGCCCGATGTTGCGGAGCCTGCCGCTGCGAATGTTCGCTCTGATGTGCCTCGCGATCGCGATCGTGATCGGCGCGACGTGGGCGTATCTCGATGCCTCGCATGCGACGCGCACCGCGGGCGTGCTCGAGGGTGCCGCGGTGCTGGCCGTCGTGTTCGCGGGCGTGCTCGCCGCGATCCTCGGCCGGTGGGTGTCCTCGCCGCTCGGCGACATGGCCAGCTCGGCCGATCGCATCGCGTCAGGCGATCTCTCCGTGCGCACCCGCGCGCGGCGCGGCGACGAGATCGGTGCGCTCGGTCGCGCGCTCGACCGGATGGCTGATCAGCTCGAAGAGCGCTTCGCGCGCGTGCGTGACGAGGAAGCGCGTCTGCGCGCGATGCTCGACGCGATGGTCGAGGCCGTGCTCGTCGCCGATCGCGAGGGCCGCGTCGTCCTCTCGAACGCCGCGTTCGGACGGCTGAGCGATGGCGATCCGACGGGGAAGCGCGTGATCGAGACGCTGCGAAGCCCGGAGCTGCACGACGCGGTCGAGCGCGCGATCATCGGCACGGGCGGGCGCGTGCAGATCGAAGTGCCGACGGCGAAGGTGCTCCGCACACTGCGCGCCACGATCTCGCCGCTGCCGGAAGGGAAGGGCGCCATCGCCGTGCTGCACGACGTGACCGAGCTCGAGCGCGCGAACGCCATCCGCCGCGACTTCGTGGCGAACGCGAGCCACGAGCTGCGCACGCCGCTCACGTCGATCCGCGGGTTCGCCGAGACGCTGCAGAGCGGCGCGCTCGACGATCCGAAGATCGCCAAGCGCTTCGTGTCGAGCATCGTCGAGAACTCGGTGCGCCTGTCTCGGCTCGTAGACGACCTGCTCGAGCTCTCGCGCTCCGAGTCGCCGAACGTGCAGTACGAGCTCGAGCCGGTCTCGATCGACGAGGTCGCGACGAAGGTGCTGCGTGCGCTCGAGGCGCAAGCTCTGGAGAAGAAGGTGGAGCTCACGCTCGAGACGGAAGGCAACGTCTGGGCGCGTGCCGAGCTGCAGGCGCTCGAGCACGTGATCGTCAACCTCGTCGACAACGGCATCAAGTACACGCCGTCGGGTGGGCGCGTCGTCGTGCGCGCATCGAAGAACGAGACCCACGCGATCCTCGAGGTCGAGGACACGGGACAAGGCATCGGCGCCGAGCACCTGCCGCGCATCTTCGAGCGCTTCTATCGCGTGGATGCGGGAAGGGCGCGCCAGCAGGGCGGCTCCGGGCTGGGCTTGGCGATCGTCAAGCACCTGGTGCTGAAGATGGAGGGCGAGATCCGCGTCGAGAGCCGGATGGGGAAGGGCACGCTCTTCCACGTCGAGCTGCCCGTCGTCGTGATCGAGGACGATTCGGAAGAAGCCGACTGAGGCCTCTCCTGCGGGCGCAGAGGATCCCGATCGGCCGAGAAGGCCTCGTCTGCGAGCCGGAGCGGCACATGGGACGGGGCGTTTCGGGCAGCAACGCCGCAGAGCGCGCGGCCCTCGCGTCGCGCAGTGGCCGACGTCGCTACGCCTCGCTTCCGCTCGGCTCATGCGGGGCGCCGCCCCGCGCCCCAGGCTGACCGCACCTGCGCAGAATGATGTCTGCCCTATCGAGTGGGCATGTCGGTCCGGACTGCGCGCCACGTCTCCTCTGCATGGGACGCACACGCACGAGACAGCTGACCATCGCGTATCGAAGACACGGTGGGGCGAGACCCGGAGCAGGTCGCAAGCCCAAG
>CAYSCF010000034.1:0-36293 GCA_964429305.1 uncultured Sandaracinaceae bacterium | reverse complement strand
CTGGAGCGCGAGGTTGCCCAGATCGCGGCGTGCGCGCGCTTCGGCGGCAGGCTCACCGAGCGCGATCGCCAGATCGAGCGCCTGGGAGTAGTGCTTCTCGGCGCGCTCCAGCGATCCGCGACCGTGCGCGACGAGCCCGAGGCCCGCGTGCGCGGCGAGCGCGAGCCGTCGATCGTCACCGGCCTTCGCGAGCGCGCTCTCGAGCGCCTTCTCCGCCGCATCGAAGCGACCACACGCGAGCAGCGCTTCGCCGAGCGCGGAGAGCACGAGCGATCCAGCGCCGCTCGCAGCCTCGGCCTCGAGCCCACGCGCAGCCTCCACGGTGTCGCCGCGATCGCGCAGCGCGTTCGTGCGCGCGACGAGCAGCTCGACGCGCAGATCGTCGTCGAGATGCGGCAAGAGCGCTTCGACTCGATCGAGCGCGTCGGCATCGCGCCCGGCCGGGCCGACGCGTCGCGCGACGTCGTGGAGCGCGAGGATGATCTCCGCGCTCTCTCTCGCGCGCTCGCGATCGAGCGAGAGAGCCGTCACCGCCTCCAGCGCCGCTTCCAGCGAGTCGACCTCGAGCGCCAGCCAGGCCTGCGCCGCACGCGCGGTCCGCCCCGTTCGCGCGCGTCGCTCGCGCGCACCACGCTCCGCGAAGGAATGCGAGAGCCGTGCGCGCGCGACGTCCGCATCCGATCGCTCGAGCAGACGCTCGGTGGCGAACGCACGCACCGCCGCCAGCATTCGCACGCGCGTCGCTCCTTCACCCTGCGCGAGCAACGACTTGTCGCGCAGCGACTGCACGAGCGCGAGGGCATCGCTCGCGTCACCGCCGAGCACGGCGAGCGCGGCCTCGATCGCGAACGCCCCGCGGAACATCGAGAGCCACGCGAGGGCACGCTGCTCGCCCGGATCGAGCATCTCCCACGACCACATGATGGCGCGTCGCAGCGTCGCTTGGCGGGGCGAGACCTCGCGCGGCGCGGGCCCGAGCGCGTCGAGCGCCGCGTGTGGCTGATCGAGCATCGCCGCGAGCGCGCTCGGCCCGAGAAGAGGAAGCCGGCTGGCAGCGAGCTCGATCGCGAGCGGCAGGCCCTCGAGCGCGCGCACGATCGACGCGAGCGTCTTCGCGTCGTCTTCCGAGGGCACGTAGCTCGGTGCACGCGCCCGCAGGAGCGACACGGCCTCGCTCGCGAAGATCTCCGACGGCGCAGCGTCCGCGTGCGGCATCGCGAGCGGCGGGATCTCGAGCGAGAGCTCGGCGGCGATGCGGAGTCGCTCGCGCGAGGTCGCGAGGATCGTCAGCGAAGGACATGCCGCGAGCCACTCCGCGACGCGCGGGGCGTGGTCGGTGATCTGCTCGAAGTTGTCGAGCACGACGAACGTGGGCTTGCGGGAGAGCGCCCGCGTGATGCGCGATTGGATGGCATCGGCCTCGCGTACGCCGGCCAAGCTCACGTCGAGCGCGCGCGCGACGGCTGCGCAGAGCTCGTCCTCGGAGCGTGCCGGTGCGAGATCGACGAGCGCGATGCGCGCTTTCGGCTGTTTCTCTTGCCGCTCCGCCGCGTGACGGAGCGCGAGGCGCGTCTTGCCGGTGCCGGGCGGTCCTACGAGCGTGACGAGGCGCGCCCCGTCCGCGAAGCGCGCACCGATCGTCTGGAGCAGCGATTCGCGGCCGACGAACGACGAGCCCGGCGCGGACATCTCCGCTCTCGTCGTCGTTCGTCGTGCGCCGCGCGTCGCCACGGCCCGAGGATAGCGCCTACGGCGCCGTGCACGTGCTTGCCAATGCGGTGGCGAGATCCCGAAACGAGCGCGGCGCGCGCCTCCGGAGAAGCGCGCGCCGTTCTCGTTCCGCTACGAGATCAGGTCAGAGTGTCGCGGGGCAGAGCGACGGGTCGTACCCGAGCACCGGCGGCGTCGGCGCGGCCGTGCTCTCGTCGATCGAGAGCAGGAACGCCACGAGCTGTCGGATGTGGGTCGCGCGATCTGCCGCGACGTCGGTGTCGAGGAAGTTGGCGGCGAGCGCCGTGTAGTGCGCGGTGAACGCCGGGTCGAACACCTCTTCGAGCGTTCGCGCGTTGCCACCGTGGTAGTAGGGCGCGCTCGCGACCGAATCGAGGAGCGACGGCGGATTGAAGCCGCTCGCGCCCTGCGCCAGCGTCGTCATGTCGGGCCGCACCTCGCGCAGCACCACGGTCGAGCCCGTCGGCAAGATCGCCGTCGTGCCCGTCGCCGGGAACGTTCCGACCGACCGGAGCACGCACTGGATCTGATCGTTCGCCGCAGCGGTCGAGCCCGCCGGGAAGCGGAGCGTGGCCATGCGACCCGAGGCTGCGCTCGGCGGATTGAGCACGGCCGGGAAAGCAGCCGGCGCGGTGTACGATGTCGTCCGGAGCGATCCCGCCGCCGCGTTGTGCGCCTCGTCGGGCGACCAGAAGCGGCGCGAGAGCGTCCACATGTGCGTGCCGTGGCAGGCCGCGCAGTTGTTGGCCGCGAAGAGCGCTGCGCCTGCGGTCACGTCGGCCAGCGAGAGCCCGATGGGCGCGCGGGGCGAGCGAATCGTGCGGATGTAGTCGCGGATGTGATCCCAGTCCGCGATCGCCGAGTGCGGCGTGTCGGTGCCCGTCGGCATCAGCTCGCTCGAGACGGAGCCGTTGAGGCCGCCCGCGAGGTGTGCCGACGCGACCTGACCGGTCTGCAGCGGCGTGCCGTCGAAGACGATGCGATCCGCGGCGACCGGCGGCGCCGAGACGGCCGAGACGACCGCGCCCACGCCACCCGAGTTGCCGCGCACGTTGTTCTCGAAGTCGTGGACCTCGTCGAAGATCGCGCCCCAGTTCAAGAGGCGCTGCTGGTTCGGATCGGCCGAGTCGAACGTGCCGTCGAGGCTGATCGACTGACGCGGGCCGCGCGCGAAGTACCACGTGACCGTGTCGGTGAGACCGTCGCCGTGACACGACTCGCAGCTGTTCCATCCCTGGCCGCGGAACGACCAGCGACCGAGGCCCGTGACGAAGAAGTGGCGACCGTCGAGCACGCTCGCCTCCGTGGAGCCGACCGCCGGCGGGGCCGTCGCGACCGCCGCGCCCACCGTGGTCTGCGACGCGAGGGCGATGATCGACACGTTGCGCGTGTGCTCGTTGATGGTGAACGCGCTCGACGACGTGCCGTGGCCGACCGCGATGCCGAACGGGAGCCGACCCGCCGCGACGGTGCCGCCCGGCGAGAGGTTGATGAAGTTCGCCGCCGTGCTGCCGACCTGGTTGAGCGAGCCGTCGGCGTTGTACTGGATGCGGAAGACCGCGTCCGATCCGTAGCTCGAGACGTAGGCGACGAGGCCGCTGCCGATGAACGAGATGTCGTTCGCGATGAGCGGGATGCGGCGGTTCGCGCCGTCGTCGGGGACGCTCATCGCGTCGTAGCGCGCCTGGAACGCCTGCGTGAGCAAGACGCGCTGCGCGGGGACTTCCATGTTGGTCGTCGTGTCGATCGCGAACACGGCCGTGTGGACCTCGGTCTTGAAGTTGGCGGTGTTCGTGACGGCGCCCGTGCCGTCGACGACCGGGCCGATCGGTCCGCGGGGCGAAGCGCACACGCCGGTGACGTAGAGGCGTCCCGCGCCGAGCGCCGTGGCGAGCAGCTGGTTCGGATAGCAGCCCGTCATCGCGCCGTTCTGATCGACGAAGCCCGTGCTCGCGACGGCCGCGAGCTCGATCGTGCCGTGCGCGGTGCCGTCGGCGCCCACGCGGTAGACGAGGCCGCGACGCTCGACGTCGAAGCGCGAGTCGTCGGTCGGGAGCGTGTCGGTACGCGTCTGCGCGAAGTACTCGGTGACGTACATCGTCTCGTCCGAGTCGTTGCCGTCGCCGTTGTTCGTGATCGTGATCGCGCGCGGGTGCGCGAGACCCGGGCGCGAGCTCACGGTGCCGAGCGAGCCCGACGCCACGAGCTGCGAGTTGAGATCGACCGTGCCGACCGTGCTCAGGTCCGCCGCGCTGAAGCCGCTCAGCGTGCCCTCGCCCCAGTTCGCGACCCAGACGGTGGTGCCGGTCGGCGAGATCGCGATGCCGGTGGGCTCGCTGCCGGTGTCGCCGCGCGTGGTGGCGAGCGTCGGCGTGCCGTGCAGATCCGTGATGCGCACGATCTGACGCGCGCGACGAAGGATGACGAACGCCGTCTGGTTGTCGTTCGAGATCACGGCTGCCCACGGCTCGTCGCCCGCGAACGCGATCTCCGTCGGCGTGCCGAGCGTCGGCGGCGTGGCCGTCGCGGTCACGGGGAAGATCGTCACGCTACCTGCCTGCCGGTTGCACGCGACGAGGACCGAGTCGTCGCTGGCGAGCACGATGGCCGAGCCGTTCGTCGCGTTCGTGCGCGCCGTGAGCGGCGTCCCGGTATCCGGCAGCACGACCATGCCCGCGTCCGTCCCGGTGTCGGGGCTCGTCGCGGCATCGCGACCGGAGTCGACCGGAGGACCGCCGTCGCCGCCGATGAAGGCGTCGGGGGTATCACCTCCGCCGCCACCGCATGCCGCGGCGATCATCATCGCGCTGCCGGCGATCCACGTGCCGGCCGAGATCAAGCCAAACCTCTTCATGAAGAAACCCTCCCGGGCGCGATCGCCGCGCCGGAGAGGACGTTGGATGCGATCGGGCGGCGCTTGTAATTAAGCCGCGTTAATCTCCGGACGCGCGCGCGAATACGGGCGCAAGCTGGGGGACTTCCATGACGCGACGCTTCACCTTCCTTCTCTCGCTGGGGCTCGTCGGTGCGTGCGCGACCACGCCGAGCGTGACCGACCCGACACCGGGTGTTCGCGGGGCCGCGCTGACGAGCACGCTCTCGGTGCACGTGGTCCGCGAAGACGATCAGACTGCGCTCGCCGGAGCGAGCGTCGACGTCGGGGGCCCGAGCGTCACGACCGACGCGAACGGCGATGCGACGCTCACGGTGACCGCATCACCTGCGACGTTGCACGTCGCTCTCGCAGGCTTCGTCGGCGAGCGATGGATGGGCGTCGACCGCGATCACGCGACCGTCGGCCTCGCGGTGCCCGTTCGTCCGCGCCCGCTGAGCGGGACGATCACGGCCGGGACGAGCGACGTCGCAGTCGCGGCGGCGACGACCCTGTCGATGTTGCGGACGAGCTCGCCCACGGACAGCGTGGCGGTGTGCGCAGGCGGCCACTGCGAGCTCGGCCTGAGCGTCGAGACGCTCGCACCGACGATCGACGTCCTGCTCGTGGACAGCACGTCGGCCCGGCTCGCGTCTCACGTCGCGATCGATGGCGCGCACTTCGTGATCGACGCGAGCGCGGCCACGCTGCTCCCGAGCTTCGTCACGCTCCAAGCGACGATCCCGGACGCGCCCGGTCTCGAGGGCGTGGTCGGCGTGCCTGGGATCGCGGCGGGCGGGCACGTGGCGCTCGTCCCGATGCCCGATCCGTCGACGACCAATCTGCTCGCGCCCGCGCTCGAGGGTCCGCTCGCGCAGGATCGGCTCTGGTTCGTCGTGCGGGCGCACGCGTCGGGCGGCGGCGAGACGATGATCTTCGATCGGAACGTCGTCGGAACGGCCGTCCATCTGCCGTCCTCGTTCCTCGCCGTCCCGACGGCGACACGGACGGAGAACGTCGAGGTGACCGTCGATCCCGACGCCGACTTCTACGTCCTCGACGTGCTGACCGACACGGACGCGGAGCGCGTGCTCGTACTGCACCCGAGCGGCGCGCATCTCACGTTGCCGATCACGCTCGCGGGAGCGACGTACGTGGCGCTGCGCGCCGTCGGAACGAGCGGCACGGTCGACGATCTCGCGGCCGCCGAAGCGCTCGCGGATCGCATCGCCACGATCCACTTCTGAGCGGCTCGTTCCTCAGCGGATCGTGTCGAGGCGGCGGATGCCCTTGCGGCTCACCACGACGCGCACGCGATGCCAGGGCGCGTCTTGTCCCTCGCGGCGCAGGCGATACACGACCGCGATGTTGTAGACGCGCGGCGCCGTCGCGGTGCCGATCACGCCTGCATCCGGGTCCGCGAACACGAACCTGCGCTTCGGATCGTCCGTGTGCACGAGCCAGCGACGGACGTCGAGCCGCAAGATCTCGGTGAGCGCTTCGAAGCGCGAGTCCGCCGCCGCGATCGGCGCGCGATGGAGCACGACCGACTTCTTGTGGAAGAGGACCGTCTCGGGCCGCGCCTGCTCTTCGAACGGATGCCGCTGCGTCTCGCGACGGATCGCGAGCACTTCGGGCGGCAGCTTCGCGAACGCGACGAAGCCCGACTGCTCCTCCATCTCGCCGAGCTCCAGCTTTCGCTCGCGGTCGTGGATCTTCCAGCTGCGGTCGGGGAAGTTCCGCTGTACGACCTGTGCGAAGCGCGCCTGCAGCAGCGCCTTGATGCGGTCCTTCATCGCGTAGGCGACGATCGCGACCAGGGCCCAGCGCATGAGCCCGGTGCCGGTGTTGTCGTTGCCGTTCCAGAGCGCAGCGAGCACGGCGAAGGACATCGAGACGGCCGCCGCGAGCGCGTTGAGCACGTGCGTGACCCACTCGGCCGCGGGCCGCACCTCGGGCGAGAGCCAGAGGACCGACGAGGTGAAGCGCTTGAGCACGTGGCGACGGAACTCGATCTGCTCGATGCGGCGACGCGGCATCCCGAGGCGGCCCACGCCTTCGAGGCCTTCGCGATCGCGATAGCGCGCTTCGTCGACGGCGAGGCTCTCGGCCTTCGCGACGACGTCCTCGCTCACGCCCTGCTCACGCAGGTTGATCGCGAGGCCACCGATCAGCGCCTCGAGAAGACGTGACACGTCCTCGTCGATCCACGCGATGGCCGTCATGAGCGGGTCCACGCAGCCCTTGCTCATCGCGATGATCTCGCGGAAGCCCGTGCCGAGCGCGCGTGCGTCGTCGACGAATCGCTCGGCCGCGATCGTCCAGCGTGCGTGATCGCCGCCCGTCTCGAAGCCCGCGGCGATGCGGCGACGCGTCTCTTCTCCTGCCGCCCGGACCTGACACGCGAAGAGGCGAAGCTCGCGCATGGCGTGCTCCGTCTCACCGCGCTTCTCGAGCGCGGACTTCAGGCTCGCGAGCGGTGCTTCGACGAGCGCGTGGAACGAGCAGTCCGGCACCGCGAAGCGAACGTACGTCTGCAGGTCTTCGTAGACGTCGTTCTTGTCGTACGTGCGGCTGTCGAGACGCAGGCTCTCGGGCGCGAAGAAGTACGACTCCCACTCGAACGTCTCGTGCTTGTGATCGGTCGGGACCTTGTAGTCGATCGCGAACTCGAGGTGCGTGCGGTCGTGGACGCGGAACGCGGGCGACTCGGGCGGGCGCGAGAGGCTCGTGAGGAACGATCCGATGTCGCTCGGTCGCGGCGGCGTGTGCTCGTGCTCTTCGTCGGGCTCGGTCGGCTCCGGCAGATCGAGCGCGGGCGCGGTCGCGGTCGCGAGAGCGCGCTTGGCGATCCTCGGCAAGAGTGTCGGCGAAGCCGACCGATCGATCCGCATCGCGTGCGCCGCATCGCTCGGGCGAAGCTCGGGCACCATGCTCGTTCGAGCTGGGTCGCTACCGGAATCGTCGTGGCGTGCGGGCTTGTTCATCGTGGTCGGGACGACGCGTGCGTCACCCCTTCGTCACAATCGGGAACTCTAACGCGCGCGCGGGGTTTTGCCACCATCCCGGCTGGTGACACCGAGCACGACGGCCGCCAGGGTCACGCTCGCGCCGATGCCGACGAGCAGGCTGGGACGCTCCGCGAACACCATCCACGCGAGCGCCGTCGAGATCACCGGTTCGATCGCCGTCGCCAGCCCGACCTCGGTCGGCGTCGCGCGCTCGAGCGCCCACGTCAGCGCGCCGTGACCGAGCACCTGCGGCACGAGCGCCGCGAGCGCGATGGCGACGAACGCATCTTCGTCCGGAAAAATGGGCACATGCAGCGGCCACGTGAGAGCGACTGCGACGGCGAGCACGGCCGCGCCGGAGAGCGCCGCGATCCCGGAGAATGCGAACGCGGGGAAGGACCCGAGCTCGCGTACGACGAGAAGATAGACGGCCATCGCGACCGCGCCGAGCAGCGCGAGCGCATCGCCCGAGACCGCCCCGAAGCCCGTCTCCGTCGCATCGGCGACCCCGATGATCGCGGCGCCGACCGCGGCCACGACACACGCGACGACGGTCGCGCGCGAGGGTCGATCCCGTCCGCGCGCGAACGCGATGCCCGCCAGCAAGAGCGGCGTCGCCGTCACGATCGTCACCGACGCGGCGACGGTCGTGCGCTCGAGCGATGCGACCCACGCACCGAAGTGCACCGCGTAGAGCACGCCGCCGAGCAGTGCCGTCTTCGTCGCGCGCGGCGTGAGCCGTCCGTCGCGCACGGCGCGCAGCGAGATCGGCGAGAGCACGAGCCCCGCGATCGCGAGCCGTAGCGCGGACGCGAGCAGTGGATCGGTCGGCGCCGCGAGCCGGAAGAAGATCGCCGCGAACCCGATGGCGATGCCGCCGATCGCGAGCGCCAGACGAGTCACGTGAGACGGTGCGCGAGGCGGCTGGCGTTGCGATGCGCGAGCGCTTCGATCGTCAGCATCGGGTTCACGCCGCTCGCGGTCGGAAAGCACGAGCCGTCCATCACGTAGAGGTTCGGCGTGCCGTGCACGGCACCGTCCTCGCCCGTCACGCTCGTGCGTCGATCGATGCCCATGCGTGCGCTGCCCTGCGGGTGGAAGCTCGCGTACGTCGTCTCGCACGATCCGTAGCCCATCGTGTCGAGCCGCGCGGCGAACGAGGCGAGCTTCTCGCCGCTCGCGGGATGCCACACGACCGGCGTCTGCGTGACGGCGCGGATCTCGCTCGCGCCCATCGCCGCGTAGAGCTCGGCGGCGCGCACGATGCCCTCGCGCACGTGCTTCTGGTCGGTCTCGCAGATCGAATAGTCCCAGCGGTTCGGCCCGAAGCGCGGCGCGTGCACGCTGCCTTCCGTGCGGTCGCGCAGCAGCACGGCGATCACGGCCCACTCGCGATAGCGCGCGAGCGTCCGCTTGAAGTCGATCGCGCCGCCCCACGGCATGAGCGCCATCATCTCGACCGGATGCACGGCGCCCGACTCGAAGCGCACGCCGTAGCCTTCGCCGTCGAGATCGGCGAACTGTCGGCTGATGCGCGCCTGCATCACGCCGCCCCACGGATCGGCGCGCTGGCCGTCGAAGCGGCCCCACACGCCGGTGACCGGATGAAGGTGGAGATACCGTCCGATCGCGGGCAGATCCAGGCCGCTGCGCTGCAGGAGGATCGGCGTGAACGTCGCGCCGCACGCGACGATCACCGACTTGGCGAACACGGTCAGCGGGATGCGCTTCTTGCCGGCGGGCGAGGCCACCGTCGCGCGAACTCCGACCGCGCGGCCGCCATCGCGCACGATCTTCAGAGCCTCCGCATCGGCGACGAGACGTGCACCGGCGCTCGTGGCGTCCTCGAGCCACGTGCGCATCGTCGATTGCTTCGCACCGAGACGGCATCCGAAGTTGCAGTAGCCGCAGCGCTCGTCCTCCGCGCAGCCCTTCACGTCGCGCGAGAGCGTCGCGACGTCCCAGCCGAGCTTCTTGCATCCCTCTTCGATCATGCGGTCGCGGAACCAAGGCTTGCTGCTCCGGTCGTTCACCGAGAGGCGCTCCTCGCACACGTGCAGCGAGGCCTCGAGCTCGGCGCTCGTGAACACGTTGGTGAAGCCCGCGGTTCGATCCCACTCGGCGCGGATCGCCTCCGGCACGCGCAGCGCCGTCGCGTAGTTCACGACCGTGCCGCCGCCGACACATCGACCCTGCAGGATCGTGAGGCCAGCATCGCTCGTCGCACGCAGATCGTACAGATCGCGATCGGCATCGTCCTGACGATGCGTGAAGTCGCTCTCGTTCTTGTAGGGGCCACGCTCGAGCACGACGACGTCGAGCCCGGCCTTGGCGAGCACCGCCGCGGCCGTTCCACCACCCGCGCCGGAGCCGACGATCACCACGTCGCAGGTCCACGTCGTCGGTCGCTCGATCACGATCGGCTTCAATCGGCGCGGCGTCGGTGGCGGCGGGCCGAGCGGGCCCGGATAGCCGATCGCGTCGTGCAGTGGGCTCGGGCCCGAGACGCTCGGCCACGCGAGCAACGTCGCGGCGAGGCCCTTCATCACCTTGAACGTCTGACGTGCGAACGCGGTCTCGCCGTTCGCCATGCGAAGAAGCGCGCTCTCTTGCTCGACGCCGTTCATGTCGACGAACGCCCGAGGCGCACCGAAGAGAAGCATGCCGCCTGCGCGTCCGCGGAAGAGCGCGAGCATCGCGCGCACGGCCAGCAGCGTGTCGGTCGGCATGCGCGCGGCGAGCTCGGGCAGGCGTCGATCGATACCGAGGCCTCCCGCCGAGAGCCGATCGATCGGCGCGGCGCCACCGAGCGACGGAAAAAACGCGTCGGCGACGACGGCGAACGTGCGCAGCTCGGTCTCGGTCAGCTTCACCAGGCCAGCCACGCGATCCAGGCGATCGCGCCGACGCCGACCGACCAGAGCGCGGTGCGCAGATAGACGATGCCCGCCGCGTACGCGCCGAAGTACGCGACGCGAGCCCAGAAGAAGACGGCGCACGGAAGGACGAGCGCCGCGCCGTCGACGCCGCGATGACGCGCGATGACGACGACCGTCGCGAAGAACAGGAAGTTCTCCAGCATGTTGCGTGACGCACGCTCCAGGCGTCCCGTCAGCGGCGTCGGTGCGGGAAGATCGTCGCGGTTGCCGAACGCGAGCTTGAGGCCGCTCGGCGTCCACGCGCGCGAGCGCACGAGGCTCGCGCTCATGAGCATCACCCACGTGAGAGCCGCGGAGAGAAGTAGGTACTGCAGGTCGGTCATGGGCTCTCGATCAGTGCGCCGCGGGAATGGTGAACCGAGACTCGGCGTGCGCTTCGACGTCGGCGCGCAGGAACGCGAGCGGCCGCGAGTGGTTGACCTGCCAATCGGCTTGCAGATCGTCGAAGTGCGGGCTGTCCGGATCGCCCGAGACGCCGCGCGGGATGTTCACGACTGCGTCGGGCGTGCCGTCGGCGCGGAACTGCACGGCGAGCCGGAAGATCGATCCGCCGGTCGCGTCGAGACGCATGTTCGGGTGATGCATCCCATCGAAGTACGACGCGTCGGCGACGTTGATCGTGCCGAGCGAGCCGTCGGTCGGAATCCATCCACCGTCGAGGCGACCCGTGCTGCCGCCCCAGATCCCGTCGAAGCGCGTGCCGTGGATCATCTCCCACGTGTAGCTCGTGCGCGCGCTCGATCCGAAGCGCGCCGTCAGCGTGGTGGCGACCGTGTCGAGCGCGCGCACGTACGCGAGCGTGCGACCTTCCTGGAAGAACGAGTCGCCCACGGACGTCGTGTCGCGCGCGACGAACGTGAGCAGCTTCATGATGTAGGTCGGGCTCTGGCCCATGATCGGATCGAAGAGCGCCGACATGTCGTCCGCGAGGACCTCGCGCGAGAGCTCGAACATGAACGCATTGAACACGACCGCGTCGGGCGAGCCGCGCTCCATCCGCCGATCCCACGCGCGCAAGCCCTCGACGAGCGCGGCGAGATCGGCGCGCGTGGCGTACGCGTTCAGCGTGTTGTCCGTCGCGCGTCCGTCCCACGCCGAGAAGAGGCCGGGCAGGAACTCGTCGGCGAACAGGAGATACGTGTCGTCCTGGAGCGTGAGCATGTCGTCGCGCGAGACGTCTCCGCGCGCGACCAGGCGTGCGACCTCGCTCTCGATGCGCTGCGCGCGCGTGCCCGGATCGAAGTACACGCCGAAGTAGAGCGGATCGCCGATGACCGATCCGTCGTCCGTCAGGCCGTAGGGCTCGTCGTTCGCGGTGCCGATCCAGCCGCGCACGCCGCCGTGGCTGTGCGGCATCTGATCGGGCGTGAGATACATGCCCGTCCAGAGCGAGCCGACGTCGTCGCCGTCGAGCACGCGGAACGGAGAGCGCGTGTCCGTGATCGCGCCCGCGCGGATCGGGACCCACGGCGGAGAGCGATACGTGATCCCGTTCGCGTCGGCGCCGACGAAGTTGAACGCGCCGAGATGACAGAGATCGACGGCGGCCTCGAACTCCGCGGTGCTCGTCGCGGTGTCGAACCGATGGAAGCCCACCGCGTCGCTGCTCGCCTGCATGCCGGCCCAGCGCATCAGGATGCGACGGCCCGGATAGATCGGGATCGGAAAAAACGAGTCCGGCATCAGAACGCCGGGGAGCGTCGGCACGTCCTCGATCGCCACCATTCGCGGCGTCGCCTCGCCCTTCACGGTGATCGCTTCGTTGCGGATGACGACGGGCACCTCGGCGCCGCCGTAGGAGATCGACGTGACCGGCGACCCGGTCGCTTCCACACCCCAGAGATCGTTCCAGTCGGGGTACGTCGTCGTGGCGGCCCACGCGACGTGCGCGTTGTGACCCAGCTCGATCGACGGCGTGCCGACGAAGTTGAAGCCGATCACGTCGAGCGCTCCACCGTGCTCGGCGCTGTTCATGTGATGCGTCCACATCAGGGACGGCGACTGCAGGCCTTGGTGCGGATCGCCCGCGAGCAGAGGGCGACCGTTCTGCGTGTGCGCGCCGTCGATCGCCCAGTTGTTGCTCGCTCCGAGCGGGATCGAGTGGAAGCGATCGAAGAACTCCGTCATGCGCGCGGAAAGGTCCGCGGGGGCGATCACGGCTGGCGTCGGTCCGAGCTGCGGATCGAACCGTGCGGCGTGAGCGCCCGCCGGACGCTCCTCGGGCGGCAGCGTGTGCGCGGGCTCCATCGGCGCGAAGAACGGAACGCGCTGCTCGAGCGTGGGGAAGATGTTGTGCAGGACGCTCGCGAGGACGTCGTACTCGATCTGCTCGGCGTTGCCGAAGAGGATGAGCGTGCCGACCGCGAGCGCGTCGATCGGGGCCCAGTGCGTCGGCATGTAGTCGAGCTCGGCCGGGCCGAACCCGTACGGCAGCGGCGTCGTGCCCGCGTGGATCTCGTCGATGCGCGCGTTCACGCCGTCGCACCACGCGACGAGCAGCGCGTACACGTCCGGATGATCGAGCAAGAGAGCGCGACGCGAGAGCTCGGCCCAGCGCGGGATGTTGAAGAGGCGGATCGTGGTGTCGTCGCCCACGGCATCGGGGCCGAGCACCTCGGCGCGCGTGCCGAGCGCGTGGCGCCGCGTCAGATCCATCTCGAACAAGCGATCGGTCGCCTGGAGATAGCCGCTCGCGTAGTACGCGTCGGCATCGTTCGCAGCGTAGAGATGCGGGATGCCCATGTCGTCGCGGATGACGTCGATGGCCGCGCTCGGTCCGCTGTACGTCGGCTCCGCGGGTAGCATGCAGCCGTCGGCCGTCGGATTCGCGTGACAGTCGGGGCCAGCGTCGGGACCGCCGTCGACGCCGACATCGCTCGGGGGACCGGCGTCCGGCGGCGGCGCGCCTCCGCCCGGGCAGCCCACCAGAAAGAGAATCGTGAAGAGAGAGATCCGCGCGCGCATGGCTCGCGAGGATACACCGGTCGCCGCGTCAGAAGGCTGCGCCCACCATGCCGACCGCGTCGATGAACGCGGTGCTCTGGATGTCGAAGAAGCCCACACGAACCGTGAGCTCGACGCCGTCGAAGCGGAAGCGCGCATCTCCGTCGCCACCGATGTCGAATGCCGTCCCCGCGTTGCCGGTGATGACGCCGAGCCGGAGCGCGACGGCGCCGGTGCACGTCACGACGCGGTCCTGGCAGAACACGCCGTAGAGCCCGGCGCGCGCGCCCGCGAGGCCCATGGTGTAGCCGACGAGGACCTCGCCGCCGGTGATCGCGAAGAGGATCGGCGCGATGTCGTGAGGCATCCACTCGAGCTCTTGCACCAGACGGAACGAGACGATCGTCGTGCCGCCGCTGGCGATCGTCGCGCCGATACCGAGGCGCAGCCGCCACTCCGGATCCCAGGGCGGCAGAACGAGCTCTTCGCTGTCCGGATCGGGCTCCGCGGGAACGGTCTGCGGATGCGTCTCGGGAAAGACGTCGGCCGTGACGACGGTGCGATGCGTCTCGTGCGCGGCGCTGCGCTCCGGGTGATCGGCATCGTCGAGCAATCCGGGGACGTGCTCCTCCTCTTCGTCGTCCACGCTCGCCGCCTCGGCTGCCTGGTCGTCGCCTGCCGCCTCCGCGCGCTCGGCCTCTTCGCTCGTGGTGGGCTCTTGGCGTGGCGTCTCCTGCGCCTGCGCGGTGGCGACGAGCGACAGAGAGAACAGGCACGCGAGCGAGAGCCTTCGCACCTGCCAACATAGACACGTCCGGCGCGCTCGGGCCACCTATAGTCACGCGCGTGGCACGGCATCTCCCGACTCTCGATCCGAAGAAAGAAGGCCTCGGCCGGCCGACGATCATGGACCGCACGCTCGCCCAGCGTCACGGCGTGCCGTACGTGCACCTCGTCGTGCTCGCGATCGACGTCGATCGCGCACGCGAGCACCTCGAGGACGTAGGTCGGGACGAGGATCTGCCCATGGGCTGGGAGGTCTTCCTCACCGAGCGCTATCTCGAAGGCCAGTCGCTCGGCGACACCGAAGAAGGTCGCGCGCTGATCGAGGACGTAGTGCTCGCGATCTTCGATCTGCCGCCCAGCGAGGACGCCGTGTTCGGATCGCAGCTGCCGTTCGCGGTCTGGCACGCGGTGCAGCGCGGGGCGTTGCCGAGCGCGCTCGAGAGCGTCTTCCGCACGTGGAAGGCCAAGCCGAAGGAGCTCGGCATCGAGCTCGATCGCCTCTACGAAGCGAAGGTCGAGGCGACCGGCCTGCTCGCGCGCCGCGTGCTCGAAGCAGAGCTCGAGCCGCCGCTGGCGCCTCCGGTCCGCGAGATGCTCGAGGCGCTCGCCTCCCCCGCTTGACGCGCTCCGGATCGAGCAGACATAAGGACGCGCGATGCATCCGATCCTCTTCGAGATCCCGACGCCCTGGGGGCCGCAGCCGATCTTCTCGTACGGCGTGATGCTCGGCAGCTCGATGATCGCCGCCTGGTACATCGTGATGTGGCTGGGCGAGCGCGACGGCATGAACAAGGACGTGCTCGCGAACGGCTTCATCATCGCCGCCGTCAGCGCCATCGTCGGCTCGCGTCTGCTCTACATCGCGACGAACCCCGACGAGTTCACGAGCCTCGGTCAGTGGTTCAACCTGCGCGCGGGCGGGCTCGTCGCGTACGGCGGCTTCCTCGGTGGCTTCTTCGGATCGCTGGCGTACTTCCGATACAAGAACATCCCGCTCTTGCGCTTCGCGGACGTGACCGCGCCTACGTTGGCGCTCGGTCTAGGGCTCACACGCGTGGGCTGTTATCTCTACGGCTGCGACTTCGGCGCGCCGCTCGGTGACGACGCGCCGGGCTGGCTGCGCACGATCGGCACGTTCCCGCACTGGCCCAACGACGACGGCTCGCCGGCGTGGAGCCATCACGTCGCCGAGTACGATCTTCCGTTCGACTCGGCCACGTCGCTGCCGGTGCATCCGACGCAGATCTACGAGTCGCTCGCCGGCCTCATGCTCTGCGCGCTCACGATCGCCGTGTGGCGTCGCCGCGAGTTCTACGGACAGGTGCTGCTCGTGCTCGCGATGGGCTACGGCCTCTGGCGCTTCGGCATCGAGTACGTGCGCGACGATCCGGAGCGCGGATCGTTCGCAGGCTTCTCGACGTCCCAGCTCATCTCGCTCGCGATCGTCCCGGTCGCCGCGTTCTTCTACTTCAAGCAGCGCGCCGAGCACCGCGCGAAGCCGACGCCGGTCTACAAGCTCGACTTCGGCGCGCCGCCCGCGGCCGTGCTCGCGCCCGCCGTCGCCGCGGGCCCGTCCGTTGACGAGGACGAGGACGAGCCGAAGGCAGCGCGCGTCGAGCCGACGAAGCGCCCGCCGGGCAAGAGCGGGCTCAAGAAGAAGAAGAAGTCGTAGGAGCTCGCACTCGATACGCCCTGGGCGTTCGTTCCCGCCCTCCGACTTCCCGCCCTCCCTCGCCTGCAGCCTGATCGCTCAAGCCGCCGACGAGGCGAGCTTGCTCTCGAGCTCGGCTGCCGGCACCGGCCTGGCGAACAGGAAGCCCTGCACTTCGTCGCAGCCGAGCTCGGCCAATCGATCGAGCTGGCCCTTCGTCTCGACACCCTCGGCGAGCACGTCGAGACCGAGCGAGTGCCCGAGGGAGGTGATCGCCTGCGCCACCGCGCTCGCTTGGCTCCCGCGGAGGCCCTCCGCATCGAGCTCGCGCACGAACGAGCGATCGATCTTGAGCACGTCGAGCGGCAGCCGCGAGAGGTACGCGAGCGACGAATAGCCCGTGCCGAAGTCGTCGACCGAGACGCGCACGCCGAGCTTGCGCAGCTCGCCGAGGCGCGCCGCCACGTGATCGACGTCGTTCATCACGATCGACTCCGTCAGCTCGAGCTCGAGCGAGCTCGGCGCGATGCCCGCGCCCTTGATCGCGCGCGTGACGGTGCCCACGAAGTCCGGTCGCGCGAACTGGAGCGAGCTGACGTTCACCGACACGCGGCCCGCGCCGATCCCGCGATCTTGCCAGCGCTTGATCTGACGGCAGACCTCCGTCATCGCCCACGTGCCGATCGGCACGATCAGGCCCGTCTCTTCCGCGATCGGGATGAACCGAGCCGGGCTGATGTTGCCGCGTTGCGGGTGCGCCCATCGCAAGAGCGCCTCGGCGCCCACGTGCGCCTTGTCGCCGCGAATGCGGTACTTCGACTGGTAATGCAGCGAGAGCTGACCCTCGCGCAGCGCGACGCGCAGATCCTTCTCGAGCTCGACGCGATCGCGCACCTCGTCGTGCATCGCGCGATCGAAGAGCAAGAGCTTGCCGATGCCCTGCGCCTTGCTGCGCGTGAGCGCCATGTCCGCGAAGCGGAGCAGCTGTGTCGCGTCGTCGGCGTCCTTCGGATACACGGCGATGCCGACGCTCGCCGTCAGCGAGAGCTCGTGTCCTTGGATGTGGAACGGCTCGCGCAACGCCTGCTGCACGCGATCGGCGACGAGCAGCGGCATCCCGGCGTCGATGTTCTCGATGATGATGACGAACTCGTCGCCGCTGCGCCGTCCCACGAAGTCGGTGTCGGAGACCGAGCTACGCAGTCGTTCGGCGACCTGACGCAACAAGAGATCGCCCGCCATCGGACCGAGCGACTCGTTCACACGCCGGAAGCGATCGAGCGAGAGCACCATCGCCGCGATGCCGAGCTGCAGCACGCCGGCGCGCTCGAGCATGCGCTCGGCCTCCGCGATCGCGATGCTACGGAGCGGCAAGCCCGTGACGCTGTCGCGCGAGACGGGGCGCTTCGGCGGCTCGGGGGGCGGCGGCGATCGCTTGTCGACCATCGGGCTCGGACCGAGATGCGGCGCGAGCAGCGCCGCGACGTCCTCGAGCGCGGCGAGCTTCTTCTCGAGATCACCACGCGGTACGTGATCGGCGAGCACGAGCAGCGCGCGCTGCGTTCCCTCCGTCGAGATCGGCACCGCGACGATCGCGCCGAGATGGATCGCGGGCGGGAAGAGACCCACTTCGGGCGGAGGCGCCGTGCGCACGATCGGGCTCGTCGCGCGCGCCTTCGTCATCATCAACTTCCGCGCGGACGGGAACACGATCGAGCCGTCGCTCACGCCGAGCTTCGCGCGCACCTCGACGCGATCGCCGTCGACCATGACGAGCATCGCGTAGGGGACGTCGGCGATCGCGCGCGCGATGCGAACCAAGCGCAGCCCGTCGGCTTGCGCATCCGCTTCGTGACCCTTTTCTCCGAACCGCATCGTGGCGGCTCAGTATAAGGCCGCCGGTCCCGGATCGATCGAGCAATCCCGTCACCCTTCAGGGTGATCGACGTCTCTGAGCTCCGGGAAGAAGCGCCAGTAGTAGGCCGTGACGAGCAACGTCCCGACCCCGCCGACTACGACCGAGAGCACCGTTCCGAGCAACCGTGCCATCGCGCCCGACTCGAATTCGCCGAGCTCGTTCGAGGCGCCGACGAAGACCATGTTCACCGCGGAGACGCGACCCCTCATGTCGGGTGGTGTCGTCGCTTGGACCACGATGCTACGCACCACGACGCTGACCATGTCGGACGCGCCGACGACGAAGAGCGCGATCAGCGAGAGGACGAAGCTGGTCGAGACGCCGAACGCGATGGTCGCGAGACCGAACACCGCGACGGCGACGAGCATCTTGCGACCGGCACCGCGCTCGATGGGCCGCACGCCGAGGACGAGCGCGACGACGAGCGCGCCCAGCGCAGGCGCAGCACGCAGGGCGCCGAGGCCGACCTCGCCCACGTGCAGCACCTCGCTCGCATAGATCGGCATCAGCGCGACCGCGCCGCCGAGCAGCACCGCGAAGAGATCGAGCGAGATCGATCCGAGGATCGCGCGGTGATCGCGGACGTAGCGGATGCCCGCGAAGATTCGCTCGAGCGTGGGCTCGCCGAGCTTTCGCTCGTAAGGCCGCTCGCGGACGAAGAAGAGCTGCGCGATGACGACGGTCTCGAGACCCGCGACGAGCTCGTACAAAGTCGCCGGCCCGAGCGGTCGATAGAGCGCGCCACCGAGCGCAGGCCCGAGCGCGACTGCGACCTGGAACGTGGTCGCGTTCCACCCGACGGCGCGCGCGAAGAGCTCGGGCGGCACGAGCGACGGCGTGATCGCCTGTCCGGCAGGCCCGGCGAACGAGCGCGCGCAGCCGAAGAGCGCGAGCACGGCGTAGACGGCGTGGACGTCGAAGCTCGCTGCGCGCGCGAGATGCGAGAGGGCGAGCGCGACGAGCGCGATCACGGCGTGACAGCCCATCAGCACGAGCCGACGCGGGAAGCGGTCGGCGACCGCGCCGGTCACGAGCACCAGCGCGAACTGCGGCACGAATTGCGCGAGGCCCGAGAGCCCGAGCGCGAGCGGATCGTGCGTCTCGGCGTACACCTCGGCGCCGATCGCGACGCTCATCATGTTCATCGCGACGACGGTGACGAAGCGGACGCCTTGATAGAGGAGAAACGAGCGCTCGGAGAGCAGCGCGCGCGAGTCGCTCATGCGGGAGCCGCTTCCGCCGCCGCCTCGCTCGCGCGTGCCCGCACGCCGTTCTCGACGCCGCGGACGATCCACGGGAGCACGAGCATGGAGATGATCGCGATCAGCGACACGTGCTCCATGCCGATCAGCGGCGCGACCGGATGATCGATGCTGCGATCGCCGCAGCCCGCCATCACGTCCCCGCCGGTGTCGAGCATCTGGGCGCTCGCGAACGCGCCGAGCGCGCAGAACAGGTGCTGCGTCATCGATTGCAGCGACATGAAGCGTGCGCGCTCTTCGGCCGTCGGCACCTTCGTCGAGAGCGTCTGCACGGACACGTTGCGCATGCCGTTGGCGATCATGAAGCTCACGAACGTGACCGGCACCGGCACCCACGGGATCGCCCACGTGAAGCCGACCAGGATCACGACGACCGTGATGAGCGTGCCGGCGAGCAGCACCGGGAACGAGCCGAAGCGATCCACGAGCCGACCGAACGGCCGCATGAACACGAACCCTGCGGCGCCGCCCAACAGATAGAGCGTGCCGAGGCTCTCGCGCGGGTAGTGCAGATTGCCCTGCGTGAACGCGGCGAGGTTCGGGATGAGCACGAAGAGGCCGAAGTTCGAGACGGCGCTCGCGAGATACGAGAGCTGCGTCGTGCGCCTCGTCAGCAGCGATGCGAACGAGCGCAACACGCTGGACTCGTGCCGCATCGCCATGTGCGCGGTCAGCGACGGGACGGCCACGTAGGCGAGCACGCCCGCGCAGAGACCGAGCCCACCGACCACGAAGAACGGCAGGTGCCAGCCGCCGAGGCGCGAGAGCTCGAGGCCCGCGGGCACGCCGAGCACCGATGCGATGCTGAACGCCATCATCACACTGCCGAGCGCGCGCCCACGGCGCTCGCCGGGGATCACGTCCGCGAGGATCGACATCGCGAGGCTCGTGGCCGGGCCGCCGAACATGCCCGCGAGCACGCGCGCGGCGACGAGCGAGTGGAGATCCTGCGCGAGGCCGCCGGCGAACGTTCCGAGCGAGAGACCGGCGAGGGCGATCGCGAGCGCGGGCCGTCGATCGAATCGATCGAGGAAGAACGCGCACGCGAATCCAGACACGGCCGCCGACGCCGTGTAGCTTCCTCCGATGAGGCCGAGCTGCGAGGTCGGGATCGCGAGATCGCACGCGAAGTCCGGCCCGAGCGGCATCACCATCATGAAGTCGAGGATGTTCACGAACTGCACGGCGGCGAGCACGAAGATGAGGCGCCGCTCGCGTTCGGGTGAGAGCATCGTGGAAGCGCCGATGGTGAACCGCGCCTCGAACGAATGCCAACGCGCAGCATGGCTCGCGCTCGCGATCGTCCTCGGCGCCTGCTCGGGCGGGCAGGGCTCGGCGCAACCGCAGCCGAGCGCGTCTAGTCACGACGGAACGCCGCCGGCCGGCGTGACGATCGATCGCGTGACGGCGAGCATCGCGCCGAGCGGGGCCGCGAGACGCCATCCGATCACGGTGGTCCGCTTCGATCTCGCACGCTTCACGCCCGTGCTCTTCACCGCACAGGGCGACGGTGGCGCGCGCACGCTCGATCGCTGGGTGCGAGAAGAGCATCTCGTCGCGGCGATCAACGCGGCGATGTACGAGCCGGATGGCCGTCCGAGCGGGCTCTGCGTTCGCGGCGGGATCGACGAGAGCCCCGACGACGCGCGCTTCGGAGGCTTCTATCTGCTCGATCCCATCGCACCGTCGCCGTCGCCGATCGCGATGATGGGCCGCGATTGCTCGGGCTTCGATCTGCCGAGCGTGCGTGCGGCGTGGAGGACGATCGTCGCGACGTACCGTCTGCTCGACTGCGACGGACATCCGATCGCGTGGGTGGATCCCGATCGCTACTCGGCAGCGGCCATCGCCATCGATCGCGAGGGTCGTCTCGTCTTCATCCACTCGCGCACGCCGTACCGCATGCGCGAGCTCGCCGAGATGTTGAGCGCGCTCGGGCTGACGCAGGCGTTCTTCGTCGAGGGCGGGCCCGAAGCGACGCTCATCGTGGACGCTGGCGATCTCCACGTGCGCGAGGTCGGCCTGCGGCGCGATCTGCTCGACGGCGTCGAGCCCGAGCACGACACGCTCTACTCGCTGCCCAACGTGCTAGGCCTGCGCGCGCGCTGATGGCCTACGTCTTCGATCCGAACGTGCTCCAGGAGATCGTGACGACCGTGCTCGGTCAGCCGATGCCGGTGCTCGTGCAATCGCTGCGCGCCGAGCTCGAGACGCGCTATCCGGGCCACGTGTTCCCGTCGACCGAGTGGGTGTTCAGCAACGCCGGTGGCGCGATGGGCCACTTCACGATCCTGCACGCGTCGCTGCGCGAGTACATCATCGTGTTCGGCACGCCGATCGGTACCGAGGGCCACACGGGCCGATATCTGAGCGACGACTACTTCTACATCCTCGAGGGAGAGCAGTGGGCGTACTCGGAGGGCGAGCTCACGCGGCGCGTGTACCGTCCCGGCGACTGTCACGTGCTGCCGCGCGGACACGCCGAGGGCTGGTCGATGCCGGGCCACGCGTACGCGATGGAGTACGCACGCGGCGTCATCCCCGCGATGCTTCCCTTCGGCCTCGCGGATGCGTTCACGAGCACGCTCGACTATCCGTCGATCGCCAAGACGTTTCGCCTCTACACGCAGGCCGTCGTGCGCGAGATGATCCACGGCACGCGCGTGGATGGTCAGAGGCGCGCGGCGAGCTCGGCGAAGGTCACGCGAGCTTCCGCCGCTGTGTCGCGGAACATCACTGCGCCCTGATCGAAGCTCACGCGCACGACGCCGTGGAGCGGTGAAGTGGAAGGCAGATCATCGAGCGAGACGTCGACGCTGCGTGCGCCGTCTCCGATCGTGAACACACGCACGATCGTCCACGCGCGGCGTGAGGTGCGCGGCGCGGCGATCGAGAGGAACACGCCCTCGTCGGTCAGTGCGAGCCGCCGCAGACGCGAGCACCCGTCGTCCGCGCGCGCGATCTCGCGGCCCGCCTCGCACGTCGCGCCCGCGTACTCCGTCAGCGTGTAGAGACAGAGAATCCCGGCCCGAGGCGAGACCCGCGTGTCGAACGAGCGCGTGCCGCCGGTCGAGGCTTCGCAGGCGAAGGCGACGCTGGGGACGAGCGTGAAGACGAGAACGAGGACGAGAGCGCGCATGACTCCACGTAGCAGCGTCGAGCGAATCCGTGACCGCTATCTCGCGACGATCGCGCCCTGGTACATCCCCATGCCGCACGTAAACGCGAGCCGGCCCGACGCGGGCGTCGTCACGTCGACCCAGACTCGCTCGTTCAGCGGCAGCGTGCGGTGGATGTCCATCGACGGAATCACGAGCTCGCCACCGCAGCCTTCGTCCGTCGTGCGAAGGAACCCGAGGTGGATCGGCGTGCTCGCCGGTGCCGTGACCTCGGAAGGTGTGTAGCCGCGACTGCCGACCTCGATCTCGAAGCGCGGCTGTCCATCGCCCTGCGCGGGCGAGCCGCACGCGACGAGGACGAGCGCCATCCAGACGTGCTTCATCGCGCGAAGAACGAGCGCACGGTGTCGACGCGTCGCTTGATGAGGAACGGGATCTTCCACGCGCCGCCGAGCTTGAAGATCTGCGCTTCCGCCAGGAGGTTGCCGAGCTCCCAGAGCGTCTTGTCGTACGGCATCCAGTAGAGCTCCGGATCCGTGTTGCGATCGAGCAGCACCGTGCGCGGTCGCAAGAACGTCGAGAGCGCGAGATCCGAGTTCGCGATGCCCGTGCCCGTCTCGCGCCATCCGCTCCACGGTAGCGACGCCATCGCGCCGGTCACCGCGTGGTTGTTGATCGTCACGACGCCGACCTCGATCTGCTCGCTCAAGCGCAACGCGCGCGCGTGATCCTTGGTCCAGATGGATGCCGTCAGGCCGTAGCGGCTCTTGGCGATCCGGCGCATCGCATCGGCCGCGCCGTCGACGCGCACCACGGCGAGCACGGGCCCGAACGTCTCGTCCTTCACGACGTCCATGTCGGCCGTGCAGTGATCGAGCAGCGTCGGCTCGTAGAAGTAGCCCGCGCCCGTCTTGCGACCGCCGCAGACGACCTTGGCGCCCTTCTTCTTCGCGTCCTCGACCTGCGCTTCCACGAGCGCGAGCTGACGGGCGTTCGTGAGCGGCGAGATGTCGACGTCGCCGGGCGCGCCGTCACCGACCTTGAGGCGGCTCCAGGCGCTCGCGAGACGCTCGACGATCTTGTCGGCGATGCGTGCGTCCACGTAGGCGATCTCGATCGCGCCGCATGCCTGTCCGACGTTGTGCAGTGTCCAGTGCGTCAGGCCCGCGACGGTGCGATCGAGATCGCAGTCCTCGAGCACGATCGCCGCGTCCTTGCCGCCGAGCTCGACCGAGCACGGGATCAAGAGCTCGCCGCAGCGTGCTGCGACCTTGCGGCCTGCGGGGATCGATCCGGTGAACACGATCGCATCGACGCCGCTCTCGACGAGCGCTTCGCCCGTCGTGCGATCGCCGATCGCGACGCCGACGAGATCGGGCGGCAGCTGTTCCGCGATGCGCTCGGCGAACCAGCGCTCGACGCGGCTCGCGTACTCGCTGGGCTTGAGAACGACGCCGTTGCCGCAGAGAAGCGCGGGAATCAGCGTGCGGAAGAGCGTGGCCACCGGGTAGTTCCACGGCGCGATGATCCCGACGACGCCGCGCGGCACGCGATCGATGTGCGCGCTCTTCTTCGGGAAGTTCAGCGGATTGAGCGAGACCTTCTTGCGCTCGAGCACCGGCTTCACGACCGAGGTCCACGCGCTGACCTGATCGAGCGGGCCGAGGACCTCGCTCATGAGCGCGTCGACCTCGAGCTTGCCGACCTCTTCGCGCATGAGCGCGATCACTTCGTGGCGACGATCGAGCACGTTCTTCGCCGCGCGCGTGAGCGCGGCCGAGCGATCACCGATCGAGCGGCTCGCCCAGCCGCGCTGCGCGATGCGCGACTTCTCCACCAGCGTCTGGACGGCTTCCGCCGACGTGATCGCAAGCGGCGGGAGCGCGCGTCGATCGACCGGAGAGATGTTGTAGATGGCGCCGCCGCGCACGAGGGGCTGGATCGCGGCGGAACCGTTCTCGAGCTGGGATTCCATGGGCGCCGGATCTAGCGCGAATCCGGCGAAGCGTCAGAGGCCGCCCGTACCGCGTGACGTCCCGCCGCCGTAGCGCCCGAGATCGTCCTCGGACGGCGGCCCGCCATAGAGTGCGTGCATCTGGCCCGGGCGATCGTGATGACTGTGCGGTTCCGAGGGCACGTCCGTCGCGGGCACGGTGGTCGTCGGAGGTGGCAGCTCGGTCACCGGCGGCGTGACCGTCGTCGGTGGAGGCGGCGGCTCGGGCGGCGCCCCGTACGGCTGCGCGATCGCCGTCTGCGGAGGCGGCTCGACGGTCGTCGGTGGCGCAGACGTCGGCCCGCACGCGTTGAGCGCGGCGGCCACGGTCGTCGCCTGGAACGCGAAGAGCGCGGCGCGCCCCAGACGAGAAGATGCTTCCGCCGGGCGCGATGTGGGCGCCGAGCACGGTGCGGCGCAGAACGGGCATGCGGTCTCGCTCACGCGGACGTGTCTCGAACAAGCGGCGCACGGAACGAGCTGACTCATGACGGTTCCCCCTTCTTCGCGAGCTTCTCGGCGACGATCGCCTCGAGCTCTTCTCGTGTGACGCCGAGCCGCTCGGCGACCTTGTGCGCGAGCGAGCTCGTCGCGACCCCTGGGACGAAGCGATACGTCGGCTTCTCGCTCGCATCGAGATCGACCTGCAAGAACGAGAGGCTCTCGACCGGGCGATCTTTCTGTAGGCGCGCCGCGAGGCCGAGGAAGTGCGTGCTCACGAAGACCTGCGGCGTGAGCTTCGGCAAGAGCGAGACGACCATCTCGAAGATCGCCTCGCCCTCGTCGGGATTGGTGCCCGAGCAGAGCTCGTCGAGGATCGCCACCGATCCGGGCTCGAGCTGCTCGAAGAGCTTGCGGATGCGGAGCAGCTCGGTCCCGAGGCGCCCTTCGACCTGCGCCGCGTCGTCGTCCGTGACGAGCGAGAGAAAGAGGCGCGGCGCACGACGCAGCTCGGCGTGCGCGGCTGGCACGAAGAGACCGACCTGCCCGAGCAGCTGCGTGAGCGCGAGCGACTGCAAGAGGCGCGTCTTGCCGCCCGAGTTCGGCCCCGTGATCACGACGAGCGCATCACCGCGCTCGCGCGGCAGATCGCACGGCTTCGGCTTCACGTTCTGCAGGAACAAGAGCGGGTTGAACAACCCCTCGATGCGGCGCTCCCCCACACCCACGACGAAGCTCGGAAGACACGTCGCGAGCCCTTTTTCCTTCGCGAGCTCCGCGAAGCCGAGCGAGGCGAGATACGTCTCCACGGCGCCCGTGAGCCCGATCAGATCGACGACGTCGTCGACGAAGGGTGCGAACACCTCTTCGAGCAGACGCACGACGACCTCGTTCTCTCCGTAGCGATGCCCGCGCAGGAACGCGACGAGCCGGCCGATCATCCGCATGAACGGGCCCGGCAAGAGATCGCTCTCCTGGTTCTCGCGAATCGCGAGCACGCCGAAGCCGCGCACCGTTCCGTCCGAGCCCAGGCGCACGCGCACGTCGACGGTCGCGAGGTTGCCCTCGAGATCCACGAGCTGGGTGAGGCGCTCCCACGCATCGCGCGACTTGATCGCTCGCCCACGCTCGCGCATCCGCGCCAGCACCGATGTCGTGCCCTCGAAGCCATCCGCGAGCGCGTTCACCGACTCCTGCAGCGCGACGAGCACGCCCACCTTCCGGCGGACGAGGTTCGGCTCGGTGGAGGTCGCCATCTCGAGCGCTTCGCGCAGCTTCCGCGACGCGAGATAGAAGCGCTCGAGCTCCGCGCGGCGCGCTGGAGTACTGGCGAGCTCGCGCAGCACCGCCTGGCGCGCGTCGCAATCCGCCTCGTCCGAAGGCGGCGTCTCGAGGACACGCCGAAGCACCTTCTTGTTCGGATGCAGCGGCCTCGCGCTGTTCGCGACCCGCAGGTGGAGCGAGCTGTCGATCAGCGCATCGAGGTGCAGCTGCGAAGCGAACGACTCGACGACGAACGACGTCGGCGCCAGCGGCAGCGCTTCGACGAGCGTGTCGAACACGCCCGCGCAATCACCGCCCTCGAATGCGAAGCGCACGAGCTCCGCGGCGCCGGTGAGATCACCCCATGCGCGCGGCTCGCGATGGAGAAGGTCCATCCCGCGCGGACCGCTGGTGCCCGGCGACTTTCCGACGGGCGTGATGAAGAACTGCGGCGCCGCATTCGGATCGGTGGGGACGCGGCGACGACGCGACCCGGTCTCCAACGCGATCATCGAGCGCCGAGCCATCGAGCCCCTGTCTCGCAGAGCCCGGAGAAATTGTCCACGAGTGCCGCCAGAGCCTCCGTTGACCCGATCACGCCCGGCGCTACACGTCGCGCGTATGGGATTTCCCTCGCCCTGGGTCGCGGTGCTGCTCGACGCGCCGATCGATCCCGTCGATGGCCTCCGCGCGCTGGCGGCGCAGCTCGAGCAGCTCGGGCACTCACCGACGATCACGCGCGAGGGGTGGCTCGCGCTGTCGGGGAGCTTGCTCGCGCGTCCCGTCGCCGCGCCCTACCCGACGGATCTGCTGACGCATCCCGGCGCAGTGCAGCTTCCGAAGCGCGCGAGCGCGGCGTACCTCGAGATCTCGGGCGGCGGCCTCGACGTCGATCGTCTCCTCCTCGTGCAGCGCACCCAGGACGGGGCTGCGCCCAGCAAGACGGGACGCTTCCTCGCGCTCGAACGCCTCGCCGAACGGCTCGCGTCGCTCGCGTCTCTCGGAGAAGGCGTCGTGCTACCCGTCGCGGCCCATCGCTTCGTTCCGTGGACTTCGTGGCCGACCGCCGGCGCGGGCACCATCTTCGCGGCGCTGGTGACGCTCGGGCGCAGCAGAGACGAGCTGAGCACGCGCGGCCTGCGTCTCTTCAGCGTGCCCGAGGTGGGCGCCGCCATCGCGGGCGACGTGGACGGATGCATGCGTGCCGTGCTCGACGCGGCGTTCGAGGCGGCGTGGCAAGGATTCGTGCCCGTCGCGCCGCAGAAGCTGACTGCCTACGTCGATCGCGGCGTCGGCGAGTGGACGCTCGCACCGGTCGCCAGCGAAGGGCTCTGGGTCACGGACCGCGGCGGCGACCCGTCGTCCTTCGCCCTGCGTGCGAGCATCGCGAAGCTCGTGGGCTCGCATCTCTTCGACGACTCCGAGGGCAAGCCCGAGGACACGCCGGTCGCGCTCTTCGGGAGCACGGAGCGACGTCTCGCATCCACGCTCGAGCTGCATCGCGTCCCGCGCGAGAAGGGGCCCGTGGAGCTCGTCGCGTTCTCGCCGCGCCTGAGCCGGCATGCGACGTACGCGCTGCGGACGGTCGCCGCAGTGCTGCGCGCCGATCCCGACGCGCTCGACGAATATCATCGCATCGCGATTCCGCCGCTCGAGGTCGCGGGCATCGCCGGTGTCGTCCTCTGGCCGTCGGGAAGCGTGCCGCTTCGCGGGGCGCACGTGTCTCTTCTCGAAGCGTTCCCCATCACGCCGGCCGAGCTCGCGCGCTTCCGAGCCGGCGAACAAGGCGCGTGGATGGACGAGGTCGAGCAGCAGAATGCTTTCTCGAGCCTGCAGGCGCGTTGGTGCAGCCGCGCGCAGCGGTGACGGATCAGGCTCCCTCGCAGAGCCCGACGAACTTGTCCACGAACGGTCGCCGATCGGGCGGGATCCAGCGCAGGTCGAGCTGCCTATCCGTCACCTCGTGGAACGCGCGCGGCGCGCGCAGCAGCTCTCGCGCGCAGCGCTCGAGCTCGGGCTTGGAGATGCCCGCGAGCGAGGCCTTCACGCGCGCGACGCCCGTCTCGTCCTCGAGCGCGAGCAGGCACGCGCCGAGCTTGATGCGCGCTTCCACGATCATGTCCTCGGGCGTCGTGCCGACCCAGCCGATGCTGAGCGTCGCGTCGAGCAGCTCGCTCTCCGCGTCACGGCTCGCTTCGTGCGCGTCGACGACGATCGCCGCCAGATCGTACACGGCGAACGAGGGCACGGCGCCGAGGCCGTTGCGTCGCGCTTCGAGCGCGTAGCTCGCCATGTGCCGCGCGACGTCGCGGACGACGGTGCCGCGATCGTGCAGCTGCTCGGCGAGCAAGCGGTACTGCAGGAACACGTCGTAGATGCTGCGCGTGTGCTTCACGCGGATCGACTCGCGCAGGAAGTTGTTGAAGTAGCGCAGCGAGAGCTGCAGCGCGTTGTCGTCCTTGCGATCGGCCGCGTGCACCGCGACGACGCGGTTGGCGTCGCTGATGCTCGACACGACGTCGGCGGCCTTTCCGATCGCGTGCGAGTACGCGAAGAAGAGCTGCTGCAGCACCTTGCGCTCGAAGAAGACCTTCTCTTCCTGCACGAGCTCGATGGCTTCGGACGAGAGACCGATGAAGTCCGCGCGATCGACCTCGAACCACGCGGCCGGCATCTTCGGCTTCGCGGCGCCGTGGTGATCGAGCAGGCGCTTGAAGATCCAGATGCCCTGCAGCGCGACGTCACGATCGGTTCGATCGAGCGACTTCACGACGATCGTGCCGATCTCCTGCAGTCGCTCGTGCACCGTCGACTGCCCGTCGTTCGCGCCGAGCTTTCCGCTCTGCACGTCGTCGATCGCGTGCACCGTCTCGCGCTCGAGGCGCCGCAGGATGTTCGCCGGATCGAGGAAGCGCACGACGTAGAAGAAGTACGGAATGAGCACGGCCCAGCCGAAGAGCGCGCCGCCCACGGCGAACGCGATGGCGATCGTGGGCGCGAAGTGTGGGCCGATGATGTAGTCGACCCAGAGCACGTTCGCGGCGAGGAAGGCGCCGCCGAAGAGCACGACCTGGTTCAGCCGATCGCGGATGAACATCTCGATCAGCTTCGGCGTGTGCATGTTCGCCGTGAGCGGGATCGCGAGACCGATGGTCGCGATGAGCATCGCGAGCACGTTGTTGTAGGCGCGCGCGATCGGGCTGAGCAGATCGACGAGCTTGGCGTTGTTCACCTCGACCCAGCTCGTGTGAGCGGAGTCGGGCCAGCCGGCCCGCCAGAGCTCGAACACGAATTCGGCGACGAAGAAGCCGACGAAGCAGAAAACGACCATCGCGAAGGTCTTGAAGAAGTACTTGCGCACGGCGCGATGCTACACATGACGCGCGATGACCACCATCGGGGACACGGACGGAGAAGTACGCGTCTTCACGTTCAAGGACGGGCTGCTCTCGGCGGTCGCGCACGACCTCGAGCTGGCCGTGAACCGGTTCTCGGTCACCTGGGACGAGCCGCGCACGAGCGTGACGGCGACCTTCGATCCGGCGAGCCTGAAGGTGCTCCATGCGGTGGTCCACGGGCGGCCTTCACCCGGGACGCTGTCCCCGAAGGACCTCGCCAAGATCGAGAGCAACGTCGCGAGCGACGTGCTGCGCAACCGCAGTGAGATCCGCTTCGTGTCGTCGAGCGTCGAGCCGGCGGGCGACGGCTTCACGCTGCGCGGCGCGCTCACGCTGAACGGGCGCACGAACGATCTGCGCGCCGACGTCCGCCGCGACGGCGATCGATGGGTGACCGAGGTCGCGATCGATCAGCCGCGCTGGGGGATCACGCCGTACTCGGCGATGATGGGCACGCTCAAGATCAAGCCCGAGATCCGCGTCCGCGTGAGCGTGCCCGCCAAGTAGCGTCCATCCCGGGTACGCTGCGGGTATGAAGAACACGCTTCGTCCCTGCGAGCGCTGTCACCGTCACGTGCGCCTCGGGTCCAGTGCGTGCCCGTTCTGTGATTCGGTGCTCGTGCGCGGTCTCGGCATCGTCGCGATCGCCGGCGCGTCGCTCGCGATGAGCGGCTGCGAGGTCACCGCGAGCGCGCAGGATCTCGACGATCCAGAAGAGGCCGTGCGCATGACACCGCAGTACGGCGCGCCGAGCTACGACCCCGGGCCTCCGCCCACGCCACAGCCACCGCCGCCGGACAACCGCGACGCAGGCCCTCCGCGCCATCCGCATCGGCCGCCGCGCGGCGCTACGGGATCGTGATCTCGTAGAGCTCGGGCCAGAGCTTGCCGGTGACGTAGAGCCGCCGCGTGCTCTCGTCGTAGGCGATGCCGTTGAGCACGGCCTGTTCCTCGGTCAGGCCGAGCCGAGCGCGCAGGAACGCGAGATCGATCCAGCCGGTCACGCGCCCGCTCGCGAGATCGATCTGCGCGATGCGATCGGTCATCCACACGTTCGCGAAGAGCTCGCCGTCCACCATCTCGAGCTCGTTGAGCCGCTCGATGGGGCGATCGCCGTCGCGCACCTCGAGCGTGCGCGTGACGGCGAGCGTCTCGGGATCGAGGAAGCGCAGCACGCTCGTCCCGTCGCTCAGGATCAGCGACGCGTCGTCGTGCGTGAGCCCCCACGCTTCGCCCTCGTACGTCTGCTCCTGCAGCAGCTCGAGCGTGCGTGGGTCGTACACGAAGCAGCGATGCGCCTGGTAGGTCATCTGGTAGACGCGGTCGTCCCAGATCGTGATGCCTTCGGCGTAGAGCTCCGGTGGCAGCTGGTGCAACTGCTCGAGCACGCCGGTCTGCAGCGCGATCACGCGCAGCGTCGAGTGACCCAAGAGACCGGTGCTCTCGTAGAGGCGTCCTTCGTAGAGCTCGAGCCCCTCGGTGAACGCCTCGGGCGACTGTGGGTACGTGGCGAGCACCGACGCCGTCCGCACGGACGCGCGCGCGGCGCCGCAACCGAGCAGCGAGAGCATGCCGATCACGAGCGCGTGACGCATCATCGGAGCCCATGATGCCGCGGGCCTCGTCTCTCGTCTTCGTCTTGCTCGCCGCGTGCGGTGCGAGCGCGCCTCGTCCGACGACCGGTGCTCCCGCGTGGCGCGAGGCGAGCGTCGCCAGCTTCGAAGAGGCGGCGCACGAGGATCGCATCGTCGTGCTCTCGATCCAGGCCGACTGGTGCCACTGGTGCCACGTCATGAACGCGACGACGTACGCCGACGCGGACGTGCTCGCGCTTCTGCGAGACCACTTCGTCGTCGTGCGCGCCGAGGCCGACGCGCGCCCCGATCTGGCGGAGCGCTACACGAACTACGGCTGGCCTGCGACGATCTTCTTCGCGCCCGACGGCCGCGAGATCCTGCGTCTGCGCGGGCATCGCAACCCGCAGGCGTTCCGCGCGATCCTCACGGCGCTCGTCGACGATCAACGCGCGGGTCGAGAGCTCGGCAGCACGCTGGAGGGCCACGTGACGGACGCGCCGCGCGAAGCCGCGCTCGGCGATCTCGACGAGGCGCGCGTGCGCGTGCGCATGCAGGTCGACGCGCTCTACGACGACGCGCAGGACGGCTGGGGCACCGAACAGAAGTACCCGTTCGGCGCGCTCGTCCAGCACGCGCTGCTGCGCGCGAGCGATCTCGACGAAGGGCCTTGGCACGATCGCGGCATGCGCTCTCTGTCGCGCTACGCGGAGCTGATCGATCCGGTGTGGGGAGGCATGTACCAGTACTCGGACGGGGACTGGTCGCATCCGCACTTCGAGAAGATTGCGAGCATCCAGGCCGGCGCGATCCAAGCGTTCGCCGATGCCTACGCCGTGACGCAAGACGACGTGTGGCTCGATCATGCCGATCACGTCGTCTCCTATCTTACGCAGTGGCTCCGGACCGCCGATGCGACGTTCCAGGCCAGCCAGGACGCCGATCTCCGTGTCGAGGGCCGCGATCCGATGCCCGGCGCGACGTACTACGCGCAGGGCGACGAGGCGCGACGCGCGCTCGGCATCCCGCGCATCGATCCGCACGTCTACGCGTCGGTGAACGGCGAGCTCGCCGCCGCGCTCGCGCGTCTGTCCGAGGTGCGAGACGACGCGGACGCGGACGAGCTAGCGCTCGCGACCGAGGCGATCGATGCGATCACGCGGACGCATCGCGATGAGCGCGGCCTGTTTCGTCACGATGCGGCGAGCGAGGACGCCACGCGCTACCTCGCCGACCAAGCGCAGGTGCTCCGCGCGCTCGTCGCGATCCATCAAGCAGGGGGCGATTCGTCGACCCTCGCGAGCGCGATCGCGCTGGCGGACGCCACGCTCGCAGCGTTCCGTTCCGAGAGTGGTGCGTTGCGCGCGAGCGACGCGTCGGATGCGAGCCCGCTCGCAGCGAGCACGTTTCCGATCGAAGAGAATGCGCTCGTCGCGCGCAGCTTGCTGGCGCTGGCGCGTCTCGAAGATCGCGAAGATCGACGCGAGACGGCGCTCGCCATCCTCGAGGCCATCTCGGTGCCTTCCGCCGTCGCCGAGCTGGGGCGCAAGGTCGGCGAGTACGCCATCGCGCTCGAGCTCGCGCAGCTCGGCATGGTCTCGTTCACGGTCGTGGGCCCGCCGCACGATCCGCGCACGCTCGATCTCGCCCGCGCCGTGAGAGCCTATCCGGAGCCGCGTCGCGTGCTCGTGATGCAGCCCGGTGAGGGGCACTACCCGCTCATGGACGAGCCGGTGCTATTCGTGTGTGGCGAGGAGACCTGTTCCGAGCCGATCCGTCACGAAGACGACACGCACGCCGCGATCGATCGATTCTTCGGTCGGTGATGCGCGACGCGCTCGTGTCGTGAGACAGTGAGCGTGCATGAGTGACGAAGGAGGGCCCGGGTGGGTCGGCGTCGCGCGGGATGGGGTCATCTACATGCGCGTGCGTGGAAGCTTCGAGCGAGAGATCGTCGATGCCACGCGTCGACTGCATCTGGTGGCGCTCGCGCAGCGGCCCGCCGGCATCGGTATCCTCTTCGACGCAGGTGCCCGACTCTCGCTGCCGCCCGCCGAGGTGCGCGAGTACGCGGCGGAGATGGCGGCGCGCTACTCCGAAGGGATCAAGGCGCACGTCACGCTGCTCTCCGGCGGCGGCTTCTTCGGCGCGGCGATCCGCAGCGCGATCACGGGCATCTTCATGATCGCCCACAACCCGTATCCGCGGACGGTGGTCGCGACGCCGCGCGAGGCCGTCCGCTACTTGCAGAGCCACATGGGCCCGAGCCCCGTCGCCGAGGACAAGATGCTCGCGGCCTATTTCGCGCTGCCCGACGAGCTCCCTGCCTGATCGCCGCTGTCAGACCGCGCGTCGATCGCCGCCGAGCGTCAGTACCTTGTGCCACGGCACGATGCTCGGCTCGACGAGATAGGGCGCCATCGACACGAACGCGTCGGACGCGATCTGATCGAGCATGAAGCGCGCGACGGCGGCGCGAGAGACGAGCACGCCCGGCAGAGGCCCGTCGATCACCGCGCGCAGGCAACGGCGATCGGGCGCATCGGTCAATCGGCCCGGTCGCACGATCGTCCACGAGAGGCCGCTCTCGCGGATGCAGAGCTCCTGCGCGCGCTTGTCGTCGTAGATGCCTCGCAAGAGCGCGGGATAGACGACGTGCTCGTGAACCGGGCCGAGCTTGCCCGTCGTGCCGAGCGACGTGAGAGCGATCAGGCGGCGCACGCCCGAGCCCTGCATCGCGGAGACGATGCTCCGCGTGCCGCGCTCGCAGACGTCGGTGGGGCGCAGGCCGTCTTTCGATCCGAGCGCGCACACGACGGCCTCGATACCGCGCATCGCGTCATGCGCCGAGCGAGCGTCTCGCACGTCACCGGTGTGGTGCTCGAGGAGCGGATGGCTCAAGGGCAGCTCGCCGTCGCGGAGCGACCACGCGCGCACGCGGTGGCCCCGCGCGAGCGCCGAGACGACGAGCTGACGGCCGGTGCCGCCGCTCGCACCGACCACCAGCACGCGCGTCACGCGGCCTCCTTCACGGATGGAGTCGGCTCGAGCGCCGCGCGCGCGCTCGCGACGTCGGACTGCGCATCGCAGAGCGCGAAGAGCGCCTCTTCGCCTGCGGGATCGGTGAACGCGCACGGCATCTCGTTGCGATCCTGGAAGTAGCCGCCGCTCAGACCCGTGACCTCGTCGCTCGTCGCGAGCCAGAGCGCAGTGTCCGCGGCGAGCACGGGCCGTTTGCCGAAGAGGCGCGCGCCGAGCCCGGCGACGAATCCTTGGATGCCGCCGCCGCGCGAGAACGCGTCGGTGCGCGTGAAGCCTGGATGCATCGAGCTCACGGTGACGCCGCGAGGCGCGAGCCGGCGCGAGTACGCGCGCGTCAGCATGCGCGCCGCCTGCTTGCTCTGAGCGTACGCGTCGATGCCGCGATAGGGACGGGCTTCGAACGACGTGTCGTCGAGATCGAGCGAGTGCGCCAGCCCCGAAGCGACGACGACCACGCGCGCGGGACGGCTGCGCACGAGGCGCTCCTCGAGCAATCGCAGCAAGAGGTGATGTCCGAGGACGTTCGTCGCCCACGTGCGCTCGTGCGCGCTCGGAGCGAGCCGCCGCGTCACCGACCAGACCGCCGCGTTCAGCACGAGGATGTCGATGTGAGGAAAGCGCGCGAGCGCTTCGGCGGAAGCGTCGAGCACCGATCCGCGATCGGCGAGATCGACGATCAAGATCTCCGGCCGCGTCCGGGTCTGCTCTTCGATCTCGGCAGCTGCCTCGAGCGCGCGAGCGCGGCTCCGGCACGCGAGCACGACACGACAGCCGTGGTTGGCGAGGCCCATCGCGATCGCGCGACCGATGCCTGCGTTGGCGCCGGTCACGAGCGCGACGGGCGCGTGTTCATCGAGCGAGGGAGCGAACGAGGAGCCATCGAGAGTGCGCATGACGTTCCCGAGAGCAGGGCTCGTGCCGCTCGGCTCTCTCGAGAAACGACGCCATTCGCGTGTGCTCGTGCAACGCGCTGCACATGGGGGCGTGCACGCACCTGCTCAACGCCTCGGGCCGAAGCCTCCGAAGGCTCAGGGCACCGAGCGGCGCGGATCTCGGATCTCGCCGCAGACCTCGACGAGCGCGCCCGCGCGCATCGCGATGACCTCGTTCGAGGCCGAGTCGTCGTCGGACGGGAACAGGCCGCGATCGACGATGACGATGCTCGCGCCTGCTTCGAGATAGGCAGGGGAGTCGTCGGGGCCGATCTGGCCGGTCGCTGCGAGCGGAAGATCCGGATGCATGCGCGCCAGCACGGCGAAGTAGCTCGCGCCTCCGAGCACACCGACCGGATGCGCCGCGATCGGTCCCTGCGTGCGCGTGCGTGCGACGCGCAGCTCCGAAGGCGTCGCGATCCCGGGGATCACCGTGAGCCCGCGCGCCTGCGCGCTCTTCTCGAGCTCCTCGTCGAGGTACGGCATCAGCACGAACGACGCGCCCGCGGCGAGCGCGATGTTCACCTGGTCGGCGTTCATGACGTCGCTGATGCCGACCGTCACGTCGTCCGCGTGGTCGCCGATCTCGCCGGCGATCTCCGCGACGAACGGGATCGAGACCGGCAGCACGAGGATGCGCAAGCCTCCCTCGTAGGCCGCCTTCGCGCGCTCGATGAGCACCTCACGCTTGGGCGCGTGCACGATCACGCCCACGCGAGCCTGCGCGGACGAAGGAACGAGAGGAGAGAGCGCGACCATCGCTCGTTCGTATCGGGGTCGGGGCTACGCCGTCAATGATTCAACCCAGGCAGCTTCATCTCGCGGCCGATCTTGGTGAATGCGGCGACGGCCTGATCGATCTGCGCAGGCGTGTGCGCCGCGCTCATCTGCGTGCGGATGCGTGCCTTGCCCTTGGGCACGACGGGGAACGAGAACCCGATGACGTAGATGCCTTCGCCCAGCAGACGTTGCGCCATCTCGCTCGCGACCTTCGCGTCGCCGATCATGACCGGAACGATCGGATGGCCCGCGCCCGCGAGCGTGAAGCCGGCCTTCGTCATGCCTTCGCGGAAGCGCGCGGCGTTGTCCTTCACGCGCACGCGCAGCTCGCCGCTGGCCTGCAGCAGATCGAGGCATGCGATCGAGGTCGCCGTGATCGCGGGCGCGAGCGAGTTCGAGAAGAGATACGGCCGCGATCGCTGTCGCAGCCACTCGACGATCGGGCCGCGCGCCGCCGTGTAGCCGCCGCTCGCGCCGCCGAGCGCCTTGCCGAGCGTGCCGGTGATGATGTCGACGCGGCCCATCACACCGCAGTGCTCGTGCGTGCCCTTGCCCTTCTCGCCGACGAAGCCGACTGCGTGGCTGTCGTCCACCATCGTCATCGCGCCGTACTGGTCCGCGAGATCGCAGATCGGCCC
>CAYSCF010000033.1:0-36427 GCA_964429305.1 uncultured Sandaracinaceae bacterium | reverse complement strand
CGGGTGATCGTGCTCGAGCCGGCCGTGCGCGTGCGCGTGCGAGTGCTCGCCGAGGAATGGCGGGTCGTGGACGTGATCGTGATGGCCGTCGTCGTGCCGGTGCGCGTGATCATGCGTCATCGGCTGGTGCGTGTGCCGGTGCCCGTGCTTCTCCGTGACGTGCAGGTACACGCCGAGGCCGAACGCGAGCGCACCGGCGATCGTCGCGACACCGAGATCGCGATCGCCGAGCGTCCACGCGACCGCGGCGCCGACGAACGGGCCCACCGCGAAGATGGATCCCGTGCGCGCCGCTCCGATGCGGCGCTGCGCGAGGAGATAGAGGCGCAGGCTGAGCCCGTAGCCGGTCGCGCCACACGCGAGCAGTGCGAGCGCGGCCGGCATCGACGGCTGCGGCTCGTGCCACGCGAGCGCGAGCGCGCCGGTGATGGTGGCGCCGATCGCGCCCTTCGCGGCGACGACCTCGAGCGGATCGTTGTCCGACAGACCACGCGTGAGCGTGTTGTCGCCGGCCCAGCAGAGCGTCGCGCCGGCCACGGCGAGCAGGCCCACGAGCCCGAACGAGGTCACGCGATCGAGCGCGAGCGTGACGCCGCCGACCGACATCGCGACGACCGCCATGGCCGCCCGCCGCCCGATCGGCTCGTGATGCACGGCGCGCGCGAGCAACACCGTGAACACGGCCTCGAGGTTCAGCGTGAGCGAGGTCGCGGTCGCACCCGCGCGCTGCACGCCCCACGCGAAGAGCGAAGGCGCGAGCGCCGAGCCGAGCAGCGCGACCATCGCGATCCGTGAAGCGTCCGTCCGCACGAACGATCGCCCCGCGCGCGCGGTGATCGGTCGCAGCACGATCGCGGTCGCCGCCGCGCCGCCGTACAAGAGCGCGGCCGTGGTGAGCGGCCCGACGTCGACACCCGCGCGCGCGACGAACGGCGTGGTGAGCCCGAACGCGATCGCCGACGCGAGCGCGAGCACCGAGCCGGCCAGCATCGGCGAGCGTTCCACGACCTGCAGCATGGCACGCGCCGCGAACGCCCGAGAAACAGGCCCCAGATCGCGTCGCGGACGAGACAGGCGGTCCCGCGGGTTCTGCCGTAATACTTCTTCACCTCGGGGTTGCGCATCCGTTCGATGCGCGGGGTAAGGACCGGCCGTGAACGATCGTCTCCAAGCGCTGGGAATCCCGGCCACTTCTCCGGCGCGCAAGTGGGTGGTGCGCGGAGTGCTCGTGCTCGTGATCGTCGCATGCGTGGTCGGCGTGACCGCGTACGTGCGCGGGCGGCAGGGCACCGGCACGCAGTACGACACCGTGCGCATCGCGCGGCAGGAGCTCGTCGCGACGGTGGAGGCGACCGGGACGCTGAGCCCGCGGCACACGGTCGACGTCGGGCCGGAGATCTCGGGGCGCGTGCGCGACGTGAACGTCGACGTGAACGAGACGGTGCACGTCGGCACCGTGCTGGCCGACATCGACACGACGCAGATCGAGGCGCAGATCGCCGAGGCGCGTGCGCAGCTGCAGCAGGCGCAAGCCAATGCGCGGCTCGCGGCGGCGCAGCTCGCGGCCTCCCGCACGACGCTCGGGCGCATCGAGCAGCTACAGGGGCGACAGCTCGCGTCCGATCAGGATCTCGACACGGCGCGCGCGACCGCCCTTCAGGGCGAGGCGCAGGTCGCGGCAGCGAACGCGTCCACGTCGATCGCGCGCGCGGCGCTCGATCGCGCGCTGACCGATCTGCGACGCGCGCACATCCTCTCGCCGATCGAGGGCGTCATCCTCACGCGCAACGTCGAGCCGGGCATGCCCGTCGCGGCGACGTTCAGCGCGCCGGTGTGGTTCACGATCGCGGAAGACCTCTCGCAGCTCGAGCTGCACGTCGACGTGGACGAGGCCGACGTGGGCAGCGTGCACGAGCAACAGCAGGCGACGTTCGTCGTCGATGCGCATCCGGATCGCACGTTCGAGGCGACGATCACGCGGCTGCACTTCGCGTCGCACACCGTCTCGACGGTGGTGAGCTACGAGGCGGAGCTCGAGGTCGACAACCACGAAGGCCTGTTGCGGCCAGGCATGACCGCGACGGCGACGATCGTCACCGATCGCCATCCGGCCGATCTGATCGTGCCGAACGCGGCGCTGCGCTTCGTGCCGCCGGTGGAGATGCGCTTCGGTGGGCCGCAGCGGCCGCAAGAGCGCCCCGAAGGCCCGGTCGTGTGGGTGCTCCGCAACGGATCGCCGACGCCGCTCTCGGTCGAGACGCACGGGACCGACGGGCGCAACACCGCGATCGCGGGCGAGGGCATCGCCGAGGGCGTGGAAGTGATCACGGGCATCGCGCATCCGATGGCGGGGACGGCGCATTGAGCGACCGCGCGAACGCAGAGACGCTCGTCGTCGTCGAGGACGTGCGCAAGATCTACGGCAAGGGCGAGGCCGAGGTGCGCGCGCTCGACGGTGTGTCGCTCACGATCGAAGAGGGCGACTTCGTCGCGGTGATGGGACCGAGCGGCAGCGGCAAGAGCACGTTCATGAACCTGCTCGGCTGCCTCGACGTGCCGACGAGCGGCAAGTTCCATCTGCGCGGCGTCGAGATCGGCGCGCTCGACAAGGACACGCTCGCGCTCTTGCGCAGGCATCAGCTCGGCTTCGTGTTCCAGGGCTTCAACCTGATCGCGCGCACGACGGCGCTCGAGAACGTCGAGCTGCCGCTCCTCTATCAAGGAATCCCGCGCGCCGAGCGACGCGCCCGCGCCATGGAGTCGCTGCGGCACGTCGGGCTCGAGAACCGCGCGAATCATCTGCCGAACGAGCTGAGCGGCGGTCAGCAGCAGCGCGTCGCGATCGCGCGCGCGCTCGTCGGGCGGCCGGCGATCATCCTCGCGGACGAGCCGACGGGGAATCTCGACAGCGTGAAGAGCGACGAGATCATGAACCTGCTCGTCAACCTCAACGCGCGCTCGGGGATCACGATCGTGATGGTCACGCACGAGCCCGACATGGCGGCGTTCGCGGGGCGCACGGTCTCGTTCAAGGACGGCAAGGTCGTCGCCGACGAGCGGCGGCGTCCGCCTTCCACCGGGCGCGAGCCGCTCGACTCCGTGGCGGAGGCATCCAGTTGATATTCACGACGATCCTCATGGCGCTCGTCGCCATCCGTCGGAACGCGATGCGCTCGGTGCTCACGACGCTCGGCGTCGTCATCGGCGTCGCGTCGGTCATCGCGATGGTCACGATCGGTCGCGGCGCGACCGCGAGCGTGACGAGCGACATCAGCTCGCTGGGCAACAACATGCTCATCGCAGCGCCCGGCGCCGATCGCCGCTTCGGCAGCTCGGGCAGCGCGCAGCCGTTCACGCTCGACGACGTGCGGGCCATCCGCGAAGAGGTCCACACGGTGCGCGCCGTCGCACCGACGTCGGGCGGCGCCGCGCGCGTCGTGTACGGCAATCGCAACTGGTCGACGGGCGTGACCGGCGCGGACAACGGCTACTTCGAGGTGCGCAACTGGGAGATCGCGCTCGGGCGCGAATTCATGGAGGGCGAGGTCCGCTCGGGCGCCAGTGTGTGCATCCTCGGAGAGACCGTGCGGCACGAGCTCTTCGGCGACGGCGATCCGATCGGCGAGCACATCCGCGTCGCCAGCGTGCCGTGCGAGGTCATCGGCGTGCTCGAAGCGAAGGGCCACTCGACGTTCGGCGAAGATCAGGACGACTTCCTCGTGATGCCGCTCGTCGCGTTCCAGCGGCGCATCAGCGGCAACGAGAACATCGGCGCCGTGCTCATCTCGGCGTCCGACGGCAGCGACACGCGCGACGTGCAGCTCGAGGTGCAGTCGCTCTTGCGCCAGCGTCGTCGCATCCGTGGTGGGGAGGAAGACGACTTCGTCGTGCGCGACATGCGCGAGATCGGTCAGGTCGTGCAGACGGTCACGGGCGTGCTCACGGCGCTGCTCGGATCGATCGCGGCCGTCAGTCTTCTCGTGGGCGGCATCGGGATCATGAACATCATGCTCGTCGCGGTCACGGAGCGGACGCGCGAGATCGGCATCCGCATGGCGATCGGCGCGCGCGCGAGCGACGTGATGCTGCAGTTCTTGATCGAGGCGATCACCTTGTCGCTCCTCGGCGGCGTCACCGGCATCGTCATCGGGCTCGGGGGGAGCTACGCGGCGACGCGCTACCTCGGGATTCCGTTCGTGCCGGGCAGCGACGTCATCGCGGGCTCGTTCGTGTTCGCGGGCCTCGTGGGTGTGTTCTTCGGCTTCTATCCGGCGCGCCGCGCGGCGCAGCTCAATCCGATCGAGGCGCTCCGCTATGAGTGATCATCGCAACACTCTCGCTCTCGCTCTCCTTCTCGCGCTCGTTCCCTCGCTCGCCTCCGCGCAAGAGATGAGCGCGTCGCAGGCGATCGAGGCCGCCCTCGAGGCGTACCCGGGCTATCAGGCCGCGGCGATCCAGGTGCGCATGAGCCGCGACCACGTGCGCGCCGAGGAAGCGCACTACCAGCTGGTGCTGCATCTCGAGGGGAACGCAAATCTCGGCTCGCAGCCCTTCCTCACGAGCTCCGGAAGTTTCGCCGGCATGATGGTGCAGGGAGCGCTGATCTATCCCTATGCGGAGCGAATCAACCTGATCGCCGAGCTCCAGCGTGCGTTCGACACGGGCACGCAGATCGCGGTCCGAACGACGGGCTACCGAGCGTTCTCCCAATCGTCGTTCGGCGGTACGGCGTCGGTCGGCACGTCCGGCCCCGGTTACGGCCTCGACGTCTCGCTCACGGTCACGCAGCCGTTCTTGCGCGGCTTCGGATCGGACGTCGGCGCAGCGGATCTCCACGCGGCGCGGATCGATCTGCACGCGCAGGAAGCGGCGCGCGATCAGCGTGCCGCGGAGCTCGTACGCGACGTGCTGCAGAACTACGCGGAGCTCTGGTACGCGCAGCAGTCGGTGCGGATCAACCTCGCGTCGCGCGATCTCGCGCAGCGGCTCGAGGCCGACGCGCAAGGACGGGTGGCCGTCGGAACGCTGGCGGGCGCCGACGTTCTCTCGTTCGCGACACGCGTGGCGACGATGGAAGAGACGGTGGCGCTCGCCGAGGTCGATCGCCGATCCCGCGCGCTCGCGCTCGCGACGCTGCTCTCGGGCGCGGGCGCTGCCGCGCGCAGCATCGGGACCGGCTCCGGCATGGAGACATCGGTCGCCGATCTGCCCGTCGTGTCGGCGCCGCCGGGCGACTCCGAAGCGGTCCAGCTCGCGATGGATCGCTCGCCGCAGATAGCTCAGCTACAGGCGCAGATCGAAGCGGCGCAGCAGCAAGCGCAGATCGCGACGCAGGCCATCATGCCGAGGCTCGACGCGCAGGCGCAGGTCGCGTTCCACGGCCTCGGTAACAACGACGTCGGCGCGGCCTTTCAGCAGGTCGGGAGCATCGCGGCCGTGACCGCGCTCTTCAGCTTGATCTACGAGACGCCGCTCGAGGACACGCGCCTGCACGAAGAAGAGGAGCGCGCGTCGCTCGCGATCGATGCGGCCGAGGCGCAGCTGGCCGAGGCGCGGCTCACCATCACGCAGCAGATCGAGACGCTCGTGCAGCAGCGCCGGGCTGCGCGGCGCCGGATCGAGCTCGCCGAGGGCACCGTCTCGATCGCGCGGCGCACGGTCGAAGCCGCCGAAGGCCGCATCCAGATCGGCAGCGCGCAGGTACAGCAGCTCCTCGATGCGCAGGAACAGGAGCGCCAGGCCGAGCTGCGGCTGGCGCGGGCGCGCACGGACCTGGTGGTCGCCGATACGACGCTCGCCAGCCTCACCGGTCGGCTGCTCGACGACGTCGTGCTGCCGGAATAGCAGCCGGCTCGATCGTCAATCCACGCACACGGGCGCTTCCGTGCCCTCACGCAAGCGGCTTTTCGTCAGGCACGCGGCGTGTAAAGCCTGCCGCCGCATGTCCCGTCGTGTCGCCTTCTTCACGTTCGCCCTCGCCCTCGGCTGCGGAGCCCGCACTGGCACGCTCTCGCTGACCCCGCACGGGGACGCGGCGCGCGTCGATGCGGGACCGCAAGACGGTGGCCACGACGCGTCGATGGACGCGAACATCGACGGCGGTCACGACGGCGGCTTCGACGGCGGGCCGGACACGGGGTTCGACGGCGGCCACGACGTCGGCATCGACACGAACCCCGACACGGGCTGCGTGCCCAACCCCGATCAGTGTCAGGCGACCGAGAGCTGCACGAGCACGGCCGACGACGACTGCGACGGAACCGTGGACGAGGGCTGCGACTGCGAGCCCGGCACCGTGCGCAGCTGTTTCCCCGGCGCGCCCGGCCGCCGCGACGTCGGCGCGTGCACCGACGGAACCGAGACGTGCGAGATGACGCGCTCGTGGGGCACGTGCACGGGCGGCATCGGGCCGACGCCGTCGGTGTGCGACGGCCGCGACAACCTCTGCGACGGATGCAGCGCGCAGAACGACTGTCCGCTCGACTGTCCGAGCCCGGGCGACACGCGCGTCACGGATGGCTCTCCGTTCACCGCGTACCCGCTCCACGGCGCGATGTTCTATCCGGGCCTCGCGCAGTCGTGGCACTGGTCGATCAGTGGCGGCCCGTGCGACTCGCTCGCGACGCATCTCGTCAGCTTCGATCTCACGAATCCCAACACGCCCGACCCGACGTTCACGCCGCGCCTCAGCGGCGACTACACGATCACGATGCAGGTCGTGACGGTCGAAGGAACCGTGCTCTCGTGCTCGTGGGTCGTGCACGTGCTCGCGCCCGGCCTGCGCATCGAGATGTGTTACCCGGAGAGCGAGACGCAGGATCTCGATCTCGTGGTGCATCGTCCCGGCTCGACGACGGCGTGGTATCCGCCGCGCGGCACCGCGCAGGACATCACGACGGAGGCGTGCAGCTGGGCCAATTGCGAGGCGATGCTCCGCGGCGGGCCGATGTATCTGCGTGCGGACTGGGGTTATCCGCGCAGCCCGCTCAGCGATTGCGTCGGCGGTCAGCACGGCACCGACTGGGCCGCGCTCGGCTTCTGCGGCAACCCGCGCCTCGACATCGACAACAACCTCAGCGAGGGCATCGGCCTGCCCGAGAACATCAACATCGACACGCCGCGCGACGGCCAGGTGTTCCGCGTGATGGTCGACAACTGGACGGGCGATCTCGCGCATCCGGTCGTGAACGTGTACTGCGACGGACGCCGCATCGCGACGTATGGCGCAGCGCCCGACACGGTTCCCATGTTCACGGGCAGCGTCGGCTCGTCGGCCGCGGGCGCGATGTGGCGCGTCGTCGACGTCACCACGCACGTCGCTGCGGACGGCTCGCTCACGTGCGACCCGCAGCTGCTGCATCCGCGCGGGCGGATGACGGGCTACAACGTCACGTACGACGACGGCTCGTACTGACGAGCTCGCCGCTCAGAACGTGAGGCGCAGGCCGCCCGGGCCGAGCGTCACGTCGAGACCCTCGCGCAAGTGCTCGGGCACCGTGTGCCGCGTTCGCACCGAGTGCGACGACTGGAAGTCGAGCTGCGACTGCACGATGCCGACGATCGCGAACACGGCGAAGAGGCCGGCGCACGTCCAGTTGGTGATCTCGGTCGCGAGCAAAGCGTCGTTCACGCGGCCGCGCGACTCCGACGTGATGCCGCTGCTCGGATCCGCCGGATTGAACGAGCCCGCGATCGCTTGGTGCGCCACGAGGGTGCCGAACGCCCCGAGACCGAACAGCGTCTCCGTGGTGAAGAAGAGCCAGCCGAGGCCGTCGTCGTGGTTCTGGAACTGGCCCGCGCCGAACGGGACGAGCGCGATCCACCGGGATGTCTCGACCGTCGCCTCGACGTCGCTCTCGGCGATCTCGAGGAGCTGCCGGCTGCGCTCGCGCTCCGCTTCGAGCTCGGCCTGTGCAGCAGCGCGATCGGCGGCCGCATCCGCCTCGCGGTGGAGACGATCGCGCACCGACGTGTAGAGCTCGACGACCTCTTGGGGGAACTGCGACGCGTCGAGATCGTAGCCGGGATCCGCCGTCAGCAAGCGCTCGAACTGGATGCGCGCGGCGTCGGGCCGGCCCGCGAACACGTACGCGGCCGCGAGGTACTTGCGCGACTCTTCGATGAGGAGAGGCGTGCGGAGCGCGGGCGGCTCGGTTCCGACGAGCGCCTCGAACGCGAGCACGGCCCGCGCCCAGTCGTGCGCCGAATAGGCATCACGCGCACGCTGGAAGTCGTCGATCTCGCCCGCCCGCGCGACGCACGGCACCGCGACGCACGCCGCCACGGCGAGCGTGACGCACGCGCGCATCAGGGTCGCCGAGGCCCGTCTCACCAGGGCTTGTATATGCTCGGGCGACGCGGATGTCACCGTAATGACGTAGACTGCGCGCGTGACCGGTCCCGCCGTACCCGGACGAAACCTGCTGATCGTCGAGCGCGACGACGCGCGCGCCGGCAAGCTGATCATGGCCTTTCGCGAGCTCGGAGCGAAGGCCGTGCGCTGGAGCGACGACGAGCGCGGGCTCGCCCAGGCGCGCTCGCTCAAGCCGGACGCGGTGCTCGTCGACGCGGCGCTCGCAGATGGCTGGGCCGAGCCGGCGCTGCGTGCCATCGCATCCGATCCGGGGCTCGGCGCGCCCGACGTGATCCGCACGGACGCAACGCGCGTGTGGACCGGCGAAGAGCCCGTGCAGGCCGTGCTCGCCGAGCTCGCGCGCTCGGTGCCGCCGCGTCACGAGCGCGAAACGAAATCGCTGCGCGCGGTCGCTGCGCCGGAGCCGATCGTGCCGCCGAAGATCGAGGTGCCGCCCGCGGGCGCGCGCAAGGTCGCTTCCTCCCGCGCCACCGCGAAGATGGGCAGCGTCGATGCGGCGGGCGTGCCGGTTCCGGTCCCCGTGATTCCCGACGAGCCCGAGCCGACGCCGGAACCGTCGCCTCCGCCAGAAGAGTCTCGGAAGCAGGCTTCCGCGCGCTTCGCGAAGGAGAAGCCGCGCGCCGAGGGCTACGTCTTTCCGACGCGTGGCTCCGAGCTCGAGCTCGAGTCGTCGTCGAAGGCGACCTCGATCGATCTCACCGTCGTGCCGAGCTCGCTGCTCGAGCGCGCGAACCTGCCCGACACCGATCGACTGCCGCGCGTGCCGGACGCGCCGCGCTGGCCGTGGATCCTGCTCGCGGCCGTGCTGAGCGTGATCGGGATCGGGCTCGCGTACCTCTCGCACTGAGACACGCGGAACGGATCACGGCGGCTCGGGCACGAGCGTCACGCTCACGCGCGCTTCGACGCCGGCGGTGAGGTCGATCTCGCCGCGGTACGTCGCGTATCCGTCGGCGCTCACGGTGAACGCAGCGCGCTGCGCGCGACCTGCAGCGGTGATCGGGACCGAGATGACGTCGCGCGTACGCCCGCGCGCGCGTCCGTCGTCGACGACGACGCGGCCCGGCACGTTCGACTCGACGAAGAAGGCCGCCGGGCTCGACGGCAAGACGCCGCCGACGGTCGTGCTTCCCGGTCCGGGCGGGATGTCGCGATCGAAGGCGAGCGTGTCGCAGCACGCGGTGTTCGAGCGGAACACGAAGTGGTGTCGACCGGGCGCGAGGTCGGTCTCGCTGAAGCTGCCGTACGAGCGCTCCGCCTCGTCGTCGACGGTGATGCGCACGTTCACCGGCTCGGGATCGAACACGACGTGCCGTGGTGTCATCGGCATGACGCGATGGATGGGCGTGGAGATCGTCATCGTCGTCGTCGCGGCGGTGTCGGTGCCCGCGTCCTGCGGCGCGCTCGCGTCGCCGGAGGCGATCCGCGCGTCGGCGCCCGCATCGCGAGCATCGTCGGCGATCGCTGCGAGCACACCGGCGTCCGGCGTCGCGTCGTGCGTCACCTCTGCTCCACCTCCACCTGCGAGGCGAGATACGAGCGCAGCGCCGAGCACGACGACGAGCGACGCCCCCGCGATCGTCGCGGCGCGCCGTCGCGCGGCCGCACGGTCCCGCGCGTTGCCGATGTTCGACAAGAGCGCGAGCGCCTCCGCGTTTCCGTCGTCGAGCGCGAGCACGCGGCCCAGCTGATCCTGCGCCTCGGCGACGCGTCCCGCTTCCTTGGCCTTCTTGCCTAGCTCGAGCGAGCGTCGCGCGATCAGCGCGTTCACTTCCTTCGTGCGGCCCGCGGGATCGGCGAGGAACTTCGCGACCTCGTCGTGCGCGTCGCCGAGCCCGAGCGCCTGCACGACCTCGATCAGCGCACGCTCCATCTCCGCCGCGGTCGCATAGCGATCGGCGGGATCCTTGCTCATCGCCTTCTTGATGACGGCAGCGGTTCCTGCGCCGATCGCGGGCGCGAGCCGCATCGGATCGGCGTACTCGCCGTCGACGACGCGCTTGAGCACCTGATGCGGGTTCTTGCCGGTGAACGGGAGGCGGCCCGTCACCAGGAGATAGAGCACCGTGCCGAGCGCGAAGAGATCCGTGCGCGGATCGGAGTGGCCGCCCTCGATCTGCTCGGGCGCCATGTGACCGGGCGATCCGAGGATTTGTCCCGTCGCCGTCATCGACGCGCTGTCGACCATGTCGGCGATGCCGAAGTCGGTGAGCTTCAGCTCGCGGTTCTCGTGCAGCAGGATGTTCTCCGGCTTCACGTCGCGATGGACGATGCCCTTGTCGTGCGCGGCGCCGAGCGCGCGACACACCTCGATCGCGAAGCACGCGGCGATCTCCGCGGGGATCGGCGCGTGCTCGTCCGACCACTTGCGCAGCGTCGGCCCGGTCAGAAGCTCGGCGGCGATGTAGCTCTCGTCGGACTCCTCGCCCGAGTAGTCGTAGATCTCGAGCACGCGATCGTGCTTGAGCCGCGCGACCGACTGCGCCTCGCGACGAAACCGTGCACGGGCCTCCGCTGCGCCGCGCAGGTGCGGGTGCATGATCTTCAGCGCGACGAGGCGATCGAGCTTGGTGTCGCGCGCGCGATAGACCGTGGCCATCCCGCCGTGGCCGATCTCGTCCTCGACCTCGTACTTCTCGACCTTGCGGAGCGTCCGGTCGGCGGGAGCGCTCACCACGGAGGCCCCGGACGGGCGCCGCGCCCGTGGACGGCAGGTGGCGTGAGCCGATCAAACATCTCTCGTCGACGCCCCGATCACTTGGTGGCGGGGCTCGCCTCCGCCGTCTTCGCGATTGCGCCGTTGGTCCCCGGAGCGCGCTTCTCGATCGCGTCGAGACGCGCAAAGAGCTGTTCGGTGAGCTGGTCGACCTTCTCGTGCAGGTGCGCGACCTTCGCTTCGGCCGAGAGGTTGATGTTGTACTCGATGTCGTTCTTGATGCGGTCGCGCGCGACCTGACGATTCTGCGAGAGCATCACGAGCACCGACAAGATGATCGCCTCGAGCGAGACGCACATCGTGAGAAGACCGAACGGGAACGGATCGAAGCCGCCCATCCTCTCGTTCGTCATCGGTCCGACGTTCAGCACGATCCACACGGTGAAGACCACGATGTGGATCATGAGGAACGGGATCGACCCGGAGAACTCGGTCACCCAGTCGGCGGCGCGCTCGACGGCGGTGCTCTTGTCCTCGGTCTCTTCGTTGACGTTCTTGGCGGCGTTCGCGCGCAAGAGACGCGAGGTCTCGCGCAGGCGCTTGCCGGTCGCGGTGAGCAGATCCATCGCGGCGGCGGGCTTCACGCGGAAGAGCTCGTCGAGGTCGCCGCGGTCGACGCAGATCAGCTCGGCGTCCTCGATGATGGTCGCGGTCGCGTTGCGCGGGCCGTTGTCGAGCAGCGAGATCTCGCCGAAGAAGTCGCCGGGCCCGGCCGTCTCGAGCACGACGCGCGCGCCGTCCTGGCGCTTGATCCACATCTCGACCTTGCCGCTGCGCACGATGAAGAGCTCACCGCCCGGGTGACCGACCTCGAAGAGGACCTCGCCCTTCGTCGCGCTCCGCTCGTCCACGCGCTCCGCGAGCGCGGCGCGCTCGGAGGCATCGAGCATCGCGAAGAAGGGAACATCGCCCAAGATGTCGGCATTCGTGGCCATGCGGGGACGAAAGGTACCACCGCTGCCGGTCGAGCCGTACTAGGCGATTCGCTCCAGCAGGCGCGGATCTGCGGCGACGACGTCGATTCGGCCGTCGCGAAACCGGAGCGTGACCGCCCGCGCCTCGGAGCGCGCGGGCGTCAGGCGCATGAATCTCGCGCGACGGGATCGTGGAACGTCTCGGCGAGCGTGCGTATACGCGTCGCGTGTGTCGGATCGACTCCGAGCTGTGCGCGGACGAAGAGGGCGAGCTCGCGGTTCGCGGGAACGTCGCGCGTCCAGTCGAGCGCGGTTCCGCTCGGCATGCTCGGATCGATCGCGATCGCCTCCAGCGAGTCGGACAGCTCGACGCTCCGCGTTCCGATCGCGGCCATCTCGAGCAGCGTCTTCTTCTCGCGAAGCCCTACGCCCATCAATCTCAGGATAGCGTGGCTCAGCGCGTCAGGCGCTCGCGCAGCAGCCCGATGCCGCGCGTGTGGATGCGAGAGACCCAGCTGCGCGACTTGCCGATCTGGGCGCCGAGATCGTCGAGGCACCGCTCCTCGAGGTAGAAGCCCCGCACCACGTTGCGCTCGCGCGTGGGCAAGAGCTCGATCTCCTGCCGCACGACGTGGCAGAGCTCTTCGTGCTCGAACATCGTCTCGGGTGTGACGGGCTCGGGATCACGCCACGTCTCGGCAGTCTCGCGCACGAGGCGGCCCTTCTGCTCGGCGCGGGCGAGAGCCTCGCGCTCGTCGAGAATCGAGCCGCGCACGCGATGAACCGCGTAGCTCCAGAAACCGACCGACGCCGCGGGATCGAATCGCTGATGCGCTTCGTGCAAGCCCGGGTAGGCGACGGCGACGAACGTCTCGTCGGGCGCGTCACGCGCGAGCTCGGGGCAGAGCGCACGGACGAGCGCGCGGATCTCGGGGAGGTGGCTCTCGATCACCTGGGGCAGCGGAAAGGGGTGCATGCCGCCTTGTCGGCGGCTCCACATCCGCGTTGCCTCTCGCTCAGCGCGACCAGCGCAGCGTCTCGGCGACGCCCGGAATCACGAGCTGCTGGTTGAGCCCCTCGGGGTTGCTGATGAAGATGCCGCCGCGCGTCGAGTAGAACGCGAGCATGCGGCAGTCGGGCGACCACGCCGGGTCCTTGTTCACGCCCTGGCCTTGCGTGATGCGCGTGTACTGCTGCGTCTCGATGTCGACCGTGAACACGTCGAGGCCCGCCGCGCGTCCGGTGAACGCCATCAGGTGCTGCTGCCCGTCTGGGCACCACTGCGGCGTCTGGTTGTAGCTGCCGCGCCACGTCAGACGACGCACGCCGCCGCCCTGCGAGTTCATACCGAAGATCTGCGGCGTGCCCTGGCGATTGCTGACGAACGCGATCATGCCGCCCGGTCCACCGCACGTCGGCGACACGTCGATGCCGGGATGATCGGTGAGGCGCACGACGTTCGTGCCGTCGAGATCGCTCGAGTAGATCTCGCTGTTGCCGTCGCGCGTGCTCGTGAAATACGCGCGGCTGCCGCAGATCGAGATGCCCATGTTGATCGACTCGGGCGCGTCGATGATCGCCGTCTCGGGCGGATCGAGGTTCGCCCGCGTGATGAACATGCCCGTCTCGGTGAGGATCGAGTACCAGATGCCGCCGGGCCCGAACGCGGGGAGCATCGCGACGCCGCGGCCCTGCGAGATGCGGCTCACCGAGTGGCCGTCGAAGCTCGCGACGTACACGTCCTTGCGGCCCTCGCGCACGCGACGCGCGAACGTGATGCGCGTGCCGAACGCGCCCGCTCGCCCCGTGAGGATCGAGAGGACCTCGTTGGCGAAGTCGTGCATGAAGTTGCGCAGCTCGCCCGCGCCGCCGTTGTACGTGCGCACGAGCGTCGCGGTCGCGCCGTGGCTGAGCTCGTAGAGGCGCATCTCGACGCGGATCTGTCCGCCGGTGCGCGTGATCTGTCCCTTGATGACGCCCTGCGCGCCGACCGTCTGCCAGCTGCCCGGCGTGATCCCGAGACCTTCGGCGTCGAGATCGGCGGTGAAGCCGCGCGGATCGAGCACCTCGAAGAGCGAGACGAGGTGGAAGTCGTTCGTGAGGACGCTCGAGCCCTCGGCGCCCATCGTGGCGTCGCCGCGCAGATCGGGCACCGCGATGCGATAGAGCGCGCGCTCGGGCGCATCGACGTCGATGACGACCGTGTTGCCGGGAAGATCTTCGCCCTCGGGCGTGGCGACTTCGGGTGGTGCGGCCTCGAGCGTGGAGCCTTGCTCGACGGGGCCTGTCGATTCTTGAGACGAGGCGAGGCTGCCGAGCGGCGCGGCCCCGGCGACCGCGAGGAGCAGGACCGCGAGCGTGGAAGCGGCCCGCGCGACGGGAGAAAGACGTGTCGTCATGAACGGGCTTCAGACTGGCACGCGCGATCCCGAACGCAAAGGGGTACGGTCTGCTGCATGACGGCAGTCGTGCTCGCGATCGGCGGATCGGATCCTTCCGGAGGCGCAGGGATCCAGGGGGATCTCAAGACGCTGGAGCGGCACGGCGTGTATGGCGCGGCGGCGATCACGTTGCTCACGGTGCAGAGCACGCGAGGCGTCTCTCGCGTGGAGATCCTCGATGCCGATCTCGTGCGCGAGCAGATCGAGGCGGTGCTCGGCGATCTCGACGCGCACGTGATCAAGACCGGCGCGCTCGGCTCGGCCGCGATCGTGGAGCGGGTCGCCGCGGTGCTCGGGGCGCGCACGCTCGTGTGCGATCCCGTGTTGCTCGCGACGAGCGGTGCGGCGCTCGCCGATGCGGAAGCGCTCCGCACGCTGTTGCCGCGCGCCGCGCTGGTGACGCCGAACACGATGGAGGCCTCGTCGCTCACGGGCATCGAGGTGACAGACGTGGCGAGCGCGCGCGCGGCGGCGACGGCGCTCGTGCAGCGCGGCGCGAGCGCGGCGCTCGTGAAGGGTGGGCATCTCGCGGGCGACGTGGCGACCGACGTGCTCTGCGTCCACGGCGCGCTCTTCGAGCTCACCGAGGCGCGCCTCACCACGACGGCGGGGCACGGCACCGGCTGCGCGCTCGCGTCGTCGATCGCCGCGCGATTGGCGAAGGGCGAGACGATGCTCGATGCGGTGGAAGGCGCCAAGCAGTGGGTGCACCGCGCGCTCGCGAGCGCACCGGGTCTGGGAAAAGGACGCGGACCTTTGGAATTCGGAGCCCCCATTTGACGTACCCTCGCGTCATGGATCGAGCTGCCTTCGTTTTCTGTCTCTCGGTGCTCGCGAGCGCGTGCAACACCGAGCACGACACGCCGGTGCCGCCGCCTCCGCCCGAGAGCGCCGCCCCTGCCGCCACGACGACGACGGCGCCCGCCACGACGCCGACCCCGACGCCTGCTCCGCCGACGAGCGCCGCGCCGACGCCGCCCGCGCACGAAGCGGTCGCTCCGCCCGAAGGCGCGCCAGTCTGCGTCCAGGCGTTCCACTGCTGCGAGGCCGCGATCGCGCACATGCCGCTCGGCGGCCTGGGCCGCGGCTGTGCAGAGCTTCGCGAAGCGGACGAGTCGCGCGCTCAATACTGTCGCGAAGCGATCACCACCTATCGGTCGGCGCTCTCGCAGCTCGGCGAGGCCATCCCGACCGCATGCCACGAGCCGCATTGATGACGCGCGTTTCGATCGCCTGCGCGCTTCTCCTTTCGGCGTGTGCATTCGAGCGCGACACGCCGGTGCCACCGCCTCCTCCACCACCGAGTCATCCGCACACCGCGCCGGCGACCACGACTGCGCCTCCTCCGAGCGCGCCGCCGCCGATGACGACGATGCCGCCCGCCACGGCGCGTCCGACCGCGAGCACGATGCCGACCGCGACGAGCGTTCCGCCGGGAACGGGCGTGCCGCCGACGACGATGGTGCTGCCGCACCCGTCCGCGATGTGTCAGCGCGCCGCGCGATGCTGCGCGCTCATCGCCCGCTACGCGCCGATGCCGGGAGCCGCCCATCGCTGCGAGCGGCTCGCGATGGCGCGCGACACCGACTGCTCACGCGCGATCGGTGCGATGGCCGAAGCGATCCTGCAGCAGGGAGAGGAGCCGCCCGAGACGTGCACGCAGCCAGGTCGCGGCCGCGGCCGCTGACGTTTCATCCCGCCTCTGGCGATGTGCTCGAACGCCCGTCATGCTCATCGACATGCACCCTGCGCTCGTGGAGGCACTCAAGCTCTCGGTGAACGCGCGTCTCGAGCTCATCGAGGTGCTGTGGAACAGCATCGTGGACCAGCATGGAGAAGTGCTCGCCGTCACCGACGAGGAGCGAGAAGAGCTCGCGCGACGGTTGCGTGCGCACGAGCAAGACCCGCCCGCTGCCATTCCGTGGGCCGAAGTGAAGGCGCGATTCGGGATTCCGTGACGCGATGAAGCCCATGCGCTGGAGGGCGGAGGGGGTCCTCGATCTCGATGGCGCGCGGAGTTGGTACGACAGCCAGCGAGACGGGCTCGGCCTCGAGCTCGCTCTGGAAGTGGCGCGCGTGGTCGCGCAGGTTGCTGCGCTTCCGGCGGCGTCTCCCATCGTCGTGCCGCCCCAGCATCCGACGAGCACTGCTTCGGCGTTTTCCGTACGCGCTCTTCTTCGTCGAGCTCGACACCGAGGTCATCGTTCTCGGGCTCTTCCATCAAGCAATGCATCCCTCTCGGTGGAAGGATCGTTCGCGCTGACCGCTCTTCAGCGGTGCGCGAGCTGCCGCTACCGGTGAGCGTTGCGGCCGCTGAACTGAACGCGGATGTGCTGGCCGAGGTACTGCGCCGCGACCTCTTCGGGCGGCGGCGGGATGTTCGGGTTGGCCGCCACGATCCGCGTCATCTGTGACGACACCGACTCGTCGAAGTCGGGGTTGCCGCTGCTGCGCTCGATCGTCCACTCCCCGATCGTCGTGTCCGCGTTGACCGTGATGTTCACGACCGCGACGAGGCTCGTGACCGCCTCGTCCGAGATCGTGGTGGGCACGGTCCATCCGCGCCGGAAGAACGAGTAGAGACGTCCCTGGTAGAGATCACCCTCGGTCGCAGTGCGCTCGGTGCCCTCTTCGATGCCGTCGGGATCGCCCTCGCGGATGCGCTGCTCGTCGCGCTCGGCGAACGTCTGCGCGTCGTGGCTGAGCCGCTGCAGCATGTCGTCGACCGAGTCGCGCTGGCGCTCGTGATCGGGCGGTGGCGGCGGCTGCGTCGGGTTCGGATCGAGCGACGGCGCGTGATGCGGATCGGGCGTGTCGGTGCGCAGGATCGGCACCTGACGATCGGGCAGCCGGTGCGGATCGAGGATCTCACCGAGCTGGACGAAGCGCGCCTGAACGACGTCCTGCACCGCGACCGGCGGCGGCGGCGGCGCGTCGAGCTGGATGCCGACCACCGACGCGCCGAACACGACGAGCCAGATCACGAGCGGGATCCCGACGTGCAAGGCCAGCGTCGAGCCGATGCCGCCGCCCGACTCGAGCACGCGCGATCCGTTCATCAGCACCAGCGTGACGACGAGCACCGCGAGGAACACGAGCGGCATGAACGGGCCGACGACCGGCAGCGACCACAGCACCGAGAGAACGAACGCGACCAGCGGGACGACGATCGGGACCAGCACGAGCGCGAGCACGCCGCCCGCGATCACCGTCACGTCCGGCCGGTGATGGCCGAGCAGGGAAGGGGGTCGATCGTCGCCGGGCTCGAGGTACACGACTACCTTCCGACTCTCAGGGAGCCGCCGGGGTTGGCTCGGATCGCGTCGCGGCGGCAGGCGTGGGAACACCACCGGATCCCAGCGGGTTCGTGACGAGGCCGAGGCTCTCGACGCCGGCACGACGCACGACCGCGAGCACGCGCACGACCACGCCGTAGGGCACGTTCTCGTCGGCCTGCACGAAGAGCTCGCGCTCCTGCTGCAGGCGCGCGTTGTGGCGCAGCACGTCTTCCAATCGCTCGAACGGGACGATGTCCTCGCCCACGAAGATCTGCTGCTGCGCGTCGATCGAGAGAAGGATGCGCTGCTCGTCGACCTCGAGCCGCGGCGCGTCGGCCTGCGGCAGATCGACCTGCACGCCCGCGGTCATCATCGGCGCGGCGACCATGAAGATGATCAAGAGGACCAACATGACGTCGACGAGCGGCGTCACGTTGATCTCGCTCATCGGCGCGCGTCCCGAGCCACTTCCGCTGCTGAAGGCCATCGTGAGCCTCGACTACGAGAGAAAGTGGCGTTTGACGATGTTGAGGTAGTCCGCGGCGAAGGCCTCGGTCTCGCTCTCGATCACGCGGATGCGGCGGATGAAGTAGTTGTACGCCATGACGGCCGGGATCGCGGCGAGCAGACCGACGGCCGTCGCGATCAGCGCCTCGGCGATGCCGGGCGCGACCACGTCGAGCGTCGCGCCGTGCTGCGCGCCGATCGCGAGGAAGCTGCTCATGATGCCCCACACGGTTCCGAACAGACCGATGAACGGGCCCGTCGATCCGGTGGTCGCGAGCACGGGCAGCTGGTTCTCGAGCGCCGTCATCTCGTTGCCCGCCGCGCGCTTGAGCGCACGCTCGACGCTCTCGAGATCGCCGCTGTTCGGCGACTTGTCGCCCTGCGTGATCTTGGCGAGCTCGACGTAGCCGGCGTGGAACACGCGCGCGAGCGGCGAGCCCGAGAGCGGGCCCATCTGCGCGTAGATCGCCTCCATCCGCTCGGCCTTCCACGGGCCGGAGTCCTTCGACCAGAAGGCATCGAGGAACTTCGCGCTCTGCGTGTTCGCCTGCCGGATGCGCATCACCTTCGCCCCGATGATGAACCAGCACGCGACGCTCATGCCCACGAGCACGAGCAGTACGAGCTTCACGACCAGCGACGCCTGGAGGATCAGCGCGATCGGATCGAGCTCGGCCGGAGGGTGGCCCCCGGCCTGGAGGAGAAGGAAGTGTGCCATCGCGCCCGGTTCAAGCGCGCGCAGGGGTCTGCGTCAAGGAATGCGTGGGTGTGGCGAGTGAGCTCTCCTCAGATCCCGAGGACGCGAACGCCGGGAAAGAACGCGCGCAGGCGCTCGAGGTCGTGGCGATCGTCGGTGTAGACGACGTCGCCGCGCATCGCAGCGCTGGCCATCACGAATGCGTCGAGCGCCGTTGCGCGCGAAACCTCGGCGAGCGCTTCGCCCGCGAGGCGCGCCACCGCATCCGTGAGGGGCTCGATCACGACCGAGAGACGAATCGCGTCGCCTATGTCGGTCCGACCTCGCCACCATTCACCGAGCACCGGCGTCGGAACGGTGATGGCCACCGCTCGCTCCTGCGCGCGACGATAGACATCCCACGCTCGTGGGCGACGACGCTCGAGGGCCACGAGCATTCCCGTGTCGAACGTCAGCCCGTGGGCGCTCACGCCGCGGACTTCCGGCGCGCTTTCTTCGCGGCGTGCGTCCGCGCGAGTGTCCAGCCTTCTTCCCACGCGACATCGATGCGCGCGCGGGCCGCGTCGGACGGCGCCGCACCGCCGTACCATGCCCAGGCGTCCTCGAACGCTGCCTGACGGAGCGCGAGTGTCGTCATGTCCGTGACGAGCGCGGAGACGTTGCCGGCATGGGCTCTCGCCGCGAGCTTCTTCAGCGCGGCCTTCGTGCCCGCGTCGATCGAGATGCCGATGGTCTCGCTCGCGCCCGTCCTGCGGGCCTTCCTCGACGTCATGCCTGCTGGTGTGCATGAAGGCTCGCGTGGCTCAGCTGCTCGGAGGCATCACCATTGCGCCCATCATGTGGTGCGTGATCGGGGGCGGCGCGATCGGTGGGCGCTGACGCTGGTGCTTGCGACGCGTGAGTGCGATCTGCTCGGCCGTCGGGCCGATCGGCTCTTCGATCACGACGGGCGGATCGACGTGTGCGACGACGGGCGCGACGGGGCCGATCGGCATCATCGTGCCGGTCGCGAGCGAGCCACCGAAGCTGCCCGTCGTCGGGAGCGAGAGCCCCACCGTGCGATCGTCGACGTCCGCATGCGGCGCGGGGGCTTCGCTCGTCTCCGGAGAGGTCTCGGGCGCGCACGCGGCGAGCAATCCGGCGAGCGCCATCGGGATCACACCGCGACGCACGGGCTCCGGGGCGAACACGGCATCGCCGCGCGCATCGGCGCGCACACGACCGCACACCTTGCCACCATGACGGCGCACGATGTCCTCGGCCTGCGAGCGCGTCACGCGCGTCAGATCGATCACCGTGCTGGCGCAGCGATCGCAGTGGCGACCGTCGGGATTCGGCCGCATCGCAGACCAATCCTCGGCGCAGGCGCTCTCGATTCGGATCGGAAGGTGGCGGCGCATGGATTTCGTACGTCGGACACTGCGCATCGCTTCCGCCTTGGCGGCTATGATGCCGGGCATGCGCTTCGCCGTCTCGCGCCTTGGCTTGATCGCTCTGCTCGCCACCTCGTGTGCACCCGCGACGTTCCCGGTGACGCCGCGTCAGCCCGGCGACCGAACGCCGCTGACCGCCGCGTGCTCGCCGTTCGATCCCGATCACTGCATCGTGCCGTGGCCGTCCAACACGTTCGCGGTCGCGGACACGACGACGGCGACGGGCATCCACCTGCAGCTCGACATCACGCCCATCAACGCGATGGACCCGGGTGCGGCGCGGCTCTCGAACGCCGACGGCTTCTCGCGGGTCTCGAGCCTCGTGGTCGAGCTCGACGGCCCCCTCGATCCCACGAGCTTCGGCGGGCCGACGAACGGAGTGATGCGTCTGTTCGTCGCGACGCCGACCTCGCCGCACTTCGGTGAGGAGGTCCCGCTCCGCATCGAGACGTACGCGAGCACGACGCACGCGGCGCCGACGCCGGCGTCGCTCGTCGCCGATCCGCTCGCGATGCTCGAGCCGCAGACGGACTACGTCGTCGTCGTGACGGATGGCGTGCGCACGATGGCGGGCGCGCCCGCGGTCGCTGATGCGATGACACAGGTCGCGCTCGGCCTCACGCCGCCGCGCTCGCCCGACGAAGCGCGCCTGGCGGGCTACTACGCGCCGATCCTCTCGGTGCTCGATCACGAAGGCATCGCACCGGCGCACGTCGTTCGCGCGTGGGACTTCACCACGCGATCGATCGTGAACGCGACTGCGCCGATCGACGCGATGATCGCGGCGGCCGTCGCAGCGGTCGATGCGGGAACGGTCCACGTCGAGTGGGACGTCGTGAATCACCAGCCTGCGGGCGGTCCGATCGCGTCGATCCTCGAGGGTCGCATCGTCGGTCTGCCAGTGTGGCTCGACGCGAACGGCGCGCTCGTCACCGATGCCCACGGGATCCCGACGCAACAAGGCACGGGCGATGCGCCCTTCCGCGTGGTCGTCCCGAGCGGCACGGGAAACTACCGCGCGGTGCTCTACGGCCACGGCGCCGGCGGCAACTTCCACGACGACGCGTTCGACGCGACGTTCGCGATGCAAGGCACCGCGAAGGTCGGCGTGCAGTTCTACGGATGGACCGACACCGAGCTCATCGTCACGCTCTCGCATCTCGTGAACGTGCTCGACGGTGCGCATCGCGCGTTCGCGCCGCTCATGCAGGCCGCGGCGCACGCGACCGCGATCGGACACTCGCTCGGCTCGGTGCTCGACGCCGCGCTCTCCGCGCCGATGCTGAACGGCATGGCCAACCCGAACGCGGGCCGCCACGTCGACTGGTCGCAGCCCACGTGGGTCGGCGGATCGCTCGGTGGGACGATGGGCCTCGTCGTCGCTGCGGCGTCCGACGAGATCCGCACGGCGGTCCTCAACGTGCCGGGCGCTGCGTGGTCGCACTGGGTCTACCAGTCGGTGATCTTCCAGACGTTCCTCTCCGGCATCCAGGTGCGCAACGGCGGCGTCGCGAACGTCGCCGCGTTGATCGCGATCGCGCAGACGCTCTTCGATCCCGCCGATGGCGCGACGTTCGCCGAGCGCGTGCAGTCGGGGCACGACGTCTATCTCGAGCAAGAGAGCATCGGCGATCAGGTGCTGCCCAATCCCGGCAACGAGTTCGTCGCGATCCTCACGCACGCGACGCAGGTCGGTGTGCCGCTGCATCCGATCCTGGGGCTCACCGATGCCGATCACGTCACGGGCGCGACGGGCATGACGCAGTACCAGGTGGGCGACACGGGCGTGTACGACGTGCACGGCTTCGCGGCGCGCGACACGCCGGCGGGGCACGCGGCGTTCGATCAGATCGAGCACTTCCTGGAGACGGCGTGGGCGGGCTCGCCCGAGATCACGGTGCCGAGCGGATGCCCGGCCACGGGCTGCGTGTTCCCGGCATCGCACTGACGCTCTCGCTCCCGCTCCCGGTCCATCCGCTCCCGCTGCACGCGGTTGCTCGCGATCCCGATCCGGGCGAAGAATCGTTCGCGGCGGAGGCAACCGATCGGGTGCTCCACACGTAGAAGAGATCGACGGATGGACGCCCCCGGAACGCTCCTCGCTGGACGCTACGAGCTGCGCTCGCTCGCGGGCCGCGGAGGCATGGCCACCGTGTGGCGCGGTGTGCTCAAGGGGGCGGCGCAGTTCGAGACCGAGGTCGCCATCAAGCGGATGCTGCCGACGCTCGCGGACGATCCGGCGCTGGTCACGATGTTCGTCGAGGAGGCGAAGATCGCGGCGATCCTCGCGCACCCGAACATCACGCGCGTGCTCGATCTCGGCGTCGACGAGGGCGGCTTCTATCTCGTCATGGAGTGGGTCGAAGGCATCGACTTCTCGCGCTTCGTGCGCTCGTACGTCGAGGTGAACGAGCTGCCGCCGTGGTCGATCGTACTGCAGGTCGTGATCGACGCGCTTCGAGGACTGGCGAGCGCGCATCAACGCCGTGATGCGTACGGCGAGCCGGCGCCCGTGTTCCATCGCGACGTGGATCCCCAGAACATCCTCGTCGGGATCAACGGTGTCGCGAAGCTCACGGACTTCGGGCTCGCGTTCGCGGTGGACCGCGCGCGGCTCACGCAGCCGGGCATGGTGAAGGGCAAGCTCGCGTACGTCGCGCCGGAGATCCTGGCAGGTCTCGAGCCGTCACCGGCGAGCGATCTCTACGGGATGGGCGTCGTGCTCTGGGAAGCGCTCGCGGGGCAGCGCTTGTTCGCCGGAAGCAGCGATCGCGAGACGCTCGTGCGCGTGCAGAAGGGCGAGGTCCCACCGCTGCGCAAGTTCAGACGCGATCTACCGGACGCGATCCAGGAGATCGTGAGCCACGCGCTCGCGCGGCGCGTCGAGGAGCGGATCGGCAGCGCCGACGAGATGTTCGAGCGGCTCGAGGACGTTCTGCTCGACGAAGGCATCCGCACGAGCACGAGCGTGCTCGGTCGCGCCGTGGCCGAGGCGCGCGGCCGCATTCGGCCGGAAGCCAAGCCGGATCGCGCGGCGATCGCGAATGCGCTCTTCGGAGCGAGCCGGAACCCGGCGCCGTTGGTGTCGAGCCCGGAGATCGACCTCGAGGAGATCGATCCGGTGCGGGACGAGTACTTGACGCCGCATGTACCGCTGACGCGGAAGAAGTAGGCCAGAGCCCGAGCGTCAGGCGAGCCCGGCCTTCTCTCGCAGCGCCTGAAACCCCGGAAGCTCCCGCACGGGCGCGATGTCCGAGTCCGTATCGAGCACCGACTTGTCGGGCAGACCTGCCTCGAGCGCCTTGTCGAGCCACACGAGCGCGTCGTCCGCGCGATCCAATCTCCCCAGCGCGCAGGCGACGTTGAACGCATCGGCGCCCTCGCCGAAGCGCGCGAAGAGCGCCTCGCCGACCTGCCTGGCCGCATCGTGGCGTCCCGCGTACGCGAGCTCCGACGTGATGATCTGGAACGGGCGCGCGCCGATCCCCTTCGACACGTCTTCCTTCGCGAGCAGCGCGAGGATCGGATCGATGCGGCCGCTCGAGACCACCGCGCGCGCGAGCCGCGTCGCGACGAAGTCGTCGTTGCGATCGACGATCGCTTCCGCGAGCGAAGGCACGGCGTCGTTCGCGTTGCCGAGCTCGAGGCGGATGCTGCCTTCCAGCAGCGCGTCCGGCAGCTGACCGGGCGGCAGCGTCTGCTGCAGCGCGCGCCGCGCTCCACTGACGTCACCCGAGAGGAGGCGGCCCCACGCGACCAGATGCGCGACCTGGAAGCGGTGATCGGCCGACGTCGCGTGCGGCACCAGGCTCTCGCCGATCGTCTTGACCAGCGTCGCGTTGCGCTCTTCGAGGGCCTTGAAGCCGCGCTCGATCTCCGCGTCGATGCGCGCGTCGGTCCACACGGTCTCGACCGTCGTCCGCGCTCCGCGCGCGGTGCCCGCCGTCGGCTTGATCTTGTCCGACCAACGACCGAGCGTCTGCCAGTCGCGGTAGTTCCGCATCGCGAAGTACCCGAAGAGCAGCGTCGGCCAGATCGGCGGCGGTCCATGCGTCACGGCGGTGACACACCAATAGAGCGTGATGATCGCGACCGAGATGAAGATCGAGATCACGAGCGCCGCGCGCACGCCGCGTTGACCGAAGCCCTTGTCGAAGAGCGCCGCCATGATGTTGCCGCCGTCGAGACCGACGATCGGGATCAGGTTGAAGATCGCCCAGAACAGGTTCGTGAAGACGATGTCGCTCAGCGCGTTCGACGCCACGAGCGGCAGCGGGACCGGCGAGAAGAGGAGGAACGCGTACGTGAGCCCGCCGATGGTGAGCCCGATGAGCGGCCCGGCGAACGAGACGATGGCCGCACGTCCCGGCGTGAAGCGCTGCCCGTGCAGCTGCGTGTAGCCGCCGAGGCCCGTGAGCACGACGAACGGCGTGGCACCGAAGCGGCGACCAACGAGCGCGTGCCCCATCTCGTGGAAGAGCACGGCCGTGAACACGATCGGGAACCAGAGCGCGAACGACGCCGGCTGCGTGATGTGGAACGTGCCGTCGAAGATCCATCCGCTCGCGTACCGATCGCTCGCGAAGATGAACCCCAGCAGCCAGAAGAACGGCTGCACGTGGACGGGAACTCGGAGAAAGGTGAAGTGGGGCGTCACGTGCGTTCTCCCGCGGAGGCTAGCGCTTTCTCGACGAATAGCAGCCGGTCCTGGCCCCAGAACGTTTCGTCGCCCACCTGGAAGGTCGGAGCCCCTGGAACACCGAGGGAGATGGCCTCGTCGGTCGCCGCGATCAGCGCGGCCTTCGCATCGCCGATGCGATCGATCAGCGCCGCATCGAGATGCACTTCGCGAAGGCACGACGCGAGCACTGCGCGATCGGCCGGGTCCTGATCGTCCGCCCACGTCGCGCGCATCAGCGCATGAACGAGCGGCGCGCGCTCTTGCGCGGGAACCAGCAGCGTGAGCCGCAGCGCATCGACGGTGCGGAGCGGAAAGCGCGTCGAGAACCGATAGGGAATCCGGTCGCGGGCCGCGAATCGCTCGATCTCTCGTCGGACGTAGCGCGACTTGGCGGCGGGCATCACCTCGAGCGGGACCATCGGCGTGCCGATCGCGCGGAACAAGCCCCCGAGCAAGAAGGGCTGGTAGACGACGCGCGCGCCGTGACGCGATGCGACGCCCTCGACGCGCTCGGTCCCGAGATAGGCCCAAGGGCTGGAGTAATCGAAGAAGACGCGGACGACGCCGGGCACGCTGTGATTCTACGCCCAGCGAGGGGATCCCGATTCGGGAACGCCGTCGTATGGTCCACCATCACCATGGCCGACCATCCGACGCCTCCGCAGCCGCCCGTCTCGTTCGACACGCATCCCAGCCGCTACAAGCACTGGAAGCTGCGGACCGAGGGCGAGCAAGCGCGCCTCACGATGGCGGTCGAGCTCCACGGCGGCTTGCGCGACGGCTACGAGCTGAAGCTCAACAGCTACGACCTCGGCGTCGACATCGAGCTCGCCGATGCGATCCAGCGCGTGCGCTTCGAGCACCCGGAAGTGAAGGTCGTCGTCGTCGACAGCGGTATCGAGCGCGTCTTCTGCTCGGGCGCCAACATCTACATGCTCGGATCGTCGTCGCACGCGTTCAAGGTCAACTTCTGCAAGTTCACCAACGAGACGCGCCTGTCGATCGAGGACGCTTCGCATCACAGCGGCATCAAGTTCCTCGCCGCAGTGAACGGTCCCTGCGCTGGCGGCGGCTACGAGCTCGCGCTCGCGTGCGACGAGATCGTGCTCGTCGACGACGGCTCGAGCTCGGTGTCCCTGCCCGAGGTCCCGCTGCTCGCCGTGCTCCCTGGCACTGGCGGGCTCACGCGCCTCGTCGACAAGCGCAAGGTGCGTCGCGATCAGGCCGACGTGTTCTGCACGACGAGCGAAGGCATCCGCGGCAAGCGCGCCGTCGAGTGGCGTCTCGTCGACGCGATCGCGCCGCGCAGCAAGTTCGACGAGACCGTGAAGGAGCGCGCGAAGAAGCTCGCCGCGACGGTGACGAAGAAGGCCGCCAAGGGCATCACGCTCGACCCGGTCGTTCCGACGATCGAGGGTGGGAGATATGCGTATTCATTCGTCGAGGTGATCGTCGACGATGCCGCACGCACGGCGACGCTCACGATGCACGCGCCGAAGGACGCGCCTCCCACGAGCGCGGCCGACATCGATTCCGCAGGCGCCAAGCAGTGGTCGCTCCGCGCGTGGCGCGAGCTCGACGATGCGATCCTGAGGCTGCGCATCAACCATCTCGACGTGGGCGTGATCGTGCTGAAGACGGCGGGCGATCGCGCGCACGTGCTCGCGGCCGATCGTGCGCTGCACGCCGCCGCGAAGGACAGCTGGCTCGCGAACGAGATCCTCGCACTGCAGGCGCGCGTGCTGCGTCGGCTCGATCTGACGAGCAAGAGCCTCTTCGCGCTCGTCGATGCCGAGAGCTGCTTCGTCGGATCGCTCCTCGAGATCGCGCTCGCCGCCGATCGTCAGTACATGCTCGCGGACGACGACGAGAAGGTGAGCATCGAGACGAGCCCGGCGAATGCGGGCGTGTTCCCGATGTCGCACGGCCTCTCGCGCCTGCAGGTCCGGTTCCTCTACGACCCGGCGGGCGTCGGCCGCGTGCTCGAAGAGAAGGGCGCGATCTCCACCGAGCGCGCGAACGAGCTCGGCCTCGTCACGCTCGCGCCCGACGAGATCGACTGGGAGGACGACGTCCGCATCGCGATCGAAGAGCGCGTGAGCCTCAGCCCGGACGCGCTCACGGGCATGGAAGCCTCGCTGCGCTTCCCCGGAGCGGAGACGGCCGACTCGAAGATCTTCGCGCGCCTCAGCGCCTGGCAGAACTGGATCTTCCAGCGCCCGAACGCCGTCGGCCCGCACGGCGCGCTGACGAAGTACGGCCAGCCGGATCGCGCCGTCTTCGGTTGGACACGCTGCTGATCACGCGGGGCGCACGATCCGCATCAGGCGAACGGGACCATCCGGCGTCTCGACGAGCCCCGCGTCCTCGAATCCCGCTCGGCGGTACATCGCGATCGCGCGCGCGTTGTCCGGCGACGGGTCGGCCTGCACGCGCGTGACACGCGGATCGTCGTCGAAGAGCTTGGTGACGAACGCGCGCACCAGCGCGGTGCCGAGGCCGCGTCCGAGCTTCTCCGGCACGCCGATGAACTGATCGATGCCGAGCGCGCACGGATCGGTCTCCTCCGGCCACCAACCCTCGTCCTGGTGCGCCATCACGCGATAGGCCTGGATGAACGCGAACGGCGTCTCGTCGTCGTACGCGAGGTACTGCGTGACGCCGGCGGGCGCAGCGAGCGGCAGCACATCGTCGCCCGAGAGTCGCGGGAGATAATCGCCCTCGACCTCGCGGAGCGTCGTGGCGGGCTCCCACCAGAGGGCGACGTGCGGCTCCGCGAGCCAGGAATGGAGCAGAGGAACCTCGCTCGCGCGCAGTGCTCGAAACGTGATCTCCACGATGGCGAGCGTGGCGTGTCCGAGCGCGATTGAGAACCAGAACGTCGAGCGCATCGCCATGCGCGTTGCGCAGCTTCGTGCGCAGCGACCGTCGAGATTCCGGCCCCGTTGGCACATCCCGGCCGCGCATCGTTCTTGCTGGAGCGTGCGCGATGCAACGCTTCGCTTTCCTCTCTCTGATTCTCGTCCTCGCCACGTCCTGCGGCACCGCGCAGGAGCCCACGTCCGACTCCGACGCAGCGTCCACGCCGGACGCGTCGATCGCGCAGCCCGACGCGAGCTCCAGCGCGCCCGATGCGTGGACGCAACCGAACTGTCCGAGCTACGCGAGCGCCGTGCAGCCGATCTACGCGCGACACTGCGCGAGCTGCCACACGACCGGCCGCGATCCGCACTTCGGCTCGAGCATCACCGTCGCGCGTGCCACGTCGTCGGCGTGCGGAACGAGCATGGCTGCATGCACGATCCAGCTCGGTCGTCCCGGCGGTCAGATGGCGAGCGCCGACCCCTACGGCGGGTTCTCTGCCACCGACATCACGACGATCCAGGCCTGGATCGGTTGCGGCATGCCCAACTGACGTGGCGTGACAAGCTCCGCGGATGACGGAGCCTCCGTGTCTCGCGATCTTCTGTAGCTCGACGCTCGGCGACGAGCCCGCGTTCGCCGATGCGGCGCGCGCCATCGTTCGTGGATGCGCCGCGCGCAACGCGAGCATCGTGTACGGCGGCGCGAAGGTCGGGCTGATGGGCGTCGTCGGCGACGAGGCCATCGCGTCGGGGGTGCACGTCACCGGCGTGATCACGCACGGTCTCGTCGCGCGCGAGGTCGCGCACGGCGGTCTCGATCGATCGCACGTCGTCGACACGATGCACGAGCGCAAGACGCGCATGGCGGAGATCGCGACGGCGTTCGTGGCGCTGCCCGGCGCGATCGGGACGATGGAAGAGATCTTCGAGCAGTGGACGTGGCGCTGGCTCGGCCTCCACGAGAAGCCGATCGCGTTCCTCGACACCGATGGCTATTGGTCGCCGCTGCTCGACGCGCTCGCCGGCATGGAGCGACGCGGAATCGTGCGCGCTGCGCATCGCGCGATCCCGATCGTCGAGCGCGATCCCGAGGCGCTGCTCGACCGCATCGTGGGGACGCGATGACTCGCGTCGTGCTCGCCGCGCTCCTCTCGATCGGATGCAGCAGCGTCGAGACGTGGATCGGCGATCGCGCGTACACGCCCATCGCCTGCGATCCCGGCGTCGCCGACTGCGACGGCTCGTTGAGCACCGGTTGCGAGACGAACGTCGCGAGCGACGCGCAGCACTGCGGCGCGTGCGACCACGCGTGTGCGGCCGGCCAGCGTTGCATCGCGAGTGTCTGCACGCGTTAGGCCCGCGGCGTCGACAGCGCCCAAGAACGGGTGGGCTCCTCGCTCAGTGCTTCTTCTCGAACAGATGCTTGCGCGCCTCGTCGTCCATCGGACGACCTTTGATCTGCTCGCCCTTCTCGTACGCGCGCTTCACGGCGGGCCGCGCCGCGATGGTCTCGATCCACCGCGCGATGTTCGGACGATCGCCGAGCAGCTCGTTGCCCGCGTAGAGCTTCACCCAGGGATAGGTGGCGATGTCGGCGATCGAGTAGTCGCCGGCCATGAACTCGGTCTTGGCGAGCTGGGCCTCGAGCACGCCGTGCAGACGACGTACCTCGTTGCGATAGCGATCGATCGCGTACGGGATCTTCTCCTTCGCGTACACGTTGAAGTGACCGTACTGACCGGTCATCGGGCCGATGCCGGCGACCTGCCACGCGAGCCACTCGAGCACGCGATACTTGCCGCGTGTCTCGCTCGGCATGAGGCCGCCGCCCTTCTCGGCGAGGTATTGCAGGATCGCGGCCGACTCGAAGATCGAGATCGTCGCACCGCCCCCGAGCGGCTCGTCGTCGACGATGGCGGGCATGCGGCCGTTGGGCGAGATGGCCTGGAACGCCGGCTCGAATTGCGCGCCGCGCCCGATGTCGATCGGAACGATCCGATACGGCAAGCCGAGCTCCTCGGCGGCGACGGTGACCTTGTGTCCGTTGGGCGTGGGCCAGAAGTGAATGTCGATCACGACCGCATCATCGGGCCCCGGGCGCGAAGCGCAAGCCCCACGTCAGCGCGTGATGCCGTCGACGTCGAGCGCCACCGCGTAAGCGACCGTCATCACGGCGCGCATCGCGTGATCGAGCGACTCGCGATCCACTTCGGTCATCACGTCGTTCGCCGTGTGGTGCAGATCGAAGTAGCGCGTGCCGTCCTGCGCGACGTCGACCGCAGGGACGCCGCCGTGCTCGTGCATCGGGCCGATGTCGGCGCCGCCGTGCGGCTCGTCCTCCTGCCACTCGATGCCGAGCGGCTCGAGCAGCGTCGCGATGCGCGACCAGCCTTCGCTGCGGCTCGGCGTGCGGAACGCCCACGCGCGTCCGTCGCCGAAGTCGGACTCGAGGCCCATCACGTGCGTGGCGAGCTCGCTCGCGTGCGCTTCGGCGTACGCCTCGGCGCCCGCGCCTCCGTTCTCTTCGTTGGCGAAGAGCACCACGCGCACGGTGCGTCGCGGCGGCGTGGGGCTCGCGGCGATCTGGCGCGCGGCTTCCATCACGATGCCGACACCCGCCCCGTCGTCGACGGCGCCTCGGCCGAGATCCCACGAGTCGAGGTGCGCGCCGATGAGGACGACCTCGCTCGCGCGATCGCTGCCCACGACCTCGCCGATCACGTTGGCGCTCTGCGCATCGGGCGCCTCGTGGCAGCCGAGGGACATGCGGATCGTGACGGCGCCGTGCTCGAGCGCGCGCGAGATCACGTCGGCGTCGGCGTTGCTCACGGAAGCGGCCGGGATGCGGGGCTGTGCCTCGTCGTAGTGCAGCACGCCGGTGTGCGCGAAGCGCGTGGAGTCGGTGCCGGCCGATCGAATCAGCACGGCGAGCGCGCCACGTTCCGCGGCGAGCGACGCGCTCTGGATGCGGACACGCACGCCGACGGCGTAGCCGTGCCCGTCGCGCGCGCGCTCCATGCGCTGATCGACGAACACGATGTGCCCGCGCGCCTGATCGGCCGTCAGCGCGGTGAGCGCATCGAGTGAGTCGACGCGCACGATGTCCGCTTCGATGCCGCCTTCCGGCGTGCCGACCGATCCGCCGAGCGCGGCGGCGGTGAGCCGATGCGGGACGGGCGCGATCATCTCGACGTGCTCGTCGCCGCGCTGCCACACGTGCACCGTCACCGGCTCGGAGCGCACGTTCGCGAGACCGATCTCTCGCATCCGCGCGAGACCCCAAGCGACGGCGAGCGGATCGCCGGGCGAGCCCGCGAGACGCGGGCCGGCCGCGTCGGTGAGGCCCTGCACGTGATCGTAGGCCTGCGACGTCGTCTCGGCGCGGTGCTGGGCGTCGCGCACCGTGGCCATCCATGCGGGCTCGCTCGCGGCGACGGCAGGCGGTGGTGGCGCAGCTGCGCCGCACGCGGTGAGAGCGAGAGTGGGAGCGAGAGCGAGAGCGAGAGCGCGCATGACGGCGCGACTCTACTCGACTCCCGTCAGTGGACGACGCCGAGCGGTGTGCCGGGGAGCGCGAACGCGATCACTGCGGTGTCGTCGGTCGACAATCCGAGATCCGCGATCGTTTGCGGCGCGAGATCCATGATGCGGCCCGTGCTCGTGTTCGGGCCCCAATCGGCGGCGCGCACGACCACGCGGACGCCCGTGCGCGGGTTGGCGATCACGAATCGCGCGTTGCGCCAGAAGCTCGTGCCCTGCGGCGAGTACGAGAAGCGCATCGCGATGTAGTAGTAGCGCTCCGGGTGCGCCGCGAGCGTCGCTGCGTCGGGATGCAGCGGCGAGTTCAGCGAGCGCGCGACCTCGCCGCTGATGGCGACCGTCTCCGTCGGGCCGACGCCCGTGTCGTTCGGACCGCCGAACCAGCTCACGCGGCCCTGCACCCAGCTCTGTCCGCCGTAGTCGACGACCGTGCCGTAGGGCTCCGTCGAGATGCCGAGCGTCGAGCGCAGCGTCGGGTTCGTCAGGCCCGCGCGCGGGACCTCAGCGCCGCTCTGCGTGAGCCCGGCGTACACATCGGTCGTCGTCATCGGCGGCGGCATCGTGGCGCCGCAGTCCTCGGTCGCCGTGAGCGTGTAGTGCGCGCTCGTCGAGACGTGGCCCGTGAACGACGCGTCGAGCACGGCCCAGTCGGTGACGTACACGTAGACGTCGAGATCGCTCGTCGCGGTCAGCGAGACCGATGCCGTCGTGTCGCCGCGGCCGGGGTTGGCCGAGATCACCTGGACCGAAGGATGCAGCGCTGCGACGTCGCCGCCGTACGCGACGCGACCGTTGCGATCCGAGATCAAGATCGCGGGATTGAACGTGCCGCTCGTGCGCGCGAGCGTGATCGTCGTGACGCCAGCGGGATAGAGGTGCGCCCAGTAGCGGTGCACCGAGTACGAGCCGCTCGTGAAGTCCTCGCTGTGCGTGTAAGCGCCGCACGACGTGAACGTCGCCGTCGGGTTCCAGCACGTCGCGGTCGTGCACGGATAGAGCGTGGCCGTGCACTCGCTCGTCCCCACCGAGCCGGGCCACGTGCACGAGCTGCCGGCCGTGAGACACGCGCCCTGCGAGCTGCAGTAGCCGCAGCCAGTCGCAGCCGCGCAGTCGCCGCACGAGAGCCCGCCGCAGCTCGTCGGTGTGGGCGTCGGTGTCGGCGTGGGATCCGGCGGCGGCATGGTGCTGCCGTCGCCGAGCGTGTGGTCGTGACCGATCGAGAGCAGCTCGTCGATCCGCGCGTAGAGATAGTCGCCGGGACAGTCGGTGCTCGCGCCCGTGTGATCGCGATGTCCTTTGACCGAGGTGCGATCGAGGTTGATCGAGTAGAGGCCACCGAGCGTCCCGAGCAAGCGCCCGCCGGCCTGCAGCATGACTTCCGGTGGCGTCGTCGGCCCCATCGTGGAGCAGCCCGTCGAGTGGAAGCACCCGATGAACGACACGCCGATGTTGCCGGTGTTGTTGCCGCTCACGTGCGCGCCGAGCAATTCGACCGGCCGGCCCTCGAAGATGCGTCCGTCGACGCCGACGAGGAAGTGGTAGCCGATGTCGCACCAGCCGCGCGTGTCCATGTGATAGTGCTGGATGCTTCGGATCATCGCGTCCGGGTTCGCCGACGGCGTATCCGTGTAGTGGATGGCCATGCGATAGCGGTGCGAGTCACGCGTCGTGCAGCGCGTCGCGACCGCGCCCCAGTCCGAGCGCGTGACGATACCGAGGCCCATCAGGTCCGCGGTGAGGGGCGCGACCGCGGCTCCGTCGTCGGGCGCGGGCTCGCCATCGGTGATCGCGTCGGGGATCGTCGCGTTCCACACGAGGCTCGCGATGTCGTCGACCGCGTCGACCGGGATGCGAAGCTGAGCGCCGCTCGCGACCGTACCGAGATCGGCGAGACCGACGTGATGATCGCCCTCGCTGAACGTCGCGCCGAGCGGCACCCAGTCGCCCATCGGCTCGCCCTGCTCGGTCGCGCGCGCCTCGAACGCGGGGAAGTCGCCGTCGACCGCGAGCTGCACGAGCACGCCCACCCGCGATGCCGCGGCCTCGTCCTCGAGCGGTGGTGACACGAGGAAGTCGCCGTCGCGCTGCCAGCCGGTGGCGATCTCGGAGGTCGACATCGTCACGTCGACCGGCAGCACGGCCTCTTGTCCCGGTCTGCGCCCGCCGAGACGCGAGGCACACGCGGAGAGAACGACACACGTGAGAGCGAGCGCGACGCGACGATGCATGGCGCAGCCCCTTCGCAAGGCCGATGCCGCCGAGATCACGATGTTTTCGTGGGTAGGTTCGTGTCGTATGCCGACCCGAGACAGCAGCGAGGCGGGGCCGAGGCTCCCTCGATCGGGCGCGCGTGCACGGCGCGAGGCGGGGCCGACTGTCTCCGGCGTCGCTCCCAGCGAGAGGTGCGGACGCGGGACTGCCGAAAGCGCAGTCGAGTGCGGACTACGCAGCGCGCGAATCTCGGAATGATCCGTAAAACAAGGCCTGTTCGCTGATGATGAGCCATTCGAGAGCCGAGCATGGTCTTGGCAAAGGGGAGGGCATGGACGACTCGATGCGACTTCCCTGGGATGCTCTCCGTGCTCCGAAGATCCGCATCGGCGCCGCGCTCCGGACGACGGTGGCAGCGGCGCTCGCGGCCTCCGGCTCGATCCTGCTGGATGCGGCCCTGGCCGAGCGCGCTCCGGTCGAGGTCGGCTGTCATGCCGTGCTCGTGGCCCTGGTCGCCGGCGCGCTCTCGATGCGCGATCGCGATCGCGTGCAGCTCGCGTGGGATGCGACGCACGACGCGCTGACGGGGTTGTTCAATCGGCGCGGGCTGACGGATCGCTTCGAGGCGCTGCGTCGTGCGGGCGTGGGCGACCTCGCGGTCGTCTACGTCGATCTCGATCACTTCAAGAGGTACAACGACGCGTTCGGGCACGCGATGGGCGACCGGCTGCTGGTCGCGATCGCGCGCGCGCTCGCGAGCACACGCCCGACGGACGTGGCTGCTCGGCTCGGAGGCGACGAGCTCGACCTCTTGATGCCCCGGGCCGACCTAGCGGATGCCGAGCGTGCGCTCGCCCGCGTGCGCGATCGCTTCTCGCGCGACGCTTGCGCGCTCGGGATGGCGGCGACGTTCAGCGCGGGGATCCGCATCGTCGACGGAGCAGCATCGCTCGACGAGATCCTCTCGGACGCCGATCGCGCGATGTACGTCGCCAAGCGCGAGAGCCGCCGCCCGGTCGCCGCGCAGACGGCGATGCCGATGCGTCGCGCACGCAAGTGGGTCTCGTTCGCCGCGCTGATCGCAGCGAGCGCGCTCGGAACGCAGGTCCACGCGTCGGCGCAAGACGTGATGGAAGATCGCGCCGCGATGATCGTGAACAAGCCGCCGGCACCGCCGCCGCCTCCGCCCGTTCCGGTGCGCGTCGAGCTGCTCGGCGGAACGCTCGCACCGATCGACTTCGAGCTCGCGGCGCGTATCGTCGTGCTGGACCGCTTCATCGTGGGCGTCGCCGCGGGGCTGACGACCTACGGCGGCGTGGCCGGATCGATCGTCGATCAGAACGGCGGCAGCGGTGCGGGCTCGATCGTCTCGACGCTCTCGCTCGGTGCGTTCGTCTTCCGCGCGTACGCCGGTCTTCGCCCGTTCGAAGGCCTGGGTCTCGAGATCGTCGGTGGGTACGCGCTGATCACGCAGTCGACCGACGTGGACGTCGGAGGGATCGCGCAGCTGCTCGGCGCGCAGACGAGCGCGACGTCGGGCCATGCCGCCTTCACGTTGCACGCCGCGAGCGTCGAGCTCGCGTGGTCGTTCTACCTGCTCGAGAACTTCGTCATCCGACCTTCGATCGGCTGGATGCAGGTCCTCGGCAGCGACGTCGTGCTCTCGAGCCCGACGAGCTCGGCCGGCTCGTCCGACGCGAGCACCGCGCTCGAGAGTGCGCTGCTCCACTACGGAATGACGCCGACCGTTTCCCTGACGCTCGGCTATCGGTTCTGACCGGCGGGCGTTCGGTCGTTGGGAGCCGCCCTCGGCGGTGCGACGCCCGTCAGGCCGTGGACGTCGACCGACTCGGCGTTCATGCGCTGGAACTCCTCGCTGGCCGCACGCAACGTGGAGGGATCATCGCTGTGCACGACGAGCACGTACTTGCCGTCGCGCAGCGCGGCCTCGTATTGCTTCGCGTGACGCTCGTGGACCGTCGTGCTCACGAGACCGGCGGACACGGCGCCTGCGGCGGCGGTCGCGATCGCCGTCCCGATCCCGATGGCGACGATGGGCGCGAACTCCGCGACGCCGACGCTGGCGGCCACCATCGCGATCGAGACCGGCCCTGCGCCCGCGAGCGCACCGAGCGCGGCGCCCCACTTCGCCCAGTAGCCGCCGATCTCGCCGTTGTGGTGCGGCGAGCGATCCATCTCGGGTGGAAGCTCCTGGATGAGGTTCGGGCCGAGGATCGAGATCGTGCGCCGATCGACTCCGTCGATCCTGAGCCACTCCAGCGCCGTGTCGATCGCCTCGCGGTTCGGAAACACCGCGACGACGCCATTCGGTTCGGGTCCCTGCATGAGAAGCCTCCGTGGGAGACCAAGCATCAGGCGGGCCCACGAATCAGCAGCGATTCGGCAGATCGATCGAGGCGCTCACGTCACGTGCGTGGCGCGCTGTCTCAATGCGCGCGCAGCTCTTCGATGTGGTGCTCGATCGTCGCGCGCCCCGGATCGGTGGGGCGGGCCCTGAGGTACTCGCGGTAGTAGTCGATCGCGTCCTGCGTGTGATCGGTGCGCTCGCTCGCGACCGCGAGGTTGTAGACGACCTCGGGCAGCTGCGCGAAGCGGTACGCTGCCGTGAACGCCGCGAGCGCCGCGTCGTAGCGATGACGGCGGAACATCGCGACGCCGCGCAGGAAGAACGTGCGCGCTTCGGCCGTCATGTCGTCGGTCGAGGGCGGCGCCGTCATGATCTGATCGTGCTGACGCGTCTCCAGCGCTTG
>CAYSCF010000032.1:0-36941 GCA_964429305.1 uncultured Sandaracinaceae bacterium | reverse complement strand
GCGCAGCTGATCGACCATCGTGTTGATGGTGTTCTTGAGCTCGAGGATCTCGCCTTTGACGTCGACGGTGATCTTCTTCGACAAGTCACCGCTCGCGACGGCCTTCGTGACCTCGGCGATGTTTCTCACCTGCGACGTGAGGTTACCGGCCATGAAGTTCACGTTGTCCGTGAGGTCCTTCCACGTGCCGGCGACGCCTTGCACGTCGGCCTGACCGCCCAATCGCCCTTCGGTACCGACCTCGCGCGCGACGCGCGTGACCTCCGACGAGAACGAGTTGAGCTGGCTCACCATGCGGTTGACGGTGAGCGCCGTGCGCAAGAACTCGCCCTGCAGCGGGCGGTTCTCGATCTCGAGCGCCATCGTCTGGGTGAGGTCGCCCTTGGCGACGGCGCCGATGACGCGCGCGGTCTCGGTCGTGGGATGCACGAGATCGGAGATCAACGTGTTGACCGATCCGACGGCCTCGCCCCACGCGCCGCCGACATCGCCGATCGACGCGCGCTGCGCGATGCGTCCTTCGGTGCCGACGACGCGCGAGACGCGCGCGAGCTCGTCGACCATGCGCTGGTTCATCTCGGTGACGGCGTTGAAGGCGTCGGCGATCTTGCCGTCGATGCCGCTCCACTCGGGTGGCAGCCGCACCGAGAAGTCACCTCTTCTCAGTGCCAGGAGCGCTCGGAGCACCTCTCCTTGGTGATGGGCATCCTGGGGCTCGACCTCGACGCGCGACGTTTGCATCCGTCCTCCGGAGTTCCGGGGCGGACGTGCAGGAGTCGATCCCGCCGAAAAAGCGCAAAATCCCCAGCACGGCGCGACACGGGCGCCACACTTGGGGCGGTTTGCGACTCAGAGCTTCGGCTCAGGCCTGGGCGTGATGGCGCGCCTTGCGGGCATGACCGTTGGTCGCGTGCCCGTTCGTGTGCGCGTGAGCCTTGCGCTTCGCCGGCGCGGGCGACGCCAAGCCGATCGCGGTCGACGCATTCTCCACGAGCGCATGCGCCTGGTGCTCGATGTCGCGCACGACCGAATCGCCCATCTGCATCGCCTGCTTGCGCGCCTTGTTCGTCGTCTTCGCCACGCGCTTGCGCAGCTCGGGCCCGCTCGTCGGCGTGAGGAACGCGGTCACGCCCGCACCGACCGCCGCGCCGACGATCAGCGCCCCGATCATCGCGCCCGCGCCCATGCCCGAGCTCTCGCGCTGCAGGATGCGACCGCTCACCACGTCACGCACGTCGCTCATCTTCGCTTCGCGGAGCATCTCGAGCGATCGCTTGGCGAGGATGTCGACCAGATCGCGACCGAAGTTCTGCATGTCCATGTTCGTATCTCTCCGAGAGTGGGTTCGAGTCGAGTGTTGGTTCGCAAGCCACGTGCCTGCGAACGTGTCTGCGTCAGATCGCGACGATCACGCCGAGGCGCACGACGCCTTGGCCGAAGTCGATCTGCACGTCGCGCTGTCCGGCGATGGCCGAGCCGTGCCAGAGGAAGTGGTGGATGTAGCCGACGTCGAACGTGAAGCCGAAGTGCGGCAGCACGAACGCTTGCAGCTCGACCAGCGCGCCGACGTGCATGCCGGCGCCCGTTCCGTCGCGCGCGCCGAGCACCGCCGTCGCGTCGGTCTGACTGCCGTTGTGGAGCAACGAAAGGGTCGGACCGACGGGGATCGCGAGACCGATCGAGAAGTGCTCGCCGCTCGAGAGCGACCACGGATTGCGGAAGCGCGGCACGAACGAGGCTTCGAGAAGCCAGCTGTCCGACACGCTCATCATGCCGGGCTGGGTCGCGCTCCACGACCAAACGCTCGCTTCGATGCCGAGCGAGAACGCGTGCGCGAGCGGGATCTCGACACCGGCCGCAACGCCGGCGCTCGGTGAGACAGCCGCTCCGGTGCGCATCGTCTCGCTCCGCGCGCGGACGTCGCCGAACATGCCCAACGCGCCTTGCGCGTAGACGCGAACGGCAGTCTCTCCGTCCCACGGACGCGGCGCCGGAACGACGTCTTCGTCCTGCCCGTAGGCGACACCGGTGGCTCCGAGCGTCACGATCAACATCAACGCGGCGTGAGCGACTGGGGTTCTCATGAGAAGTTGGCTACTCCGCATCGCTGTAGAGCAGCGAGCGTGCCGTCGCGTTCGGCCACGATGTGACGGCGCGCGAGCGCGCACGTGAGACGCGGTTGTCGGCGTGAAGAGCTCGGCGCGCGCTCGTCACCGTGGGAGCTCCGCATGGCACGCACCGTGGTTCGCGGGCGGCATGACCGACGAGAACAGAGCCACCCGCGAGAGCGGCATCACCCAACCGCTTTGGGTCGAGGACGAGATTCGTCCGAGCTCCGGACTGCTGCCCTCGAGCTCCACCGCCGACGTGTGCATCGTCGGGGCTGGGATCACTGGCCTCACTACGGCGTATTTGCTCGCACGGTTGGGACGCTCGGTCGTCGTCGTCGATCAGGGCGCGATCGGCTGCGGCGACACGTCACGCACGTCCGCCCATCTCGCCAGCGCGCTCGACGACGGCTTCGTGCAGCTCGAACAGCTGCACGGGCACGAGGGGGCGCGTCTGGCGGCTCAGAGCCACGCCGCAGCGATCGATCTCATCGAGCACATCCAGATGCGCGAGGGCATTCGCTGCGACTTCCAGCGCGTCGACGGCTTCCTCCATCTCGGGCCCGATCACGATGCCGAGTATCTGCATGCGGAAGCGCTGGCCGCCGAGCGCGCAGGCCTGAAGGTCGAGTGGCTCGACGTCGCTCCGGGCCCGAAGCTCGGCGCGGGCCCGTGTCTGCGCTTCGCGAATCAAGCGCAGTTCCATCCACGTCGCTACATCGCCGGTCTCGTCCGCGCGATCGAGGGGATGGGCGGACGCATCCACACCGATGCACACGTCGATCGGTTCGAGGGTGGCGAGCCCGCGCGCATCGTGACGTCCAACGGTCGAGAGGTCACCGCCGGCGCGCTCGTGATCGCGACGAACGTTCCCGTGAACGATCGCGTCGTCATCCACACCAAGCAGGCGGCCTATCGGTCGTACCTGATCGCGCTCGACATGCCGCGGGACGCGGTGCCGATGGCGCTGCACTGGGACACGGCGAGCCCGTACCACTACGTGCGCGTCGTTCGGAACGATCCGATGGCGGAGCGCGACGTGCTCCTCGTCGGCGGTGCCGATCACCGCACGGGCGACGACGATGCGTCGGCCGGGCGCTGGGATCATCTCGAGTCGTGGGCGCGCGAGCACTTCGAGATGGCCGGCACCGTGATCGATCGGTGGTCGGGCCAGATCATGGAGCCCATCGATGGCCTCGCGTTCATCGGCCGAAATCCGAGCGACGCGCCGAACGTGTACATCGCGACGGGGGACTCGGGCCACGGCCTCACGCACGGGACGATCGCCGCGACGATGTTCGCGAGCATGCTCTCGGGGAAAAAGGATCCGTACGAGGCGCTCTACGATCCGAGGCGCCGATCACTGCGCGCGTTGCCGACGTTCGCGAAGGAGAGCTGGGCGACGGCGCTCGCGTACGCGGACTGGGTGCGGCCCGGCGACGTGAAGCACGAAGAAGACATCGCTTCGGGCGAGGGCGCGACGATGCTCGTCGGTGGACGACGCTTGGCCGTGTACCGAGACGAGCTCGGGGAGTGTCATCGCTTCTCGGCGACGTGTCGTCATCTCGGTGGTGTCGTTCACTGGAATCCCGCGGAGAAGACGTGGGACTGCCCGTGTCACGGTGCTCGGTACGATCGCGAGGGGCGCGTGGTGAACGGCCCGGCGAAAGACGATCTCGAGCGCGTGGCGGATGGGGCGGTGACACCCGTGCTCACGCCCACGCTCGAAGGCGAATAGGAGCCTTCCGATCAGTACGTCAGCGGACCGTGCGTGTGCTCCGGCACGGCCTCGCCGATGCGGAAGCGGTGGGCGAGCACGAGACCGAGCGCGCCGCCGCATAGCGCGAGGCCGAGCCCGGTGCTCGTGAGCACGAGAGCCACGGTTCCGTCGAAGCCGCGGTACATCACGATCGAGCCTTTGATGGCAGCCGAGAGCACGTGGAAGTTCGCGACGAGGTTCGCCGCGAAGAGCGAGAGCACCGCCGCCATGAACGACGCGTGTCCGATCGCGACGCTGCGTGCCGGATGCTCGTCCGGGATCGCGCGCAGGTCGATCAGACCAGGCACGGCGGCGACGACGGCGGCGATCACCGCCACGAGGTTCGTGACGATGCCGTCACGAAGCCACATGAGGTTGTCGTCGTAGGCGTAGAGACCGAAGAAGGTCACCGAGGCGGCGTAGAGGATCACGGGGATTCCCACGAGCCAGCGATGAAGCGAGTGGCCCAAGGCCGGGACGCGGGTGAGGATGGGTTCGTTTCGCGTTTCCATACGCACGGACGAAGCTTCTTCCGTGCCGTCGCGCGAAGGGGCATCGTGCTACGAGGCCAGAATCATGCGATCGATGGCGTGAACGACTCGAGCGATTCGATGCCGTACGCGCTCTCGACGGCCTCGACCTGCGCCAGCGCGCGCTCGAGCCCGCCCGCGCCGATCACGTGATCTTCGCGCTCGTCGAATTCGCGACCCAGATGCACCCAGTCGTCACCGACGATCTCGCGGAGCGTCGGAAAGATCACGGTGTCCTCGCGTGACGCGTGCGCCGCGTACATGCGCGAGTGCGCCGCGAGGATGTCCGCGATGCGCGTTCGCGATGTCTCGTCGATGCCGTGTCCGAGCAGACCGGCGAGCTCACGCGACAGAGCACGACCCACCTCGTGCTGATGACGCAGCGTCCGAACGAGCTCGACCTCGCGGCCTGCACGCTCGAGGCGTGGGAACACTTCGTCCTCTTCCGTGCGCTCGTGATAGCGCTCGATGAACCACTGCAGCGCGTCTACGCTGCTCGCGAGCGGCTGTGGATCGACGGTGTCGCCGCGGCGGAGGCGCGGCCCCATCTCGTTCCAGATCACCATGATGCGGCGCACGATCCCGTGCTCGCCCATGAGATCTTCACCGGGCGTGATGATCTCGCCGCGGCACGTCTCGCCCTCACCGTGACAGCCGACGAGCGCCACCGCCCCCGCACCGACGCCCACGGCGAACCGACGGCGTCCGATCTCGTTGCGCGTCATCGCGCCCGTCAATTCTTCAGCATCGGCTTCCCCTCGTGCGCGACGAGGAGATCGTGCATGTCGTTCGCGTGCTCTTCTTCGTTCGCGAGGATCCTCTCCAGCATCGTGCGCGTGGTCGGATCCTTGTCGCCGAACCAGCGGATCATCGAGCGGTACACGTCGATCGCGACGCGCTCGGCGACCAGGTTCTCGCGGATCATGTCGATGAGATTGTCGCCCTCGACGTACTCGGACGAGGCGCGCGCCGTGACGTTTGCCGGGTTCAGGTCCGGCTTGCCCCCGAGCTGGTTGATTCGCTCGGCGAGAAGCTCCATGTGGCCTTGCTCCTCGCTCGCGTGCGCTTCGAATTCTTTCTTCACGCTCTCGCTGTTGATGCCCTGCGCCATGATCGCGTGGAACTTGTAGCGAAGCACGCAGACGAGCTCCGTCGCGACGGCATCGTTGAGTAACGAGACCGCCGTGTTCACGTCGAGCTCGTAGCCCGCCGTCTTGGCGCCGTCCTCGAGGCGCGTGCGTGCGCGGGCTCGGATTGCTTCGATGTCTGCGACGAACGAACCAGCTGCTTCTTTGGCCATGAGCTTGTGTCTCCTCGGCACGTAGCGTTTGCGAGCGTCGTGCCATGGACGCCGAATGTCCCGCGTGACCGAATGCGTCACAGCGGATCGCGACACTCACCGCCGCATTCCGCGCGCGCACGAGAGAGGCGCGAAAATCGGCGCATCCGTTCGCAAGATGATCGCCGCGACGGGAGTGAGACGCGCGAGGCGCGCCTGTGCGCCCCACTCGATGCGAGCCGCCACGATCTCTGCGCACCACCATCGGCTCTCGTGTGGGCACGCAGCGTGCTCGGTGTCCGCAGCCTTCCAAACACGGAGCTGCCCCGATGACGAGACCCGCACTGAGGATCGTGCGAGACGATCGAGAAGAGACCGGCCCCACGCCCATCGGCCGGCGCATTCGTCATGCGCTCGTGTGCCTCGATCGCACTCCGGACAGCGAGATCTGTCTGCCGCACGCGCAGATGGCCGCCGAAGCGTTCGGTGCGGCACTGACGCTCGCGCACGTGATGCCTTCGGTCCCTTCGGGCGGAAGCGCGGCGTGGCGCACGGACGTGCTCGAGTGGGAGATCGCGCGTCGCGAGTCCGAGCAGTATCTCGAGCAGGCGCGCGAGCTGCTCGCGGCGCGCGTGCTGCCATCGGTGCACACGGTGGTCACGCAAGGCCCGCCGGCCGATCGGATCGCGAGCACCGCGCGCGAGCTCGCGGCCGATCTCGTCGTCGTCGCCGGTCAGCCCGACCACGGTCTGCAGGGCAGCGCGATCGGCGCGACCGTCCAGCGCCTGCTGGAGATGACGCGATCGTCCGTGCTCGTGGTGCACGGCGCGGAGGGCGCACCACCGAAGAACATCGTGGTGCCGCTCGACGGCTCGCCGCGCACGGAATCGGTGCTGCCTTCGGTGATCTCGCTCGCGCAGACGTACGGCGCGGCGGTGACGCTCCTGCACGTCGTGACCGAGCGCTCGAGCTCCGCCGTGCTCTCGCGTCCGAGTGACGTGATGCTCGCGCAGCAGCTCACCGAGCGTCTCAAGGAGAGCGCCGACGAGTACCTGCGTCGCGTGCGCACGCGCGAGCTGCGCGAGCTGACGGACGTGCGATGCGTGGTCCGTACGCGCAACGACGAGCGACGCGGTCTGCTCGAGCTCGTCACGCAGGTCGGAGGCGACATGGTCGTCCTGGCCGCCCACGGCGCCACGTGTGATCCGAGCGACGCGTTCGGTGGCGTCGCCTCGTACTTGCTCGCGCACTCGCGCGTGCCGCTGCTGGTCCTGCAGGACGTCGCGGCATCCTCCGAAGTCCACGAGCTCGCGCCCACGCGTCGTCCATCCGGCATCCGACGCCGGGAGGACGCGTGACGGCAGAGGAGCTCGCGGCCGATCTCGCGCGTGAGCTCCAGCCATTGCGGCGCCCTGCCGCCGATGCCGTCATCCCGATCGATGCGGCCAAGCTCGGGCGCTCGCTCGACGCGGCGGCGCTCGCGTTCCGCACGGAGCGCGAGAACCCGACCTATCGCAAGGCCGCGGAGTGGTTTCTCGACAATCACCACCTGATCGCGCGCGGCGTTCGGCAGACCAAGAGCGAGATCCCCGCCGGCTTCTGGCGGCGCCTTCCACGGAGCGGGCCCGGTGACGTGCCGCGCGTCCTGTCGATCGCGCGTGCGTTCCTCGAGGCGATGCACCTCGAGATGGACGAAGGCGGCCTCGTCGCTTTCGTGGAAGCGTTCCAGCGCGTCGCGCCGCTGACGATCGCGGAGCTCTGGGCGCTGCCGGCGATGCTGCGCCTCGCGACGCTCGAGACGCTCGCGAGCGCGTCGCTCACGTTCGCACCGCGGACCGACGAGAACGCTGCCGAGCCATCGAGCAAGCTCGACGGCGCGGTGTCGATCGAGCGCTGCGTGCGCGTGCTGCGGCTGCTCGCGGACATCGCGTGGAACCTCTTCTTCCAGCACACGAGCATGGTCGATCGTGCGCTCCGCGAAGATCCGGCGCGGGTGTACGACGCGATGGCGTTCGAGTCGCGCGACGCGTACCGCAAGGTCGTCGAAGAGCTCGCGTGGGAGACGGCGCACGCCGAGCTCGAGGTCGCGCGGGCCGTGGTCGAGCTCGCGCAGGCTGCCGATCCCGACTCGCGCGAGAGCCACGTGGGCTACTGGCTCGTCGATCGCGGCCGCGGCGCCCTCGAGAAGCGCTTCGGATATCGGCCGCGGGGCATGGCGAGGCTGAGGCGCGCGATGCGTGCGCATCCGACGATGACGTACCTCGGTGCGATCGCATCGACGACCGTTGCGCTCGTCGCGATCACCATCGGCGCGCTCGCACACGCGCTGCCGTTCGGACTCCTCGTGCTCGTCTCGGTCCTCGCGAGCCTTCCGCTCTCGTCGCTCGCGGTCGCGCTCGTGAACTTCCTGATCTTGCGCGTCGTGCCACCGCGCGTACTGCCGAAGCTCGACCTCTCGAGCGGCGTGCCCGACGAGTGCCGCACGCTCGTCGTCATCCCTGCGCTCGTGTCGAGCCCGCGCGACGTCGACGGACTGCTCGAGCAGCTCGAGCGGCACTATCTCTCGAGCGCCGGCCCCGCGATCTCGTTCGCGGTGCTCAGCGACTTCGTCGACAGCAAGGAGCCGCCCGACACCGCGGCCGTCTTCGCGCGCGCCGACGAGCGCGTGGCCGAGCTGAACGGCAAACATGCGGCGGGCAAGACACCGGGCCCGTTCCACTTCCTGCATCGGCAGTCGCGCTTCAGCGCCGGCGAGGGCTGCTACATGGGCTGGGAGCGCAAGCGCGGAAAGCTCGAAGAGCTCAACCGCTTGCTGCGTGGCGACACGACCACGAGCTACGTGCACCACGCAGGGGATCCTGCCGGGATCGAGCGCATTCGCTACGTCGTCACGCTGGATGCGGACACACAGCTGCCGCTCGGCGCCGTGCAGAAGCTCGTCGGTCTCGCGGCTCATCCGCTCAACGTGGCGGCCTTCGACGATCGAGGTGTCGTCACCGACGGCTACACCATCGTGCAGCCGCGCGTCGAGACGCATCCGGACGAGACCGAGCGCTCGCTCTACGGATGGATCGGATCGGGCGACACCGCGCTCGACATCTACACGCACGCGGTCTCCGACGTGTACCAGGATCTCTTCGGCGCGGGCGCGTACGTCGGCAAAGGCCTCTACGACGTCGACGCGTTCATGCGCAGCGTCGACGGCCGCGTGCCCGAGAACACGCTCTGCAGCCACGATCTCTTCGAGGGCGCGCACGGTCGCGTGGCGCTCGCCTCCGACGTGTTCGTGCTCGAGCACTATCCGCAGCACGTCGTCGCCGGGCTGAGGCGACAGCATCGCTGGACGCGCGGCGACTGGCAGATCCTGCCTTGGCTCTTCGGGCGCGTGCCCGGTGCGAACGGGCGCGTGAAGAATCGGCTGGCGGCGATCGATCGCTGGAAGATCTTCGACAACCTGCGACGAAGCTTGCTCGCGCCCGCCATCCTCGCGCTCACCGTGATCGGTCTCGCGATCGCGCCGCTTCCGTTCGCGCTGCTCGCGCTCCTGCCGCTGGTCACGCCGCTCTTGATGAGCGCGCCCGATCTGCTCGGACTCCGCTTCCGCGAGGCCTTCGCGCGCTGGGGCGCATTCCTCGCGCTCCTTCCGCAGGAGGCGTGGTCCAACGTCGATGCGATCGTGCGCTCGCTCTATCGCATGACGATCTCGCATCGGAAGATGCTGCAGTGGATCAGCGCGGCGCAGACGGCCGCCAACGTCTCGCGTGGCGCGCGCGTGCTCGTGTGGCGCGAGATCGGCCCGCCGTCTTCTCTCGCGGCGATCCTGGCGCTCGGCGCGGCCGCGCTGCATCCGACGGCGCTCGTGGTCGCGGTGCCGCTGGCACTCGTGTGGATCGGCGCGCCCGAGATCGCGCGCCGGCTGAGCGCTCCGCAGAAGATCACGCGCACCGTGACCGCGGACGAGCAGCGCCGTCTGCGCCGGCTCGCGCGACGCACGTGGGCGTTCTTCGAGACCTTCGTCACGCCCGACGAACAGTGGCTCGCCCCCGACAACTACCAGGAAGACCCGGGCCGCGTGATCGCGCATCGCACCTCGCCGACCAACATCGGCCTGATGCTCGTCGCGTATCTCGTCGCGTTCGACTTCGGCTATCTCGGTCGCCGCGAGCTGCGCGCGCTCGTGCGGCACTCGCTCGACACGATCGAGCGCCTCGAGCGCTATCGCGGGCACATCCTCAACTGGTACGAGACGCGAACGCTCGCGCCGTTGCTTCCGCGCTACGTGTCGACGGTCGACAGTGGCAACCTCGCCGCCTCTCTCATCGTGCTCGCACGCGGCTGCCGCGAGGCGGCGGTCGCCCACCAGGTCCGCCCGGTGCGATGGACCGGCGTGCGCGACACGCTCGATCTGCTCGACGAGGCGATCGCCAAGCTCGGCATCGACGGCGATCCGACGGGCGGAGTGCGCCGCGCGCTCGTGCACGGCGAGAGCACGCGCGAGGACGCCGCCGAGGCAGCGCACCGACTCGACAGCAAGCTCCTGCCCGAGCTCGAGACGGCGCTGCTCGCCGCGCTCGCCAAGCCTGCCGTCGCCGACGATCTCGCCAGCCTGCGCGAGGTGCGCACTTGGTTCGAAGGCCTCAAGCACCAGGTCCGAAGCCTCGCCGTGGATCTCGGCACCGAGCTGCCCGAAGACGTGCCGATCGAGCTGCGTGCGCTCGCCGATCGCGCGGATGCGCTCCGCGCCGGCATGGACTTTCGCTTCCTCTACGACGAGCGTCGCAAGCTCTTCCACATCGGATACAACGCGACGGCCGATCGCCTCGACAGCAACCACTACGATCTGCTCGAGTCGGAGGCGCGCGTCGCGAGCTTCCTCGCGGTCGTCGAGCGACAGGTCGAGCCGGCGCACTGGGCACGGCTCGGTCGCCCGGTCACGAAGATCGAAGGACGCGTCGCGCTGCTCTCGTGGGGCGGCACGATGTTCGAGTATCTGATGCCGCACCTCTTCATGCGCAGTCAGGAGCACTCGCTCCTCGCGCAGAGCGCCGAGCTCGCGGTCGATGCACAGATCGCCTACGGTAAGCAGCGCTTCACGCCGTGGGGCGTGTCGGAATCGGGCTTCGCGCGGCTCGATGCGCGGGACAACTACCAGTACCGATCGTTCGGTGTGCCGGCGATCGGCATCCGGCGCGGGCTCGAGGAAGATCTCGTCATCGCGCCGTACGCGTCGATGATGGCGGTCGGCATCCGACCGCGCGAGGTCCTCGACAACCTCGACGTGATCGAGAAGCTCGGCGGCACGGGCCGCTACGGGCTCTACGAGGCGATCGATTTCGGCGATCCCGAGAAGCCGCCGGCCATCGTGAAGTCGCACATGGCGCATCACCAGGGCATGGTGTTCGCCGCGCTCGACAACTTCTTGAATCACGACGCGCTCATCGAGCGGTTCCATTCCGATCCGCTCGTGCAGACGGGCGACGTCCTCTTGAGCGAGCGCCTCCCGTCCGTGAGCGTGGTGGAGCCGCGACGCGAGACGACGAAAGAGACCGTGGAGAAGCCGGCCGCCGCACCGACGCCCACGTTCGGGGGCTGGACGCCCGATCGCGCGAGCCCGCAGGTCGCGCTGCTCGGCAACGGGCGCCTCACCACGATGGTCACCGATGGGGGCGCGGGCTTTCTCAGGTGGAAAGGCCTCGCGGTCATCGGCACCGAGGACGATCCGACGATCGACGCCGACGGCACGTGGATCTACGTGCAAGACGAGTCGTCGAAGCGCCTGTGGTCCGCGATGCCCGCGCCCACGCGTGCGCGTGTGGCGAGCGACGACGTGCTCTTCCACGCACACCAGGTCGAGATGCACCACCGCGACGAGGGCATCTCGCTCCGCACCGAGATCGGTGTCGCGGCGAACGACGACGTCGAGGTGCGCCTGATCACGCTGCACAACGAGTCGGACGAGCCACGCACGCTCGCGATCCGCTCGTTCGCCGAGCCGATCCTCGAGCCGCGCGCGTCGGCGCGTCGACACCCGGCGTTCTCGCGCATGTTCGTCGAGTGCGAGCGCCTCGAAGGACAACACGGCGTGCTGGCGTGGCGTCGTGAGCGCGACGCCAACGAGCCGAAGGTCGTCGTCGTGCAGCGGCTCGTCTGGGACGATGGCGCGCCCGTGGCGTGGGCCGGCTCCGAGACCGATCGCGGCGTGTTCGTCGGACGTCGTCACACGATGCGGGCGCCCGCGCTCGGCATGGCCGAGCAGAAAGCCGAAGGCGAGGACGATGCCACCGTCGATCCGACGATCGTGCTCGGCGCACGCGTCTCGCTGCTCCCGCACGCGCGCGTGCAGCTCGCGCTCGTCACGAGCGTGGGGCCGACGCGGGCCGTCGTGCTCGATCTCGCGCGCCGCTTCGGCACGCTGCACAACGCGCGGTGGGTGATGCACGACGCGCGTCGCGAGGCAGCGCGTCGTCTCGATCGCGCCGGCATGACGCCCGAGCTGCTCCCGATCGCGATGCAGGTCGCCTCGCGCCTCTTGATCCCGGGCGCGCCGCTTCGTCCGAGCGGTGAGCTCATCGATCGCGGTGCGGCGCGCAGCCAGCTCTGGGGGCACGGCATCTCGGGCGACGATCCCCTGATGGTCGTGCGCGTGGTCGACCCGGCGCAGAGCCCGCTCGTGCGCGAGGCGCTCACGCTCCATCGCGTGCTGCGCGAGGCGCAGATCCCCGTCGAGCTCGTGCTGCTCGACGACACGGCCTCCGGCTACGACGCGAGCACCAGCGGCCGTCTGCGTGAAGTGATCGCGGCGCTCGGCATGGACGACCGGCTCGGTGAGCGCGCGGGCATCCGTCTGCTCGCGACCGACCAACTTCCCGCCGGAGATCGTGAGCGATTGATGGGCGCCGCGCGCGTGCTGCTCGATGCCGAGCGCGGCTCGATGGCGGATCATCTCGCGCGTGTGCCGGCGCCGCCCGTGCCGCTGCCGGACTTCGCAGGCACGCGCCCGCCGGACGACTCGTTCGTCGACTCGCCGCTGCCGGCCGATCTGATCTTGAAGGGCGGCTTCGGCGGCTTCACGCCCGATGGACGCGAGTACGTCATCCACACCGACGCCGATCACGCGACACCCGCGCCGTGGTGCAACGTCATGGCGAACGCCGAGGTCGGCTGTCTCGTGAGCGAGTCCTCGCTCGGTGCGACGTGGGCGATCAACAGCGGAGAGAACCGGCTCACGCCGTGGCGTAACGATCCGATCACCGACATCCCGGCCGAGGTGCTCTATCTACGTGACGAAGAGACCGCGCAGGTCTGGTCGTCGACGCCGTTGCCAGCGGGCCTCGGCGCTCCGACGCGTGTGCGACACGGCGCGGGCTACACCGTGTACGAGCGCGAGAGCCATGGCCTCGCGCAGGCGCTCACCGTGTTCGTGCCGAACGATGCTCCCGTGAAGATCGTTCGCATCGAGCTCACGAATCGATCGGATCGCGCGCGGCGCGTGACGGCGTCGTACTACGCCGAGTGGGTGCTCGGTGCGCTGCGCGAGAGCCAGCGCGCGCACGTGCAGCTCGACTACGACGCGGGCGCCGAGTGCCTGCTCGCATCGAGCGCGTGGAACCACGAGCACGGAACGCGGGTCGCCTTCCTCGCCGCCGATCGGACGCCGCACGGCTACACGTGTGATCGCACGGAGTGGATCGGGCGCTGTGGGTCGCTCGCTGCGCCACGCGCGCTCTCGCGTTGGGGCCTCGCCGGAACGATCGACTCGCAGGTCGATCCGTGCGCCGTCCTGCAGACGCATCTCGATCTGGCCCCGGGCGCGACGACGGCGGCGCACTTCGTCCTCGGTCAGGGCAAGGATCGTGACGAGGCCGTCGCGCTCGCCAAGCGCTTCCGATCCGAGGACGTCGTCGTGCGCGCTCTCGCGAGCACCAAGCGCTACTGGGACGACGTGCTCGGCGCGGTCGAGGTCAAGACGCCCTCGCGCGCGATGGACGTGTTGCTCAACCGCTGGCTGCTCTACCAGACGCTCGCGTGCCGCTTCCTCGCGCGCACGGGCTTCTATCAATCGAGCGGCGCGTACGGTTTCCGCGATCAGCTGCAGGATGCGATGGGCTTCGTCCACGTCGCGCCCCAGCTCGTGCGTGAGCACCTCGTCCGCTCGGCGCGTCATCAGTTCGAAGAGGGCGACGTGCTGCACTGGTGGCATCCGCCGGCCGACCGTGGCGTGCGCACGCGCTGCTCGGACGACATGGCATGGCTTCCGTACGTGCTCGCGCACTACATCGCGGCGACGAACGACGTCGGCATCCTCGAGGAGCAGATCCCGTACCTGAAGGCGCCGCTGCTCGGCGAGTCCGAGCACGATCGCTACTCCGAGTACGGCTTCGGCGGACAGGAGGCGAGCCTCCTCGATCACTGCCGCCGCGCGCTCGAGCGAGCGTCCACGCATGGCGCGCACGGGCTGCCGCTCATGGGCTCGGGCGACTGGAACGACGGCATGAACCGCGTCGGCGAGGATGGGCGCGGCGAGAGCGTGTGGCTCGGTTGGTTCCTCGCGGCGACGATGCGCGCGTTCGCGGGACTGCTCGATCAGATCGACTGCGGCCGCGAGGCGAACGAGTGGCGCACGCGCGCGAATACGCTGGCGGCGAAGACCAACGAGGTCGGCTGGGACGGCGCCTGGTACATGCGCGCCTTCTACGACGACGGCACGCCGCTCGGCACGGCGAACGCCCGGCACTGCCGCATCGACTCCATCTCGCAGTCGTGGTCGGTGCTCGGTGGCTCGCCCGATCGCGAGCGGAGCAAGCGCGCGATGCGCTCGGCCGAGCAAGAGCTCGTGCGCGAGAAGGAGAGGCTCGTGCTCTTGCTCGCGCCACCGTTCCACGGCGGTCTCCATCATCCCGGCTACATCGAGGCGTACCCGCCGGGCGTGCGCGAGAACGGCGGCCAGTACACACACGCCGCGACGTGGATGGGCTTCGCGCACGCCAAGCTCGGCGATGGAACGGCGGCGGAGCGCATCTTCCGCCTCTTGAACCCGATCCTGCGATCGACCGATCGCGCGCTCGCAGAGACGTACCGCATCGAGCCCTACGTGCTCGCGGGAGACGTATACGGCGCGGCGCCGCTCACGGCGCGCGGTGGCTGGAGCTGGTACACGGGCTCGTCCGCATGGATGTGGCGGCTCGGCGTCGAGTCGATCCTCGGCCTGAGCTACGAGCACGGGCAGCTGCGCGTCGATCCATGCATTCCCGCCGAGTGGTCGGGCTTCGAGGCGAAGCTCCGTGTGCGCGGAGAGGAGCTCCACGTCGTCGTCGAGAACCCGCACCACGTCACGCATGGCGTCGCGAAGCTCACGCGTCAGGGCCAGGAGATCCGAGTCACGCTGGGCGCTGCGGCCGACGCGGCCGAGTAGTCGGCGGCAGTTCGATTCACGCCGGCTTCGCGAGACGGAGCACGAGCGCGACGAGATCGTTGGGATCGACGGGCTTGGCGAGGTGCTCGGCGAAGCCGGCACGCATCGACGCCTCGCGATCGTGCGCGTACGCGAATGCCGACACCGCGGCGGCCGGAAGGGCTCCGCCACGCTCCGGCGGTCGCTCGCGCAGCTCTCGGATCAGCGAATAGCCATCGCGCACCGGCATGCCGATGTCGGAGAGCAGTACGTCCGGTAGCTCGCGATCGAGCTCGGCGAGCGCCTCGACGACGCTGGACGCCGTTCGCACGCTCGCGCCGCGCAGCTCGAGCGCCGCCTTCACGAACGCACGCGCGTCGTCGTCGTCGTCGACCGTCAGCACGCGAATGCCGGTCAGTGACGTCGTCGTCGTCATCGTGCCCGACGAGCGTGCCGCATCGGTGCGTGCGCGATCGGGCTCCGGCGCTGGCACCGGCAGCCGCACGACGAAGCGCGCCCCTTTGCCGGGCCCCTCACTCGCGGCGGTGATCGTGCCACCGTGGAGCTCGGCCAGCTGACGACTGATCGACAAGCCGAGGCCGAGGCCGCCCTTGCTCCGCGTGGGCCGGCCTTCTTCTTGTTGGAAGAGCTCGAAGACGCGAGGAAGGAACGCCGCGTCGATGCCCTGACCGGTGTCGACCACCTCGATCTCGAAAGAGTCGCCCGCGCTCGTGCGGCGCAGAGAGACGTCGATGCGCCCGCCCTTCGGCGTGAACTTCACCGCATTGCTGAGCAGGTTCGACACGATCTGCGCGAGACGCGTGGCATCGCCGCGGAAGGGCCCGAGATCGGATGCGATCGACGTCTCGAGCTGGAGATCCTTCGCCTGCGCGTTCGCGCGCGCGGACTCGACCGCCGTCTCGACGATCTTGGCGAGCTCGACGCGCCGCACGTCGAGGCGGATCTTGCCGCTCGTGATGCGGGAGAGATCGAGCAAGTCCTCGATCAACGCACCCATCGCGATCGTGTTGCGATGGATCACGTCCAGGCCGCGCGCGAGCAGCGAGGCATCTGCCGTCGGCGCCATCAAGAGCTTGGACCAGCCCATGATCGAGCTGAGCGGCGTGCGTAGCTCGTGGCTCATCATCGCGAGGAACTCGTCCTTCGTGCGGTTCGCGACGACGGCAGCGCGCCGCGCGGTGAGCTCGGCCGCGTAGAGCCGCGCGTTGTCGATCGCGATCGCGCATCGTCGCGCGAGATCCTCGGCGAAGAGAACGTCTTCCTCCGAGTAGTGGCGGCCCGACTCGGCGTGCACGAACGTGATCACGCCGAGCACACGTCCGCGCACCACGAGAGGGGCGAAGAGCACCGAGCGCAGCTGGAGCTCACGCACGACCGCGAGGTGCTCGGCGTCGCGCGCGCCTGCGATCATCATCTCGTCGGTCACGTAGGCGTAGAGCTCCGAGCGGCCCGTGCGCAGCACGTTCGGCGCGCCCGCGGGCGCATCGGGATCGGGCGGATAGCGGGCCGCGAGCGTGCGCGCGTACTCGACCTTCGTCGGATCGACGTGCGCGACGGCGATCTGTCGGGACTTGCTCGTGCCCTCGTCGACCACCTCGACAGCGCACCAATCCGCGATCGAAGGCACGGCGAGCTGCGCCACGCGCTTGACGGTCGTCTCGTAGTCGAGCGATTCGGCGAGCGCCGACGTCGCGCGCTCGAGGTACTGCCGCCGCGCGTCGCGCGCCTTCTTCGCCGAGACGTCGCGGAACACGAGCACGACGCCGCGAACCGCCGCGTCGACTCCGCGGATCGGCGCGCCGCTGTCCTCGATCGGCGTCTCGGTCACACCGTCGCGATGCAGGAGCAACGTGTGGTTCGCGAGCGCCACGATCGTGCCTTCGCGCAGCGCCTCGTCGACGGGGCTCGGCACGGGCTCGCGCGTGTGCTCGTTGGTGATTCGAAACACGTCGTGGCTCGGACGACCGAGCGCTTCGTGCTCCGACCAGCCGGTGAGCCTCTCGGCGATCGGGTTCATCAGCGTGACCAGACCGGATGCATCCGTCGTGATCACCGCGTCGCCGATGCTGCGGAGCGTGGTCTCGAACGAAGCCCGCAGCGCCTCGGCGCGATCACGCACGGCACGCTCGGCCTCGGCACGCTCGGTTCGACGGAGCGCCTCGGCGCACTGAGTCGCGAACGTCGTCACGAACGCGCGCTCGTCGGGCAGGAACTTCCGTTCCTCGTAGTAGCCCATGCCGAGCAGCGCGATCGCGCGGCCTTCGGACACCAGTGGGACCGACCAGAACGCGCGAGCCCTCGTCGCCGAGTCTCCTGCGACGGCGAGCGCCGGATAGAGCGCTCGGTACTGTTCTTCCGTCTCGACCCAGATCGCGTCGCCGCTCTGCATCGTCGCCAGCGCCGGATTGTTCGACGCCGTCGTGATCTCCCGGATCTGATCGAGCACGCTCGGATCGACACCGCGCGCCGCGGCCAACACCAGCGATCCGTTCGGCCCGGGGACGTGGACCGTGCACACGTCCGCGTCAGCGACCTTCAGCCCGCGCTCGGCGACGATCTCGGCGACCTCGCGTGGGCTCGTCGCGCGCGAAAGGGCGGCGGCGAGCTCACCGAGGGCCGAGAGGCGCGCGATGGCTTGGATCCCGGCTGGCACGAACAGCGTCTTCTCACGAGGTCAGGCCCGCCGACAAGCGCTGCAACGAAACTTCGAATCATGCCGGTAGGTCGGTCAGTACGCCCAGCCGAGGCCGAGCGTGATGCCGGTCACCGTGCTCTGACCGTAGAACGTCGGGTGGACGTTGGCCGACACTTCGAAGCTGCCGAACTGCAGCGCCAAGCGTCCATCGATGCCGAAGAGCGGTGAGCCGTTGTAGCAGGCCGATCCGCCGTCGTTCGCCGTGCAGCCCCAGGCGAAGTCCAGCGAGGGTCCGGCGGCGAGGTGGAACACGCCCACGCCGAAGCCGAACATCGCGGAGTTCCACAGCAGGCCCTGCACGGTGCCGCGATGCTCGCCGGCCATGATGCTGCCGATGAAGCCCTGGCTCAGACCGTAGATCTCGACGCCGAAGAAGTGGATGCCGGCGTGCACCTGCGCGCCGCCCATCAGCCCTTGCTGTTGATCGACGAAGCCGCCGCCCTCCGCGCCGACGCCGAGCATCAGATGGACGGGACGGGGACGGACCTCGAGCTCCTGCGCGCTCGCCGAAGACATCGGAGCGAGCGCGAGGGCGCCCAAGAGAGAGACGAGAGCGAGCGAGAGCTGGGTGCGGCGCGGGTTCATGTCGACGTTCTCCTTCGATGCGCGGTGCGTGCGCGCGTGAGGACGTCTAGAGCAACGCGCGAGCCAGCTCGCTCAGTCGTGTCGCTGCGCGCGGAACGGATGAAGCGATGCCGTCTCGAGATGCGGCTGCGCGAGGTGCGGCTTGCGCCCGTGATCGGCGGCGCGCTCGCGGCCCGAGACTCCGTGCTCGATCGTGTGCTCGTTCGAGACCGCCCCCTGTGTCGCGTCCTGCGTGGCCGCCCCTTCGGTTGCGGTCGTCGTCTCGCCGCGCAGACGGCTCTTGAGCTCGTCGTACGAGGCGCGCAGACGCTCGCGAATTCCTGCTGCCTGAGGCGCGACGGCGAGCGCATAGGCCGCTGCACCGACGAGGCCCGTGGCGGTGATCGTTCCGAGCCAACCGAGGATCTTCATCGTCTTCATGTCTCTCACGCTTTCCAACACTCTCGATGCGGACGGTCAGAGGCGCGTGGGCTGAACCACGAGCGAACCGTCCTCCGCGACTCGAGCACGCACCAGCGCGTGCTCGATCGTCCCTGCGACATCGATGGTCTCGAGGCGATCGAGACGTACGAGGTCGGTACGCGCGCTGGTGTCTCGATCGTGCGCCTCCGCGCGCGCGGCCGTGAGACGCCCGCCCTTGGCGACACCGCGGGAGCTCACGAGGCGCCCGGCGAACAGCGCGACCGGGTCGTACTCGAGCTCGACGGCATCGAGATCCAGCCTGGAGTGGCCGCTCGGATCTTCGATGGTCACGTCGCGGAGCGCGATGCGATGCGAATCGATCGACTCGACGGAGCCGACGCGGACGTGCCCGCCGAGCTGGCGTGTGAACATCGTCTCGACGATGCCGGCGGCGCATCGTCGCCCGACGTCCGTGTCGGCGATGCCGTGGGCGACCGCCGGAAAGAAGAAGAGGATGCCGAGCATCACGCTGGCGCGCACTGCAGCGCGTCGAGCGCGTGAGCGGGTGTCCATCTCGATGCGGTCGGCCTCGCCGAGCCGCGCGCGGGTGGCGTCGGGAGCGAACGCGCGTGGCGTCGGATGCCGCGAGAGGGCCTCGAGCGTGGCGCGATCGGTCGTTCGCAGGCTCATGGTCCGCACCTCGACTCACCTCATCGCAAGGGCCGTGCTCGCGCGCGGCGCCGCGTTCGCGGCCATTCCGATCGGCCGGGTGTGCGGTGCTGCCTCGATCGAGCGCCGCTCGCTCGGTGTGACATCGCGGGCCGGACGCGCGAACGGCGCAGCGCTCGGGCTCGAGCGTGCGCCCTCTCGGCTCCCCCGTTTCGAGCGCCTCAATACATCTCGCCGCCGATGCCGAAGACGAGCGTGCCCATCAGATCGCCCACCCACGTCGGGTGCGCATCGATGGAGAAGGTGAGGCCGCTGCGGTGGTTGACGCCGCGATGCCCGGCGATGATCGCCACGCGGAAGTCGCCGCCGAAGAACGCGCCGCTGTGACCGCAGTACGCGCCGCCTGCGTTGGTCGCGTTGCAGCCCCAGATCACGTCGATCGAGGGGCCCGCGCCGAGCTGGATCATGTCGAGCAGCGTGAACTCGATCATCGCCGAGTGGAACGCGAAGCCGACGATCGAAGTCGGGCGCGGATCGGGCACGTACTCGCCGAGCAAGCCCTGTCCCTGGAGATAGATCGCGACGATGTCGTTCAACTGCACGCCGACGCGCAGCGCGAGGCCACCGACGCCGCCGTGCGTCGGGCCGACGAAGCCGCCGCCGAGCCCGCTGATGCCGAGGCGCAGACGTGGGTGGTGCCAGCGCGTCGCGCGAGCCTCGTGCATCTCGTCGCGAATCTCTTCGCCGCGTGTCTCCTGCGCGCACGCCACGTTCGCGGCGATTCCGCTCGCGCACAGCGCAAGCGCCAGACACGCGGCACCGATCACCGCGTGACGTGATCTCGCCTTCTTCTGCATCTCCATCCCACTCGACTCGACGTTCGTTTCCATAGGTCCTCCGGGCAGGCTCGATTTCACGAGCCGTGCCCACTCGCGGATCGTCGCGTCGCGTCACGGCGAGACGCAGATGCACGCACGCACGCGCGCGGCGCTCGAAGGACGGCACGACGACTGCAACGGCCCGATGCGTGTCCGTTCATCGGCGGGCGCGAAAGGAGAGTCGTCATGCGCAATCGTTGGACCCTCTACGTGATCGCCGGCGCGCTCGTCTCGGCCGCCGCCGTGGGCTGTAGCGAGGAGACGGGTGACCGTGCGGCGAGCACCGCCGATCAGGCCGGTCAGACTGCTCAGGCCGCGGGCCGCGACATCCAACACAACCTCGATCAGGCCGGTCACGACCTCGATCACGCGGGGAACGACATCTCGCAGAGCGTCGACCAGGCGGGCAATCGCATCCAGGCAGGCGTCGACGAAGCGAGCGCGCGAGCGCACGAGTCGGCCGCCGAGGTCGATCGCCAGCGCGCGCAGGCGCAGGCCGCGGCTGCGGACGAGAACGCCCGCGCTGCCGAAGAGCAAGCACGCGAGGCGCGCGAGCAAGCGCGTCGCGCTGCGGCCGAGCCGCGCAGCTACTGAACCGAAGACCCGGAAGACAGGAGACAGAGCCATGGACCGTCAAAAGATGTTCGATCTCGCCCAGCGCATCGTGAATGCGCGTGACAACGACGCCCGCGTGCAGGAGCTGGTGAGCCTCGCCCCCGACTCGGCGCTCGCGCGCCTCGGTCTGGCGCGCCAGCCGAGCATGCTCGGTACGGTGCTCTCGTTCACCGGTGCGATCGCGCTCGGCGCGGCCATCGGTGCGGGAACCGCTCTCTTGCTCGCTCCCACGAGCGGCAAGGAGCTGCAGACGAAGCTTCGCCGTCAGGCCAAGCGTGTGTCCCGTGACGTGAAGAAGGCGACCGATCAGGTCGAGGAAGCCGTGTCGGAAGTGCGCGACCAGGTGAACGCGCTCACGCACGGCGAGTCGGCCTCGAGCACCAAACGTCACGGCGCGCACGCCTGAGCTGAAGGCGATTCCCCCCTGACGCCCGTCGCGCGCGATTCGTCTCGCGCGGCGGGCGTCTCTCTTTTCCGTCGCGATGCATCGCAGACGTCGCGGTCGCGCTCGGAAACCGTCGGCACGGCGCTCGCAACGAATCGAGCCAGGAGTGGGCCATGAAAACCTCTCGTTCGATCTCGGCTGTCTTGCTCGCGCTCGGTTTCGTCGCCGCGATTCCCTCCATTCCCGCGCCACTGTCTGCGCAGCTCGGTGACGCCGTCTCGTCCGGGGCGCGCGAGGTCGTCGTCGTGGTCGAAGGCCTTCGCAACGATCGAGGTCTCGTCGTCGCCGGTCTCTATGGTCGGCGCGCGACGTGGCTCGGAGAGAACCAGGCGGAAGAGGACTGTCACGCGCAGATCCACGACGGGCGTGCGCGCTGCGTGTTCCACCGCGCGGCCACGAGCGCCGTTGCCTTCGCCGCGCTCCACGACGAGGACGGCGACGGTCAGCTGGACCGCGATCTGATCGGCCTGCCGACCGAGGGATACGCGTTCTCCAACGACGTTCGCGAGCCGTTCGGCCCGCCGAGCTTCGAGGCCGCTTCGTTCTCGCCTACGCGTACCACGCCGTTCGTGGTCCACGTTCGCTACGGGATCTGATCGTGCCGACGTCCTTCGAGGGTGCCGCCACGCTCGCCGCGAGCGAGAACGAGCTCGACTCCGAGGACGAGGAGCGTCTGAGCGAGCGCTGTCGACACCGGCTCTTCGAGCTGACGGGCCGGTTCCACGCGGGCAATCTCGTCACGCATACCGCCGACGGGCTCTTGCAATCGCGACCGATGACGCTCGCGCTGCTCGATGCGGCCACCGAAGAGCTCGGCTTCTTGACGCTGGTCGATGCCGAGGTGGCGAAGGACGTGGCGAACGATCCGATGGTCAGCGTCGTGTTCCAGGACGCCAGGCACCACGTGGCGTGGAGCGGTCGCGCATACGTCGATCACGAGCGCTATCGCGTCGCGCGCGCCTGGCAGCCCGAGCTCTCACGGTGGTTTCCCGAGGGGCCGGAAGATCCGCACGTCGTGCTCCTCGTGGTGCGCGCGATCCGCGCCGAGTACTGGAGCGCCTCCGTCGTGACCGGCGCACTGCGGGCTCTCGGCGTCGCGACGAGCGCGATGCTCACCGAGGCCGAAGAAGCGCCCACGCGTCACGGCGTCGTCGTCTTCGGCGACGACGGCGTCCTCACGGAGTGGTGATCGCGAGCGGCTCGGGCAGGGACGAGCGCTTCGCGCGGAAGCGCACCCGACGGATGCGGTGCGCGTGCACGTCGTCGACGATCGCCTCCCAGTCACCCAGGTCGACCGTGTCACCGGGCGTCGCGAGGTGTCCGAGGCGCTCGACGATCCACGCGGCGACGCTGACGCCTTCGCTGGACTCGATGAGCGTGCCATCGAGGTGGACGTCGCTCACGAGCGCTCGCCCGTCTGCGACCGTGTCGCCTTCGTCGTCGACCGACACGCCACCCTTGGAGCTCCCCATCTCGCCGCGTAGATCGCCGACGAGCTCGAGCACGACGTCTTCGATGGTGACGAGACCGAGCGTGCCGCCGTGGGCGTCGAGCACCAGCGCGATCGGGATCGTCGAGCGCTGGAAGCTCTCGAGGAGCGCGCTCACGGTGCAGTCCTCCTCGACCTTCAAGATGTCGCGCCGCATCGCGGCGATCGTGCGCGGACGTCGGCCCTTCGCGCTCATCAAGAGATCCTTCACGTACACGTAGCCGATGATCCCATCGACGCTCCCGTCGGGGCTCACGGGATAGCGGCTGAACCCGTAGTGGCGCACCTTGTCCATCCACGTGCTCTCGTGATCGCTCTCCGAGAGCACGTGCATCTCGGTGCGCGGCACCATGATCGAGCGCACAGGCCGATCGGTGACGCGCAGCACGCGCTCGAGGATCGCGTGGCGCGTCTCGTCCTCGTCCTCCACGCGATCGCGCACGACCAGGCGCAGCTCGTCGAGCGAGAGCTTGCCCTCGGCGTGCTCGGGCGCCGGCAGTTGCAGCATGCGGAGCACGAGACGCGACGCAGTGTTGAGCAGCCAGAGCGCAGGGAACGTCAGCACGTAGAACGTACGCAGCACGAGGCTCGAGCGCCGCGCGATCTCTTCCGGCCGCGCGATCGCGAGCGACTTGGGGACGAGCTCGCCGACGATGATGTGGAGCGCCGAGATGATCGCGAAGCCGGCGCCGATCGCGATCTCGTGCGCCGTCCGCTCGTGGACCTGCAACGCGCGGAAGAGCGGCTCCAGCAGCTCCGCCATCGCCGGCTCGCCGAGCCAGCCGAGGCCCAGCGACGCGAGCGTGATGCCGAGCTGCGTCGCCGAGAGATAGGCATCGAGCTTGCGCGTCATCTCGAGCGCACGAGCCGCCGCTGCATCGCCGCTCTTGGCGAGCGCTTCGAGCGCAGTCGGTCGCACCTTGGCGAGCGAGAACTCGACGGCGACGAAGAAGGAGTTGACCAGGATGCAGCCGAGGGCAGCCGCGAGCGCGAGCATGTCGCATCGTCAAGCACCTGCTGGGCCGCTCGCGTACGGCGTCGACCGATCGTGACGCGAGCGCACGATGCGAGGCGTGAATGCCCCGTCTCGCGAACGTCAGCGGTTGGTGCGATGGGTCTTGGAAGCCGCGCGCTCCTTGGCCTCGTCGATCGAGTGCGACTCGAAGAGCGAGCCGTCCTTGCGCGCGAGCGCGGCGAGCGTCGCGTAGTGCACGTGCAGCGCGCGGAGCTCGGCCTCGCTGATGTCCTCGACGTTCACGAGCCGATTGCTCGAACCCTTCGTCGCGGCGACGAGCTCGTTCAGCTTCAGATGGAGCGCGAGCGAGTCTTTGTTCTGCGAGCGCTGGATCAGAAACACCATCAGGAACGTGACGATCGTCGTCCCCGTGTTGATCACGAGCTGCCAGGTGTCTCCGTAGTCGAAGAGCCAGCCCATGCCGGCCCACACGATGATCACGCCGAGCGCGATCAAGAAGGCCTGCGTGCTCCCGGTCCACTCGGTCAGGCGGCGCGCGAAGCGCTCGAAGATGCTCGCGCCCGGCGCGGGCTCCGCGTCGTCGTCTCTCGGGACCGCTTCCTTCATCGGTGCCCGTGCCGCGCGTGTGCGTCGGCCGTGCTCGTCAGGCGTGCGCTGCGACGAGCGCGCGCGGCCGTGAGACGATCGCGGATGCGCTCCGCGTCCGATGCATCGGGCGCGAGCGAGAGATAGGCCTCGTAGGCCGCGATCGCTTCGTCGTCGAGACCCGCTCGGACCGCCGCGATGCCGCGGCCACGCTGGGCCTCGGCGCGCGTCGGATCGGCGATCACGGCCGCTCGATAGTGTACGAGCGCGGCGTCTACCTCACCCCGCGCGAGCGCCTCGAGGCCTTGATCGAGCAAGACGTCGATCTGCGGACGCGGCGCGCTCGTCGTCGTCGTCGTGGTCGTCGCCGTCGTCGCGACTGGGGTCGGCGGCGCGGCGAGCGCGACCGGCGCAGCCACGTCGGCGGCGATGGGCTCGGGCCCGCGCATCGCCAACATGCCGAGCAGAGCGCAAGCGGCGATGGCGACCACGGCGACCCCGCGGCGCAGCGCCTTGCGTGGCGGCGCCTGAGGCGGCGGATCGACGATGTGGTCCGGACGCTCCGGCTCGAGGCCGGGCTCGGGCTCCTCGATGGGAACTACCGGCGACTCGCCAGGCTCTTCCACCGGCGGCGTGTTCGGCGCGTGCATGCGCCGTCGCGCGAGATCGAGCGGTGCCGTGTGCGTGCGGCCCGGGTCGCCTGCCCACGCCAGCGCCCCGGCTGCGAGACCTTCTGCGCGGACGATTCCATCGAGCAGCGCCACGACCTCCATCGGATGCGACGGACGATCCGCGCGCTTGCGCGAAAGACCTCGCTCGACGAGCTTCGCGAGCTTCTCCGGACATTCGGGCCGCAGCGAGCGGATGGGCGTGAGCGGCGCCGACAGGATCTGTCCGATCACGAGCGCGGTCGCCGCGCCGTCGAACGGAGGACGCTGGGTGATCGCCTCGTAGAGCACGGCGGAGGCGGCGTACATGTCGGCGCGCGCATCGAGCGGCTCGCCGCGGAGCTGCTCCGGCGACATGTAGTGCGGCGTCCCGACGATCGCGCCGGTATGCGTGAGCTTCTCGATCTCGGCTCGCGAGCGCGCGATGCCGAAGTCGACGAGCTTGAGCAGCATCTGACCGTCCGACTCGCGATGCAGCATCACGTTCGCGGGCTTCACGTCACGATGAAGCACGCCCGCTTCCGTGATCGCGGCGAGCGCCGAGAAGAGCTGGCGACCGAGATCGACGATCGCGGGAATCGAGATCGGCGCGCGCGCGATGCGGTGCTCGAGGTCGTCGCCCTCGATCAGCTCCATCACGATGAAGGGCGAGCCGTCGGGCAGCTTTCCCGTGTCGTGCACGGAGAGCACGTTGCGATGACGGATGCGCGCCGCGATCCGCGCCTCGCGCTGGAAGCGCTGCACGAGCTCGAGATGCGGTCCGGTCGTGCCACCGACGTGCAGCACCTTCACCGCGACGGGTAGATCGAGATCGCGATGACGCGCGCGATGGATGGCTCCGTGTCCGCCGCTGCCGATGACGCCGTCGATGACGTAGCGATCCGCGACGATGTCGCCAGCGCGTAGATCGCACCCGTCGCGCTGGACCTCCTGACGGCCGCTTCGATCCGCGGACGCGCGCTCTTGCTGCCCGCTCGTGCGCGCGTCTTCGGTCTCGATGGCGAGGCCCGTGTCCATGTGCTCGGCGGCGCTCACGACGTCCTCGTGGGCATCAGTTCGCCACGCAGCGCCCGAACGAGCATCGTCCCATCATGCCGTGGCACGCCATCGTGCACGTGCCGCAGTGATTCTGATCGTTGAGCAGGTTGTAGCAATGCATGTCGCAGGCGGTCTGTCCGACGGGACAGCTCATCGCGGCATCGGGCATGGGCGGCGGCGGTCCGGCGTCCGGCGTCACGGGTTGGCCGGCGATGCAGAAGCCCCGGTAGCACACGTCGCCCGATGCGCAGTCCGAGCTCGTCCCGCATCGCGGCGTCGGATTCGACGCGCACGCGCCCAAGAGCGCGAAGAGAGCGATCGAGAATGTGCGATGGGGTGGACATGCCGTGTTCCGTCTCATCTCAGAAGCTCATCGAGAGACCGACGTCGAGGACGCCGATTCGCAGACGTGGGCCCTCGCGGCCGGCCAGCGCGATCGCACCGGCGATCGCGAGGCCCGCTCCGGCTGACGCAAGGGCGATGCCGACGCCGAGCGCGATGTTCGACTGCTCTTCGAACGCGCGCTCCTGGTCGACCTGTGCGGCATAACGCAGCACGCCCAGGTGCGAGGCCTCGTTCGCGCTGGCGCTCGCGAAGCCGGCGCCGATGAAGGACCCGGCTCCGACGACGAACGAGCAAACGAAGAGAATCGTGGGGACCAGGAGGATCGACGACTCGTGACTCGGCTCCGAGGGCGTGGGAGTCGGTGCCGGCGTCACGCTCGTCGGGGGCGCGACGACGGTGGGCGCGACGGACGCGGAGTCGTGGGTGGGATCGGTGTGATGCACTGCCGCGACGCGCATCGCATCGGACGCATTCTCGTCGACGCACGCGGTGTCGTCGCAGTGTGAGCGCAGGACGCTCACCTGGGTCCCATCCGCTCGCCTCAGATCGACTTGGGCGCGCCAACCGTCTCCTTCCGGTGTGATGTGCTCGATGGCGACGAGCCGCGCGTCGCCCGCGCGCGCGATGGTCGCCAGACACGTGGGGTCGGTATCGGAGGCCGTCGTACATCCGGCTGCGAGCGCGAGCTCGTCGAGCGGCGATGCGACACGACGTACGGATCCTCCGAACGCTTCACGCAGCGCTTCTTCGACCGACCGCTCGATCCGTGGATGCGCTTCCGGCGTGTCTCGGACCACGAGCGTCGTCTGCGCTCGAGCCGAGCTCGCCGGCCAGGCGAGGATCACACAGAGAAGAAAGGCGGGACGCACGCGCGCCACGCAGCACGCGACGTGCCGCGGTTTCGCCACGCCAGCGCACGTTTTCCCGGCGCGACCGTGATGCGCGCTGTCTCGATCGAGGCGGCGACGCACACGTGCGGTGGCTGGCATGCCCCACGCATCACGGCTCGGTGCGATGGCGACACCCTCTTCCACGACCCGTCCGCCCGAGCACGCGCGCGAGGCGGACGATGACGACGATCAGACTTCGATCGGCGAGCTCGTCGAGCGGGCGCTCGCGGGCGCGCGCGATCTCGCGACGCACGAAGCCTCGCTCGCGCTGACCGAGCTGGAGCAGGACGTCGTCCACGTTCGCACGGCGGTGATCGTCGCGGTCGTCGGCGCTTCGTGCATCTCGGTGGCTCTCGCGTGGGCCGGCGTCGCCCTGGCATGGGCGCTCTCGCTCGGCGCGCTCGGTCTCGGAGTCGGCGCGGCGATCGTCGCGCTCGCGGGCGCCGCGGCGTTGATCTGGGCAGCGCGGAAGCTGCCGCCGACCATCCTCGGAAAGTCGCGTGCGCGCCTCGAGCGACGCATCGCGCGTGTCACGGAGAGCCTGAAATGAACGAAGTCGAGATTCTCGCGAGCGACGACGCAGAGCCGGCCGACGTCGAGATCGACGTGACGACTCCCGCGGAGAGAGTGGACGAGGTCGCCGCGAGCGCGGCCGAGCGCGATCTCACGCACGCGCTCTCTGCGCTCAAGCGTCGCGGGGAGCGCGTCGTTCACACCGTGGAGAGCGCGATCACGCCGCGTCGCGTCGCGATCGGTGTCTCGGTCGTGCTCGGCGTGGGCGCGCTGATGTGGATGGTCTCGGCTTCCAGCCGGCGTCGGCCGCGCTCGCGGTCGGTCGCGGGGGTCGTCGCGCAGTCGCTCGTACGCGAGATCGTCGGTCGCGCGCTGCTCGGGGCCGCCGCCACGGCGGGCGCACGTCTGGCGGAGGCAGCGATCCCGATGGTGATCGCCGAGATCTCCGCGCGTCGCGTCGCGGCGCCGAAGCCGGCGCGCTCACGCAAGCGCAAGTCGATCGTGCCGAAGGCCGACGTGAACGAGTGATCGATCAGTTGGACGAGGGCCCGGGCTGATCGAAGCCCGCCCCGAGATCCGCTTCGAGCCCGGCGTGCGCATCCGCTACGATCCGATCGAGGTCGCGCTCTTCGACGATGCGATGCGCCGGATCGGCGAACGGGAACGTCGCGTCCGCCCACGCCTCGGGCGCCCACGTGATCGTCACCAGATCGCGCGGCGTCATGCGACCGATGTGCGTCGTGAGCGACAGAGGCCGCGTCTCGGCACCTCGGCACGCGCTCGCCAGCGGCTCGGGGACCTCTCCCTCCGCGAACGCATCTTCGGCGCGCCATGGCGTCATCTGTCCGCCGTTGGGCGGAAAATGTCGTCGACGCACGAGATGGTTGTCGGGCAATCGCTTGGTCGAGTCCCACCAGCGTCCGTCGAGGGCGCCCATGATCGCCCGGCTCGTCTCGAGCGGCTGCGCGTCCAGGCGGATCAGCGCTTCCTGGAGGAACGCGGCGATCACGTGATCGTAGTCGGCCTGGTCGTGGAAGCCGTGCTCCTCGACGATCGCGTGCGCGAGATGGATCCCGAGCTCGTTCGAGTAGAGATCTTCGAGAGAGAACGCCGAGGGACGCTCCGAGAACCCGGCCACCGACTGATAGCCGTACCAGGTCGACACTTCGTGCCAGACGGAGATGCGGAACGCGGCCCACGAGGCGAGCTCCGTCGCGACCGTCAACGCGCCCTCACGCCGGAGAAGATCGGCTGGCACGGGCGCGACGACCACCGTCGTGGGCGCGCCGCGTCCCGGGATCTCGATCGTCGTTCCCGTCGCGAGCGCGGGTGCCATCGCGAGCGCGAGATAGAGCACCAGGTCGGCGTCCTCGCGCACGTGCGCGGTGTCGATCCATCCGCCGCGACACGTGTAGATCAGGCCGTTGGGCTCGCCATCGATCGTGCCGCTCGGCAGGTCGTAGACGTGATCGCCGAGCTGGTCGGTGGAGATCACGTTGCTCACCTGGAAGAAGGGCACGTGCATGCCGGCGAAATCGACCTGCATGTCCATTCCGAACGCGCAGCAGTAGCGCTCGTGATGAGGCAGCCCGAGGTGCGGCAGATCGGCGACGGCGGCGTCGGTGTTGGGCAACGGATCACCGAGCGCGGCTGCGACTTCGCGCGGATCGGCGAGCACGCTCGGTCCGGTGTGCCAGCTCTCGGCGCAGCCGAGGGCGAGCAGCGCGAAGCACGCGAGCGCCGCGTTGGCACCCAGCGTGCTGTTCTTCGAACGATCGATGCACGTCGCGTCGGAACGAGAGGAGTTCGTCATGTTGTACTGGGCCGTCGTCTTCTTCGTGTTGGCACTGATGGCTGCGGTCTTCGGCTTCGGCGGGATCGCCGCGAGCGCGGTCATGATCGGCAAGGTTCTCTTCGTCGCGTTTCTCGTGATGGCGATCGTGTCGATGGTCGCGCACGGCCGGACCGGCGCGGCGACGAAGGGGTGAGCAACGAACGCTAGCGCGGTAGAGAGCGCCTGGCGGCTCTCTTGCGCGCTCACGTTCGTTCGCGCTCAACGTGACGCAGTCGGCGGGCTCTTCGGCGTGCCGTCCACGGATGCGATCCACTCGTCGATCGCGTGCTCGGCGCGGTCCTTCGCGTAGCCGTAGCGCTCCTGGATCTTGCCGACGAGCTTCTCCCGCTCGCCGCCGATCATCTTCACGTCGTCGTCCGTGAGCTTGCCCCACTGCTGGCGCGCGGCGCCGTGGAGCTGCTGCCAGCGACCCTTCATCGTGTCCCAATTCATGGCTCGTCTCTTTCGTGCGGGGCGACCGACGTGGCCGCCGCCGCCCCGACGAGCAGGCGCGATGCCAGCGATCCCTGCGGCGATCCTGCGCTCCACCTGCGGCGTCCATGCGCGAGTGGGGCGCGAGCGCACGCCGAAAGAAGCGAACGGCCCACCGAGGCACTCCCGGCGGGCCGTCTCCCGAAGAAGCGGGTCTTCAGCGAACGATCGTGCTCGCGCCGACGTCCGCCATCGCATCGAGCAATGCGTGCGCGCTGCCGTCGCTCATGCCAGCGGTCGTGAGCAGGGAGAGATGGCCCGAGCTCTCGACCGTCGCGCGGAACGTGGTGAAAGCGTGCACGCGCTCCGACGCCGAGGCGGACGCACCGATCTGGGCCCACGTCGCCGCGAGAGCCGTCGTCGCCGTCGCGACCTCGGCGGTCAGCGTCGTCACGAGCGTCGTCTCGAGCGTGGTGTGTGCATCGACCTCCGATTGGATCGTCGTCTCGTAGCTCGCCCACGCCGATGCGCTCGCGTCGGCGGACGCGTGCGTGCTGGCCATCGACTGCACGCTCGCGCGGAGCGTGTCGCTCGCGTCGCCGATCGCCGAAGAGTCGATCGAGCTCGCGATGCCCATGTCGACCGCCGCCGTCACCGCGAACGTCGAGAGCTCGTGCAGCTCCGCGCGGCTGCCGCTGACGCGTGCGCCCACGTTGGCGTCGAGCGCCGAGCTGGCAGAGATCGCCGCTGCGGCGACCGCCTCCGACGAGTACCCGGCGCTGCCGGTGCCCGTCACGACGGCCTGCAGGTACGTAGCGTACGCGGCCTGGACGTCGGCCGAGCCGGTCGCCGCGTCGAGATGCGCCGCGAGCGTCGCCTCGTTCACGCCGATGCTGCGCAGCGCGAGCTGCACGCTGCCCGCGCCCGATGCGCTCTCGTCGAGGCCCTCGACGAACGTGGCGCGCGCGCTCGAGACGGCCTCGACCGTGTCCGAGGTCGCCGCGTCGATGTCCGCGCTCGCCGAGATCGACGCCGCCGCTTCCGGAGAGAGGAAGAGCGAGATCGCCGAGGTCTCTTCGGCCGAGACGTTCTCCGACGCCTCGAGAGAGAGGACGACGTTCGCGGTCAGCGTCGAGCGCGAATCGATCGGCGCGAGCGTGATGCTCGAGTGAGCGTTCACGTCGGAATCGACGCCGACGCGTCCGAGCGACGTCATGCGGTTCGTTCCGTCTTCCACGCGCACGACGAGCGCCGTCGCGGCGGAGTCGAGCGAGACGTGCAGCGAATAGCGACCGTCGGCCGACGTCGTCGCCGGATCGGACGCGGGAGTCATCGAGCCATCGGGAGCCACGCCGTACGCGCGGACGCTCACGTTGCTGCTCGCGCCTCCCGTCGCATCGACGCGACCCGACGTGAGCGCACCGTCCACGGCCGCGGTCCCACCGCCATCTGCGGAACAACCAGCGAGCGCGAGCACGACGGCGACGAAGCCAAGAGAGTGACGAAAGAGACTGTGCATGTGACGGAACCTCCGACCGAGCGTTTCAGCAGTGCACGTGCCATCCGCCGTCGTCGGAACGAGGCCCGCGCATCGATGCGATGCGCGATAGGGCGACGAGATCACGGCGTCGATTCTCGCGAGATCGCGATCATCCACCGACTGCGGCGGCGCTCGCGTCACGCGCGTGCGCGTCGAGGCCTGCGAGCGCGCGCTCGACACACCTGAGGCGTGCTCGTCCACGGAGACGGCGAGGGCGCGCCTTTTCCTCGCCCAAATCCGCCTCGCTGTCGGCACGGCGTTCGCTCTGTCGGTCGTCGGAGGCCGCCATGGGACGAGCACAGACGAGCGTGGGCGATGGGAAGCTTCGATACCGCGTCGTCGTCGGTGTCGGACGAGGCGGCGAGACCAGCGAGCACGCGGTTCGTGAAGCGCTCGCGCTCGCCACGCGCGGAGATGACGGCGAGGTGCACGCCGTGATGGCGCTTCCGAAGCGCGAGGACGGCGATCTCGAAGGCCTCCGCCAGCTGCTCCTCGACGAGGAGGACTGGCTCGTCGAGTACGTGCGCTGGGTCGCCGATCGATCGATCCTCCGCCCGGCGCGGCTCGATCTGGTCTTCCACGTCCGCCTCGGAGATCCCGCCGAGGTGCTGACGCAGGTCGCGTTCGATGTGGACGCTTCGATCATCGTCGTCGGCGCGAAGCAGCGCTCGCGCGTGGCGCAGGTGCTGAACAACGGCGTGGCCGAGAAGCTCTTCACCGAGGCGCGCTATCCGCTGCTCGTCGCGCGTGCGCGTGACGAGCACGGCCTCGTCAAGACACCGCGACCCGAGCCACGTCGCCCGGGCGAGCCACTGACGAGCCCGCGAGAGGCCGTGCTCGAGTCGTCGGACCGGGTGGATTTCGCGCTGCCGGCGCCGCACGTGTCCGGCCTGCTCTGAACGACTTTCATCTCTCTACGAGCCACCGAAGGAGACCCGAGATGCGATACGCGATGACGATGTTCTGTGCCCTGACCCTCGCGCAGGCTTGCGCGCACCACGAGACCACGACCGCGTCCACGAGCGAGCGTACGGTTGCGCGCTCTCCGGAAGAGGCGGGCGGCGAGCAGGTCTGCGGCAACGCGCAGGTGTTCTTCGCGAGCGGCAGCGCGAATCTCGATCAAGCGGCGCACGAGCGGCTCGATCGCTACGCGACGTGCCTGTCGGAACACGAGATCGACGCCATCTACGTCTCGGGCACGACCGATCCGGCCGGTGACACCGACGCGAACCTCACGCTCGGACGCGAGCGCGCGCGGAACGTGGCCGACTATCTCCACGATCGCGGCTGTCACGTCGACTTCGTCATCCGCTCGTTCGGCGAGCGCGATGCGCTCGACAGCGCGCCCCTCTGGCCCGTGGAGCGCGCGGCCGACGTGACTGCGGTCGCGACGCACTGAGGCTCGCGGATGGCCTTCGCGATCAGCGGAGACGCTCTTCTCGCAGCCGTGGCCGAGGTCACGGCGAGCGAGGACACCTCGGCGCTGGCGACGCGTCTGGCGAAGGCGATCCACGACCTCTTCGGCAAGGACGCGGACGTCGCCGTCGTGCACGGCGAGCGGGAGCTCGCGCGCGCACGACACGGCGCCGCATCCCCAGGCGACGTGAAGCTCTCCGAGCGCATCGCGGCCAGTCGCGCGGGGATCGAGGTCACGATCTCCGGACCGGTCGACGACGACGCACGCACGAGCCTCGTTTCTCTCGTGCGCATCGCCGCGAAGCGCGCGCATCAGCACACGCTGCTCGTCGCCGCGCAGAACCTCGCGCGCGAGAGGCAGGAGATCGTGTCGATCGTCTCGCACGATCTGCGTACGCCGCTGCAGAGCCTGGGGCTCGGGCTGGACGCGCTGGACATGCTCATCTCGGGCACGTCGGCCGCGACGCCGTGCGCGAGCACGATCGCGCGAATGCAACGCTCGGTCGCGACGATGGGCCGCTTGCTCGGCGACCTGCTCGACGTCAGTCGCATCCACGACGGCGCGCTCTCCGTGCACGTCCGCTCGTGCGATGCCGGCAAGCTCGTTCGCGAGATGGCCGAACAGCACGCGCCTCTGGCCGCGGCCAAGGGCTTCGCGTTCCACGCGAGCGCTCCGGAGGTAGGGACCGTGATGTGCGATGCGAGCCGCATGACGCAGGCGCTCTCGAACTTCGTCTCCAACGCGATTCGACACGCGACGCAGGGCCCGATCGAGCTGCGCGCGACGACGCGCGGAGACGTCGTGCGCTTCGAGGTCGAAGATCGTGGGCCCGGGATCCCAGCCGACGTCCGTGCTCAGCTCTTCGATCGACTCTACCAAGCGCAAGACGGAGGGAGACGCGGGGGCCTCGGTCTCGGTCTCTACATCGCCAAGGGCATCGCGGCGGCGCACGGCGCGCGCATCGGCGTCGACAGCGAAGTGGGGCGTGGAAGCACGTTCTGGATCGAGCTCGATCAACGCTCGATCGCGGCGTCGCGTCCCGCCACGCGCGGCGAGTGAGACCGGGAAGGCGTCGTGATCGCGTCGGGTGATCGCGTCGGGCACCGGCGCCGTCGAAGACCGAGCGCGCTCATCCTCGGCATGCACCGGAGCGCGAGTCTCGACCGCGGAGAGCGCAGCTGTCGGCTCACGCCGCGTCGTCGGTGATCTCGCGGATCGCCTTCGCGAGATCCGGAGGGTCGACCGGCTTCACGAAGAAGCGACGCACACCGAGGGCCCGCGCCTGCGCCCACTCGGGGCCCGAGCCGTGGCCCGTCACGACGATGATCGCGGTCTCCGGCGCCAAGCGACGGACCTGCTCGATGAGCGGGATGCCGCAGAGGCCCGGCATCGCGAGATCGAGGATCGCCACCGCCGGGTGACGCGTCACGGCGTCGAGCGCCGACTCACCATCGGGCGCGGACTCGATCACGGCGCCTCGAAGCCGCAGCGCGAGCGTCTCGGCCAGCTGCGTGCGCTGGTCCCCGTCGTCGTCGACCACCAGGATCCGCAGCGCGACGCCGTCCGCATCGGTCCCGATGCTCGCCTTGCGGAGCATCGCGACGAACGCGCGACAGCTCTCGGGCCGCATCGCCGGGCTCTTGGACAACGCCCGCTGGAACGGCTCGTCGAACGTGCGCGCGAGAGTGCTGATGCGGCTGAGCTTCGGCGGCGGCAGCGTAGCGTGGGCCTTCAAGAGCTCGTCGGTCGTTCCTGGTGGGAAGGGCTGACGCCCGGTGAGCAGCTCCATCGCGACGACGGCGAACGAGTACACGTCGCTGCGCGCCGCGAGCAGCCGCTCCGGCACCGCCCCGACCGCACGCTCGGGCGGCATGTACGCGGGCGTGCCGAGGATCTCTCCCGCGTTCATCCGCTCGATCAGAGGCACGAGGCCGACATCGGCGATCTTCACCGTTCCGTTCGCGTCGATCAGCACGTTCGACGGCTTGACGTCTCCGTGCACGAGGCCGGCGCCGTGGATCGCATCGATCCCGGCGGCGGCTTGCGCGAGCAGATCGATCGAAGCGCGCACGTTCGGTCGATGGCGTTTGGCGAACTGATCGAGCGTCTCGCCGAATACGCGCTCCATCACGAAGAACGGGGTGCCGTCGTTCTCTCGATGCAGACCGTAGACGGTGACGACGTTCGGATGCTGTACGGCTGCGAGGACGCGCGCTTCGCGGACGAGGACGTCGGCGTCCATCTTCGCGTCGAGCCGCAGCTCCTTGAGCGCCACGTCGCGCTCGAGCAGCGTGTCGTACGCGCCGTAGACGACGCTCATGCCGCCTTCGCCGAGCAGCGTGCTCACGCGATAGCGACCGCCCTTGATGCTTCCGATGCCGGACACTCGAGCACGACGCGGGCGCGGCACGCCCTCGAGCGGTGTCGCGTCGTCGGCTCCGCCGGTCACGAATGCGCGGTTCATGCGAAACCCACGACAGCGGTGACGTTGTCCGGGCCTCCACGCTCGAGAGCCGTCGTGATGAGGGCGTCGACCGCCATGCGCGCGTTCGCGGCGCCACCGAGGACACCGGCGATCGTGACGTCGTCGACGGGGCCGTGGAGCCCGTCGGAGCACACGAGGATCCGGTCGCCCGCGCGACATTGATGCGCCGAGATCTCGGGATCGGGAAGCTCGGGGTTGCCGCCGATCGCGTTCACGAGCACGTGTTGGAAGTTGCCCGTCGGTTGCCCGATCGCTTCGCCGAGCGTGTGGTCGTGCGTCAGACGCTCGAGCTTCTGATCGCGCAGGCGATAGCAGCGCGAGTCGCCGACGTGGACGACGACCAATCCGTTGGAAGAGAGGTATGCGGCGGTGAGCGTGGTGCCGAGCTTGCGCGGCAGGTTCTTGCGCGCCGCGACCGCACCGAGCTTCGCCTGGCACTCGGCCAGGAATCGTTTGGCGTCGGCTGCGAGGATTGCCACGCCCTCCTGCGTGTGCGCAGTCACCCAAGGCATCTCGAGCAGCGAGTGCTCGACGAACGCATCGAGCGCCACGGCGCTCGCGACGTCGCCGCCACCTTGACCGCCCATTCCGTCCGCGACGACCAGCAGCGTTCCTTGCGGGCTCGTCAGATCGCGACCCGAAGCACCGATGCTCGTCTCGGCGACGCGGATCCAGCGGCCGAGATGAGCGACGACGAACTGGTCCTCGTTTCGCGCGCGGACCTTACCCACGTCGGTGCCCGCAGCGACGTCCAACGGCGCGCTCGGCGCTGGCGCTTTCGCGTGAGGATCGAGAAGCGGGAGCGTGTCGTCCGCGCGGTCGCCGCTCTCGAACTGCTGCATCACCATGGGGCCTCCACGCGCTGACTCAGCAACGGACGCGCCACGGCGCGGACGGCCTTTTCGGTCGACATGCGAGGCAACCCGCGCCGGCATGAGACATCTGTGGTGAGCCACCCGACAGTCGGCTGGGTCGCCCGCACCTTATTACTATGGCCGTTTCCGGTAGAGTGTGGCGGAGCCGCTCGCATGTCCGAGACCACTGAGACTCCTCGCCCCACTGTGATCTCGCGCTCCGAAAGTGCCTCCACGACATTCTCGAATCGATCCCGACGTTTGCGTCACGAGGCGCTTTCGATACGAGGCTCGGTCCGACATGTGCAAAGCGGGTGCTCATGCGCGGAAACGTTCTAGTCGTCGATGACGATCCCGATGCGGCCGAGATGCTCGCCGAGAGCCTGCGGGCTCGCAATTACCGAGCGACCCCGGAGACGAATCCGAGCGAAGCGATCGCCGACGCGATGAACGAGGAGATCGACGTCGTCCTGACCGATCTCCAGATGCGCTCTCTCG
>CAYSCF010000031.1:34035-37054 GCA_964429305.1 uncultured Sandaracinaceae bacterium | reverse complement strand
GGATAGAGGTGGTAGCAGTTGGTCCACACGCGACCGGCCTGGATCGCACGCGCCGCGCGATACGCGGTGTGCACGTTGCGCGTCCACACGCCCGCGCCGAGACCGTAGAGCGTGTCGTTCGCCATCGCGATCGCGTCGTCGTAGCCGTCGAACGACGTGACGCTGACGACCGGCCCGAAGATCTCTTCCTGGAAGATGCGCATCTTGTTGTGGCCTTCGAAGATCGTCGGCGACACGTAGTAACCGCCCGCGAGATCGCCGCCGAGCTTCACGCGCTCGCCGCCGGTGAGGATCTTCGCGCCCTCCTTCTTGCCGATGTCGATGTAGCTGAGGATCTTCTCGAGCTGATCGTTCGATGCCTGCGCGCCGAGCTTCGTGCTCGTGTCCAGCGGATCGCCGGGCTCGGTCTGCTTGGTGCGCGTCACCGCGCGATCGAGGAACGCGCCGTAGATCGACTTCTGGATCAACGCGCGCGACGGGCACGTGCACACCTCGCCCTGGTTCAGCGCGAACATCGCGAAGCCCTCGAGCGCCTTGCTGCGGAAGTCGTCGTCCTTGTCCATCACGTCCGCGAAGAACACGTTGGGCGACTTGCCACCGAGCTCGAGCGTGACGGGGATCAGGTTCTCCGACGCGTACTGCATGATCAGACGGCCGGTCGTCGTCTCACCGGTGAAGGCAACCTTCGAGACGCGCGGGCTCTCCGCGAGCGGCTTGCCGGCCTCCACGCCGAAGCCGTTCACGATGTTGAGCACACCCTTCGGGATCACGTTCGCGACGAGCTCGGCGAAGAGCAGGATCGTCGCGGGCGTCTGCTCGGCGGGCTTGAGCACGACGCAGTTGCCCGCGGCGAGCGCAGGCGCGAGCTTCCACGCGGCCATGAGCAGCGGGAAGTTCCACGGAATGATCTGCGCCACGACGCCGAGCGGCTCCTTCACGTGATAGGCGACGGTGTTCTCGTCGAGCTCGGCCATCGAGCCTTCTTCGGCGCGCAGCACACCCGCGAAGTAGCGGAAGTGATCGATCGCGAGCGGCAGATCGGCGGCGAGCGTCTCGCGGATCGGCTTGCCGTTGTCCCACGTCTCGGAGACCGCGAGCATCTCGAGGTTCGCCTGCATCACGTCGGCGACCTTGTTCAGCACGGCGGCGCGATCGGCCGGCGACGTCTTGCCCCACGCGGTCTTCGCGGCGTGCGCAGCGTCGAGCGCCTTCTCGACGTCTTCCTTCGTCGAGCGTGCGATCTGGCAGAACGGCTTGCCCGTCACGGGCGAGATGTTCTCGAAGTACTGGCCCTTGATCGGCGGCACGAGCTCGCCGTTGATGAAGTTGCCGTACTTGGCCTTGTAGTGGACCTTGGAGCCTTCGGTGTTCGGAGCGGCGTAGCGCATGAGGGAGCCTCGCTTTCTGCGCTCCGCTCTGCAGCGCCCGGGCCACGCGAATTCCGCTGAATTCCGGGCGGCGTGCGCGAGAGAGCGGAGCGACGCGAGACACTCGGTGGAGCGAAACGAAACACTCTGCGCCGGCGCCTTGTGGACGCGGTCGGGTGGCCGGACACTGCCTGGGTGAGCGACGCTCTCGTGCTCCGCGAGATGCCCGTGCGCGCCTGGATGGACTTCCAGCTGCGAGGGCTGCGCTCGCGCGTTGCGACCGAGCGTCCGGTCGTCGAGCGGTGGTCGCGCGCGGAGAAGCTCGGCGCAGCTCGCGAAGGCCCTCCATCCGAAGAGCACCTCGAGCGTGAAGGCGCGCTGCGCGAGCGCATCGAGCACAGCGAGCTCGCGCTCGGGATCGCGGAGGGCGCGCTCGACCGCGCCGCGAGCATCGTCACGTCCCGCAACTTCGTGCTCCTGGTCGCCGACGCGGCGGGCACGGTCGTGCGGACCTCGGGTGGCGGCGAGTTCGAAGAGGAAGCGCGCCGCGCACGCCTCATCGAGGGCGCCGACTGGAGCGAGGCCGTGCGTGGCACGAATGCGATCGGCACGGCGATCGCCGAGCGGCGAGCCGTCCACGTGCACGGTACCGCCCACTTCGCGCGCCGCTTCCACGATCTCGTCTGCTACGCCGCGCCCATCTTCGATGCGGACGGGACGCTCGTCGGCGTCGTCGATGCCACCAGCCGATCCGCGGCCGCCGATGACGTCGTGGCCGACGCCGTCACCACGGCGGCCTACGCGATCGAGCGCGCGCTCCGAGCACACGCGTACGTCTCGGCCGGCCGCGCCGTCACACGCGCGCTCGCGCGCTCTCTCGACCGGATGTCGTGCCCGGCGATGCTGGTCGAAGCACCGGGCCGCATCGCACGGATGAACGCGCACGCGCGCGTTCTCGTTCGCGACACGGCAGGGCACGACGTCTCGAGCGCGCTCGGCGTCGGTTGGGACGCGCTGCTCGCGGAGGCGCGCGCGGGCTCCGTCGGGCTGCCGGTGCAGACGCGCGCCGGCCCGCGCCTCGCGCGCGTCGAGCCCATCGAAGCGCTGGATGGTCGCGGCCTCGCGATGTTCGTGTTCCTCGACGAAGGCGTGCCGATCGCCGTGGCGCGCACGCGATCGTCGCCGCCGCGCGATCCGTTCGCGCCCGTGTTCGCCGAGGACGCAGCGATGCAGGCCGCGATCGCGTGGGCACGCCGCATCGCACCGAGCGCGCTGCCCGTCATGCTCCTCGCCGAGACCGGCGGCGGCAAAGAGCTCGTCGCGCGCGCGATCCACGAGGCGAGCGCGCGCGCGAGCGGGCCGTTCCGCGCGATCAACTGTGGCTCGCTCGCGCCTTCGCTGCTCGAGAGCGAGCTCTTCGGCTACGGGCCGTCCGCGTTCACGGGCGCGGAGAAGCGCGGTCGCGAAGGCATGTTCGCGGTCGCGAGCGGCGGCACGCTGTTCCTCGACGAGGTCGCCGAGATGCCGGCGGCGATGCAGGCCGCGCTCCTGCGCGTGCTGGAAGACGGCAGCTACCAGCGCGTGGGTGAGACGCAGCCGAGGCACGCGGACGTGCGCGTGATCTGTGCAACGTGCCGCGATCTCGAAGCGCT
>CAYSCF010000031.1:0-33935 GCA_964429305.1 uncultured Sandaracinaceae bacterium | reverse complement strand
TCGCGCGGCATCTTCTCGGCCAGCTCGCGCGCGCGAGCCAGCGCGCGCCGACGCCGACGCTCTCGCGCGAAGTGGAGCACGCGCTCGCTTCGCACGCGTGGCCCGGCAACGTGCGCGAGCTGCGCACCACGCTCGAGGTCGCGCTCGTGCTCGCGGGCGACGCGCTCGAGATCCGCCTCGAGCATCTGCCGCCCGAGCTGGCTTCCATCCCGCCGACGGACGCATCGGCGCTGGCCAGCGCGGAGCTCAACGCGATGCGCCGCGTGCTCGCCGAGGTCGCAGGCAACATGAGCCTCGCGGCCAAGCGCCTCGGCGTCGCACGCAGCACGCTCTATCGGATGATGCGCCGCCACGGCCTGCGCGAACGCGAGTGAACTCCGGCAGTGATTCATCTCGCGGTTCTTCGCCTCGTGGACACGAGCGTCATCGCCACGGCGATGCCCGAGAGCGTGAGCGTTCCCGACAGAACGAACGCGACGATCTGCGTGCGCCCCGTTGCTGCGCGCGTCGCCGCGCTGACGCTCGGATCCTCCGCCAGATAGCGCACCTCGATGACACCGAGCGAGCGCGCGACGTCGAGATCCGCGCGCGAGAGATGACCGCTGGTGCCTTCGATGGCGCGACCGTCGACCTCGAAGCGATACGCGAGCCGCTCGCCTGCGTCCGTGGCGCGATCGATGGAGATCCCGGAGACCGCCGCGTTCACGATCACGCCGTGGTCGGCGAGCGCGCGCGCCCGCAGCTCGTTGCGGATGCTCAGCGCGAGAAACCCCGGACCGACGATGCAGAGCACGAGCGCGGGGACCGCAGTTCGCAGGTTCGCCATCACTTCTCGCGCAGGAACGCGTCCACGTCGCGTGCGAGCGTGCTGGCGATCTCGTTCGCGAGCGAGTGGCGCGCGCCCGGGTAGATCGTGAGCTTCGCGTTCGGGAGCATCTTGGCGAGCTTCTTCACGCCTTCGAACATGTCGAGCCCGTGATCCTGATCGCCCACGCCGAGCCACACCGGCTGACGGATGTCCTTGGCGAGCGGGAACAAGCTCGTGCGTGCCTGATCGTGGCCGATGTCCCAGTACATCCGGTGGAAGCCCGGGCCGTAGACCTCGCGGTAGTACTTCCATGCGCCTTCGAGCGCAGCGTGACGGCCATCCCACTTCGGCGAGTACCAGAAGCGCGACTGGATCCAGAGCGAGGGAAAGAACGCCCAGCGTGCGTGTCGCGCCGTGCGTGAGAAGCGCTGCCATCCGGGGCTCGGCTCCCACGCGCCCGCGGGCGCCCAAGCGGCGACGCGCGTCAGACGATCGGGCTCTCGGTGCGCGAGCCGCAGCGCGAGATTGCCGCCGAGCGAGCCGCCGCCGACGTGTGCGCGATCGATGCCCCGGGCGTCGAGAAATCCGAGCAGCGTGTCCTCGAACAAGCGCAGCGTGTACGCGATGTCCGGCTTGTCGCTGTAGCCCGAGCCCGGCAGATCGCACACCAGGACGCGTCGGTGTGCGCGTAGCGGCCCCAGGATCGCCTCGTACTCTTCGATGCGCGAGCTGTGCCCGTGCGCGAGCAAGAGTGGCGGCCCGCGCTCCTCGCCGCTCGCGGGCAGATCGACGTAGCGCAGCCTGAGCCCGAGCACGGTGACGTCGCGCTGTTCGTGCGCGGTGACCGGAGCGTTCACGGGACGCGAGCTCATGCGCGTCGATCGTAGCGCATGCGGCCGTGGCTCAAGCCGTCTTCGCCGGCGGCGCGAGCGCGTGATCGATCGCGGCCAAGAGGTCGTTGCGACGAAACGGCTTCGTGAGCACCCGCTCGGAGAGCCCGGCCGCACTGGAGTCGACCACGCCGCCCATCAGCACGACGGGCAGCTCGGAGCGTTCTCGAGCGAGGCGCGTCATCAGCTCGGGCCCGCTCATGGCCGGCATGGACAGATCGCAGAGCACGAGCCTCACGTCCGGCCGCAGACCGAGCGTGCGCAGCGCCTCCGCACCGTCCTCGGCCTCCAGCACTTCGAAGCGCTCTTCTTCGAGCACCAGACGAATGAGGCGGCGCACGTCGGCCTGGTCGTCGACGACGAGGATCGCGCAACGAGCCGTCGTGCGCGGCTTGCGACGCGTCGGCGAGCGAAGGGGACGCACGAGCGGCAGGAGCACGCGGAACGTGGTGCCGCGACCGAGCGTCGTCTCTGCGCGGATCGTTCCGCCGGCATGGGTGATCAGGCCTTGCGCCGTCGCGAGACCGAGCCCCGTGCCGCGCCCGGGACTCTTCGTCGTGTAGAAAGGCTCGAAGATGTGCGGCAGCACGTCCGGCGGGATGCCGTTTCCCTCGTCCTCGACGGCGAGCACGACGTAGCGACCATCGGCGAGCGCCGACTCGCCTGCGCCGGGCACGTCGTCGTGGAGCGAGACGGTGTCGACGTCGATCGTGACTCGGCCTCCATCCGGCATCGCATCGCGCGCGTTGAGCACGAGGTTCAGCACGACCTGCTCGATGACGCCGGGCGCGATGTTCACGCGTGCGTCGCTCGTGGCCTTCACGCGTCGCACTCGGACGTGATCGCCCACGAGCGTGCCGATCATCGGCATGGCCGCATCGAGCATGGCCTCGATCGAGAGCACCTCGGGATCCGGCAGCCGACGGCGACCGAAGAGCAGGAGCTGTCGCGTCAGGTGCTCGCCGCGCGATGCGGCCTCGCGAATCTGCACGAGGCACTCCTCGGTCTCGCTGCCTTTCTCCACACGCTTCAGCAGGTACTCCACGTTGCCGAGCACGACGTGGAGGTAGTTGTTGAAGTCGTGCGCGACGCCACCCGCGAGCGCGCCCAGCGCTTCCATCTTGTGCGCGTCGTGCAGACGACGCTCCATCGTCACGCGCTCGGTGACGTCGAGGATGGTCCCCACCATGCGCACGCCTTCGAGGAATGCGCACTCCATGTGGACGTGACGCGTGGCGCCGTCCGGGCGGACCACGCGGAAGTCGAGCGGCTCGGGGACGTGCGACGCGACGGTGCGCGCAGCCGCGGCGCGTACGTGATCGACGTCCTCGGGATGAACCGCGGCGTAAAAGGCCTGCGACGTCGGGGCCTGGAGCGTGTCGATGCCGAAGATCCGATAGAGCTCCGCCGACCATTGGACGGCATCGCTCGCCATGTCCCAGACCCACGAGCCGAGATGCGCGAGCCGCTCGGCCTCGTTCAAGAGCGTCTCGCGCTCGTGCAGACTCTGCTCGAGAGGCATGCCAATCCTCCGCTCCGGCCCCACTTTCGACGCAGCGATGCCGCGCGACGCGTTCGCCGTCGATCTTCGAACACTATGGATGCATCATCCCCCAGACTGACAATAGCCGAGTCGAGCGACGGAGAGAACGATGATTCTTGGCGCGCACATCATTGTCTACAGCAAGCACTCGGACGTGGATCGTGCGTTCTTCCAGGACGTGCTCGGCCTCGGTCACGTGGATGTGGGCGGAGGCTGGTTGATCTTCGGTCTACCGCCCGCCGAGCTCGCGGTGCATCCAGGCGAGTCGAACGACGTCCACGAGCTCTACTTGATGTGCGACGACGTCGAAGCGTTCGTGGCGCGAATGGCGGAGCACGGGATCGCGTGCACGGCGATCCAGAACCAAGGATGGGGAATGCTGACGTCGGTGACGCTGCCGGGCGGCGGCAAGCTGGGCGTCTATCAGCCGCGGCACGCCAGCCCGAAGCCGACGCCCGCGCGAAGTGCGAAGAAGAGCGTGCGCCCGAAGACGAAGACGAAGACGAAGGCGAAGCCGAAAACGAAGACGAAGACGAAGACGAAGCGGCCCACGTCGAAGACGAAGCGCCGGGCGTGATGCGCACGCTCTCGACCCTCGGTCTCGTGCTCGCGTGGGGCTGCGCGAGCGGCGGTGGCCTCGAGCGTCGTTCGACGGGCGATGCCGCGATCGATGTCGGTCACGCGGTGGACACCGGCTCGACGCTCGACAGCGGCCCGAGCCCGAGCCCCTGCGCCATGGGCGACACACAGCTCTGCACGACGCCCTGCGCCTCGCGCGGCATCGCCTCGTGCGATCCGAGCGGCGTCTTCGGTCCGTGCGTGCCGCCGGCCGAAGACTGCAACGGCATGGACGACGACTGCGACGGCATGACCGACGAAGAGATCGCCGAGCGTGCATGCAGCTCGGCGTGCGGTGGTGGTCGCGAGAGCTGCGTGTCCGCTCACTGGATGGGCTGCACCGCGAGCATGCCGGGCACCGAGACGTGCAACGGGATGGACGACGACTGTGACTCACGGATCGACGAGATGATCACGCGCCCGTGCACGACCGCGTGCGGCAGCGGCACCGAGACGTGCATGGCCGGAACGTTCGTCGGCTGCACCGCGCCCTCGCCACGCACCGAGACGTGCAACGGGATGGACGACGACTGCGACGGCATGACGGACGAGATGCTCACGCGCGCATGCATGAACGCGTGCGGGACGGGCGGCACCGAGACGTGCACGAGCGGCGCGTATGCCGGCTGCACCGCTCCCGCGCCCCCGGCCGAGACGTGCAACTCCGCCGACGACGACTGCGACGGTCACGTGGACGAGAGCCTGCAGGTCGCGATCTACGATGGCATCGTGACCGGGCAGGTCACCGCGTTCCAGGCCGCGTGCTCGGGGCCCGGCGGCGGGCTCGACGTCTGTCTCACCGCCGCCAAGCGATGGTGCGTCAACCGCGGCTGCGCGGTCGGCGGCGCGGGCTTGCTCGAAGGTGCAGGCGGTGTCGTGCGCGTCGCTTGCTACGGCGATCACGCGATGACGTTGCAGCCGACGTTCGCACAGGTCGGGTCCGACCTCGGCGTGGCGTTCGACGAGTCGATGTCCAACCAGCGCGTCGCCATCGCGTACTCCAATCGTTGGTGCACGCATCAGGGATTCGCCGCCGGTGTCGGTCCCGTCGAGCACGCGGCCGGCGTCATCGTGATCCAGTGCTTGGCGGCCGATCAGGCCAGCGTCGAGCGCGCGATGACACTCGAGCTCCAGTTGCACAGCTGCGACCCGACCGTCTATCCGGATGTGTTCGACTGCAACATCGCTGCGGACCAGGTGTGTCGTGAGCATGGGTTCCGCGCGGGGTGGGGACCCGTGGAGTGGAACGACATGGACTCCTATCTCGTCTGCTTCCACTGACGAACGCGTCAGATCCGCGGCAACGAGGCCACGTGCGGATCGGTGATCGCGATCCGATCGAGGAGCTGGTCGATTGCAGCGATCAGCTCCCGCGCAGTCCAATAGCTACCGCCCGTCAGCGGCAAGATCCGCGAGAGCCAGTCCGCCGCTTCGGTGCGTGTCGGGAACACCAGGTGCGGAAAGCCCGGACGCGCGAGCATCGCGATGCCCGACACGAAGGCGCGCGCGGCGGCCATCAGAAAGCCCTCGCCGGGATAGACGACCGCCGAAGCGACGAGCGAGCCCTTGCTGCTGCGCACCAGCTGGATGAGCGCCTCGCGGGCTGCCTGCTCCGGATTCGCGGCGCCGGGAAGCGCGACCTGGATGAGGCCGCACAGCTCGCCCCGCTCCTTCCGGCTGGAACGCACGAGCTCGCCGACGCGGTGCACCGCGTCCGGGCGCGTCTCCCGGATCCAGAGCACGATGATCAAGTTCTCGCATCGAGCGATCGCGTGGTCGGAGTCGACGGCGAGCACGACGAGATCGGAAGGACGCACGGCGTCCGCACAATCTCATCGACTCGCGGGTGAGGCAAGCGCACGCGGCGGCTCCGAAGCACGGAGCGGAGGGAGCTTGCTGCGCAGGGTTCCGGACGGGTCGGATCGGCGGAGCGCACCGGCGATGACGTCCAAGCTCGCGCCATGATGATCCCGCCACCCGAGCGCTGCGATGCGCGGGAGCCAGCCGGAGAGATATCGCTTCGCGCCGAGCTCGGCGTAGGCATCGTCGAGCGAAGTGAGCGCCTGACGCGCGGCCGGGACGAGCGCGGGTGGAACCCCTGCGGGCAAGAGGGCCACGACGAACGTCGGTCCGTCCGGCATCGCGAGCCCACGCGGACGCGTCGCGCGCGCATCGGAGGCCACCGGTGTCGCACGCACGAGCTCGGCCAAGAACGGTGGCATCGCCATCGCTCGCTCGATCGCCTCGCGTGCGCGCGACGCGGGAACGAACGCCTCGAACCACGGATGCGCCTGTTCCCACGCTCCGGTCGCGCGCATCGCGCCAAAGCGGGCATCGAAGCGCGCGGCGAAAGCCATCGCATCGTCGCTCTCCACGTGGACGGTCTCGAGATCCGGCAGATCGCTCGACCACGCGCTCGCGTCCACGCCGGCGCGCGTCGTCACGTGCAGCACGTGAGACCAGCGCCGGAGCGGTGCGCGCCCACCTTCGGGCGTGCGCATCAGACCGAGGATCGCCGGCGCACACACGAGATCGAGATGCTCGATCTCCAGCATGGATGCGAGACGCGATTGCGCCGCGAGCGCGGCACCGAGATCGCGTGCGAGGAGCACCGTCGTGCGCAGCGCCGACGCCGCCGGCACGAGTCGCAACGTGACGCGGGTCAGGATCCCCGCGCGGCCGACGCCTCCGAGGACGACGTCGTAGAGCTCGCGATGCCGTTCCGGATCGACGATCACCGTCTCGCCCGTGCCGAGCACGACCTCTGCACGCACGACGTGATCGACGAGCAAGCCGTGACGATGCGACGTGCTTCCCATCCCGCCCGCGCTCAGCACTCCGCCGACACAGAGATCGAGATTCAGGGGCGAGACGGGCAGGGCGAGCCCACGCGGGAGAGCTTCGGCGAGGATCTCCCGGAACGTGGTCGCAGGCTCGACCGTGATCTGGCCGCTCGCGAGGTCGCTGCCGTCGAGCGCGCGAAGCCGCGAGAGGTCGAGCACGAACGTGTCGTTCGCGACCGACTGGCCACTCTGCGACGCACCGCCGCAACGGATGGTCACGCCCACGCCGAGCTCGCGCTAGACGGTCATCACGCGCGCCACCTCGGAGGTCGTCTTCGGTCGGATCGCACCGAGCGCGCGGCCCCGCACGAGCCGACCGAAATCGCTCTCGTACGCGGCGAGCTCCGCCTCTTCGGTCTCGACCTCGATGCTCTCGGCGCGCAGGGCTTCGCAGAGCCGAGCCGTGCTCATGCGGAGCGCGCCTCGGGCTCGGCACGATCGAGCACGCGACCGAGGTCGTCGGCGAGCGATCGCATCGTGTCGAACGTACGCATCACGGCGCGCACGACCTCGGCGGCCGCCGAGGCGGGGATGGCAATCGCGTCGATCGCGTCCTGCTTGGCGTCCTCGAAGATCTCGTGGCTCGCCTCGACGGCTTGGTGTGTCTTGGAGAAGTAGAGCAGGCCTTCGCTGCGGCCGAGCCGGTCGAGCCCGTCGACCATCGAGCCGAAGAACTCGACGCCGGCGGCTTCGAGGCAGAGCACGACGGCGAAGCGCGCGAGATCGCTCTCCGAACGAATCGCATCCGCGATCTGGTGATACGACACGTCGCGGATCGCGCGCGCGTCGCGGCCGAAGAGCATGGACAGGCTCGTCGAGATCCCGAGCACCTCGAGATCGCGCAAGTACCAGTGATCGTGCCCGGCGTCCTCCAGTTGGTGAGCACGCGCGAGCTGACGAAGGTGCGGATCGGTCGTCTTCTCGGTCACGAGCCGCAGCACGTCCTGGAACGCCATCACGAAGAATGCGACGCGTGGCGCGATGCGCTGGACGTCGGGCATCGATGCATGCTGACGAAGCGTGGCGAAGAACGCGTGCTTCGCGAGATGTGCGCGCTCCTTCTCGACCAGAGCGCGCAGCTCACCGATGTTCGTCGGAAGCGCGCCGCCGTTGGTGCGGAGCGCTTGGACACCCGACTCCGTCTTGCTGGGAGGGCGGCTCGAGCGCCGCACGGGCAAGGGCGCGACCGTCTCCGTGGTACGCGCAGACTGCGATGCGTACACCTGCGGCGACAAATAGACGACGACGCGTCGACGACCTCCGGCGAGGCGCAGTCCGGCGTACGTGATCACGCCGCGTCCCTCTTCGAGCGTTCGCGTCGTCATGGTGCTCGCCGCCGCTCGGACCAACGCGAGACGTGCCGGCGCCAGCAGTGGCGTCAGGCGCTCGATCGCCTCGGCATCGTGGATCACGACGGCGCGCAACGGAACGTACACGTTCACCTCGGGGACGGTATCGCCCGCGCGGAATGCGAAACACGTCTGAATGGGTCGAGAGAGCGAGTCGGTCGGCCCGTCGGCGAGCTCGTCCATGAGCCGGTGCAGATCGAGAGCCGGCGCACCGGCGTCGGCGAGCTGCTTCGCGATCTGTGCCGTCGTCTCTCCGGGATGCGCGTAGTAGACCTTGACGCGCGACGCGCCTGGCTCGGTGAGATCGAGCGAGATGTACGAGGGCCGCGCGGACTCGCTCATCACCGTCCGCAGGTGCGCGAACGGACGTTCGAGACCGAGCTCGCTCATCGTGCGCGCCACGAGCAGCGGCGCTGCTTCGCTGCCGACGACTTGCGGGTTCAAGTACACCTTGAAGTCGCGTGGCTGTCCGCTCCCGAGCGTGCACGCGTACCAGACGGAGAAGCGCACGCCGATCGACGGCAACGGCGCGTAGAGATCGCGGATCGCCTCGTAGCGCGAGACATCGGCGCCGAGCGCTCTCAGTCGCGCCGTGGCGGCGAGCCCGGCGCGCCACGACGACATCGCCCAGCTCTCGCCCTCGCGCGGTCTCGTCTGCGGCTCGATCAGCATGCGCACGAGCGGCTCGGCACCGCCGAGCTCGATGGAGAGCTCGAACGGACTGCCGTCGTCCGTGATGTCGCTCGGCCACTCTGGGTCGTACGCGGCCTCCCATTCGGGCCACTCGCCGCAGAGCCCGTCGAGCACCGCATCGGCAGAAGCGGACCACTCCATCTTACCGAGCGTCGAACAGACCGACTCGACCCGACGCTGCGCGAGCGAGCGCAAGCGCGGCCATGGATGCTTCCTCTGCATCGTGCCTCCCTTTTTTGGGGCTCCGTCGAACGACTGCGGAGCCTCTGGTTAGTACGCGCGAAGAGGCATTTCAGTTCCTAGATTCTCGTGAAGAAGCGCGAAAAGGATCGGGATTCCGACCGTCGCGTCATCGCGTTGACGCTCGCCTGTCGCCGTCCAATGCACGTGCGCGCGCGAGCCGAGATCTCTTCCGGAGCGGTCCGCAAAGCGGACACGACACAATTGCGTCGGCCCGGCTCGCCGGGCACTCCGGCAGAGATCAGCTCTTCTTCTTACTGCCCCACGCCGCGGCGACCGCGCCGGCGCCGATGGCGACCATCACGCGCGCCGCAGCCCACATCGGGCTCCACGCACCTGGGCGCATGAGTGCGACGACCGACCACACGCGCGCCAGCAGCTCGAGCGCGCCGAACGTGCCGAGCCCGATCATCACGCCGAGCTGGATGCGCTCGCTCTCCTCGCGGATCTTCGGCGCGCTGCGCCAGTGCGATCTCAACGAGCGGCCGAGCGTCGCCAGCGTCGCCGCGAACGCGACCGCGGCACCGATCATCACGAGCACGAGCTCCGGCGTTCCGATCTGCGCTCCATCGCGCAGCGCATCGACCAGAAGCGCGAGCGCGATGCCCGCCGAGAGCCCCACGCCGAGCGACGCGGCGACGACGTTGCCGACCGCGCCTGGACGCAGACGCTTCGCTTTCGCGGTCATCGCCTTCGCATCGCCCGTCATGCTGGTCGTCGCGGCTGTGATGCTCGCACGCGATGCATCGATCACGACCGTGCCGCCGCCCTCCGCGAATGCGGTCGCCGCTGCTTCGAGATCGTCGATCGTCGCGTAACGTTGCCCGGGCTCGCGCGCCATCGCGTGCTCGATCACTTCCTCGAGGCCCTCGGGGATCGACTTCTCGATCGAGCGCGGCCGAGGCGGCTGCTCTTCGAGCAGGCGCACGAGCGTCGCACCGGACGAGTCGTCGTCGTAAGGCGGCTTGCCGGTGAGCATCCGATACAACACCGCACCCGCGGCGTAGACGTCGGCGCTCGCGTTCACGTCGATCGCGCCGCGCGCTTGCTCCGGTGCCATGTACGCCGGCGTGCCGACGATCGCGCCGGTGCCGGTGAGCTTGTTGTCGTCGTTGCCGAGCTGCTTGGCCACGCCGAAGTCGAGGATCTTGAGCGTGACGCCCCCGCCGGGATCGCTCGACAGGAAGAGATTGCTCGGCTTGAGATCACGATGCACGACGCCTTGCGCGTGCGCGGCTGCGAGACCTCGGCACATCTGTCGGAAGAGCGGCAGGGCCTCGCGCACCGAGAGCTTCGTCTTCTCCTCGAGGTACTGCTCGAGATCGCGTCCCTCGAGCAGCTCCACCGCGATGCACGGTCGCCCGTCCGGCGTCCGCAGCACGTCGACGACGTCGACGACGTGGTCACTGCGCACGCGGCTCATCGCGCGCGCCTCGCGATCGAAGCGCGCGAGCAAGTCTTCGCGCCCGGCGTAGTCGGTGTGGATCACCTTCACGCCGTAGCGGCGATCGAGACGCACGTGCTCGGCCTCGTAGAGGCGCCCCATGCCGCCTTCGCCGACCAAGCGGGTGACGCGGAACGTCCCGGCGAGCACGGCACCGATCATCGAATCGTCGCTCGTGCCGGCTGCCATGAGCGAGGCGCCGTCGAGCGGGCACACGCGAAAGGCGAGTGGGTACTCGTTGCCGCACAGGTTGCAGCGCAGCTTCTCGAGGCTCGTGCCCGTGCGTCCGGGATCGTCCTTCGCGAGCATCGTGCGATCGGCCAAGCTCACGCCGCTAGGATACGGCACGCGCGCGCCGCGAGGGCGCGAGATTCGTGACACAATCGATCCATGAGCGCGGTCGAGGTTCTCGCGCAGCAGCTCTCGCTCGGGGATCTTCTCGCGGGCGTGCGCGCGCTCGGCGGAGATCTCGAGATCCTCTGGCATCACACGCAGGGCGAGTTCCACCACGATCTCGCAGTGCGCGTTCCGGAAGGGCGATCGTTGCCTCGCGTTCTCGTCGTGGCGACGAACTGCAACGGCGGCGTGAAGGAAGTGCTCGCGTTCGACGAGCCGCCGACGCCCGAAGCGCTCTGGCACCACCGCTGTCCCGACAATGCGGAATTCGTGCCGCGCGTCGCGCTGCCCCCGATCCGCGATCGCGCGACCACGATTCACTTCTTCGATCCGTGCGAGCTCTTGCGCGAGGACGCGCGGAGCGAGCTGCGCGAGGAGAATCGCGCACGTCAGCCAGGCGGCGGCTGGTGCATGGCGCCTGAGCGGAAGTGATGCGGCGCTAAGGCCGTGTGCGCCACGTGCCGTGGAAGCCGAGCGGCACGTGGTGACCGAGGTTCGCGCGTGCGACCGGGCCATCGGCGATGCGGCGTGCATCGAAGATCCACCACGCGCTCTTGTGCGCCCGCGCGTCGTACACGAGCGAGATCACGAAGCCGTCGGGGACGAGCACGCCCTCCGATGGCCACTCGTGCGACGCGAAGCGATGCTCGTCGGTCTTGCCGCGCTCGAGATCGATCGAGACGAGCACGTTCGGCGGCCCTCGGCGGCCCGCGGCGGCATCCGAGTGCTCGAGCAGGACGAGCGTTCGATGCGCGCGCGCATCGTCGTCGGGCATCACGCGCGGGAACTCGCCGGTGCGATCGCGCAGCCGCTCGCTCGTGAGCGAGTGGTGCACCGGATCGATCACGAGGCGGGAGAGATATCCGTCCGCCTCGCCCGGCGATCCGTGCATCACCCCCGCGAGCCATCGTGCGCTGTCCGCGAACGAGCCGTAGCGCACGACGTCCGCGACGATCTTGCCGTCGCGCTCGAACGCGTTGCCGACGTGCCAGATCCAGAACGGCTCGACCTCGAAGCGGATCGGCTTGGCCGGCGCATCGAGCGGGATGACGACGACCTCCATCGCGCGCGTCGCGTCCCACGTCATCGATCCGGCGAACGACGTGCGACCGAAGAGGACGCGGAACAGGCCGATCTCCAGCGGTGCGACGAGCACGACCGCGTAGTGCTCGGTGAGGATGAAGTCGTGCACGAGCGTCGGCCACGCGAGTGGGATCGTCGCGACGCGCCCCGCGGTCCCGTCGGGCCGCATGAGCACGAGATCGATCGCGTTGGGCCGCCCGATCCGCGTGCCGACGTTGTAGAGCGCGCCGGTCGCCGCATGTCGATGCGGATGCGCGGAGAACGGGCGTACGATCGCGCCGTCGAAGTCCGTCTCGCCGATCGTCTCGAGCGTGTCGGGATCGATCTCGGTGGGCTGGCCGACCTCGCAGAGTGCGAAGAGCCGCTCGTTCCACGCGAGCATCGACGTGTTCGCCGGGTTCTTGCCGCCTTCGCGCACGAAGCGCAGCGCTCGCAGCGGGCTCCAGCGTCCGGGCGGCTTGGTGCCGTACGAGCCGTAGTACGCGCGACCGCGGCGTCGCTCTTCTTCGAGCCCGCGGCTCGCGACGAGCTTGCACGCACCGTCGGCGCGCCCGGCTTCGAGACGCAGCGCGCTGACCAGACCGTCGCCGTCGAACCAGTGCTCGTAGCGATGCCCCGCGATCGAGAAGAGCCCCGGCCCGTTGCGATACATCGTTCCCGAGAGCGCGCGCGGGATCGTTCCGTCGACGAGCAAGGGCTCGAAGCGGTGCTCGCGCGAGAGCTCGGTGAAGGACCGGAGATAGCCGTCTTCGTCGTGCATCGAACGCGGGAAGCCTACGTCATCCTCCGTCGTCGGGCGCCCCGCGTGGAGATTCGGCGAGCGCCTCGTCCACTGCGCGGACGTCGTCGGCTCGGCCCGCGGACTCGAAGAGGCTGCGCGCGCCGAGGAGCCGCGAGCGGTACTGCTCTGCGGCCATCGACGCGAACGTCCATCCCTCCCCGGGCGCATCTCGCATCGCGCCGATGCGCTCGCGGATGGCGAGTGCGGCCGCGATCACCTCGGGGGCTGGCGGCAACATGCGCCCGAGCGCGGCGCGACGGGTGTCGGTGTCGATCACGCGGTCGACGGCGCGCTGCACGTCTTCGATGCCGAGTCGGGCGGGGAGCCTCCCGTCGAGGGCGTCGAACCACGCGAGCAGCGCGGACGGATCGCCCGACGCGCGCGCGAGGCTCGCCCATTCACGCAACGCGTCGCGCGGATCGGCCGTGCTCGAGAACGCAGCGCGCGCCTGATCGCGCAGCGCGGAGATCCGCTCGCGTGCCGGCGGATGTACGGCGGCCAAGCTCGCCATCTCTTCGACCAAGAACGAGTGCTTCACGCCGACGTAGGAAGGCTGGTGATCGAGCGCGTGGCGCCACACCCAGAGCAGCTCGTGGAGCGCGCCGTCGAGATCCCCCCGCTGGCGCAGCACACGCGCGAGGTCGTGATGCGCCCGCACGTCGTTCGCACGCTCGGGCGCGCGCAACGCGTCGAGCCACGTGCGTCCCGCGAGCACGCCGTGAGCCAGCCGACGAGATCCGGCGCCGAGGTCATCCCGTGACGGCGATCGAGCTCGAGGTCCGCACGCAGCAGGATCATCGTCGGCATCGACTTCACACCGAAACGAGCCGCGACGTCCTTCTCGACGTCCACGTCGATGCGAAGGGCGAGCGCGTGCTGCGCCACCCAGGCGGCCACGCGCGGATCCGGCCAGGTGGTCGCCTCCATCCGCTTGCACGGTGCGCACCACGAGGCCGTGAAGTCGAGCAAGAGAAGCCGCCCTTCTCGTGTGGCTCGGGCGCTGACCTCGACGAACGAGCCCGTCGTGAACGGCATCGATCCAGGATACCGCGGGCGCCGCCCTACCGTTGATCGAGCCGTCGGCGATGGACGCGCCACGCCAGTCGAATGGCGAAGAGCGCGAGCAAGCTCGGCGCGGCGAACGCGAGCGCGGCTGTCAGTGCGATGCCCGCGGCGCTCGCGAAGCGCACGCCCGAGATCGCGGCCTCAGCGACGAACGTCGCTGGCGCGCTCGTGAACGCGGGCGTCGCCCGCGCCAGATCCAGCGACACACGCGCCATCGCGACGCGATCGCTCAGCACGCGCTCCTCGGCATCGCGCTGCGCGATCTCGGTCTGCACGCGGGACAGCTCGCGCTCGACCGCGAGCACGTCGGCCAGTGCGCTCGTGCGATCGACGAACATCGCGCTCAGACGTGCCTCTTCCGCGCGTGCGCTCTCGAGGCGCGATCGCACGTCCGCGTGCGCGAGCGTGACGTCTTCGGCCGTCTCGCTCGTCGTGATCACGCGACCGAGACACGCGAGCGAGGCGCGTGCTTCGTCGAGCGCGGCCGCGGGAACGCGCAGCTCGAGGTGCGCACGCGCCTCATCGGCGTTGCTCTCTGCGACGAATCCGCCGACACGATCGACCGTCGCGCGCGCATCGTCGGTCGCGGAGGCGACGTCCTCGACGTCCACGCGCATCGCGACGTCGAGCGCGCACTCGCGCGTCGTCGTCATCGTCGCCGGGTCGTTCGGGGCGCCGTCCACCCCGCACCCGCTGCCGATCCCGACCCATAGCAACACGAAGATCGTGCGTCGCATCTCGCCTCCACGCGAGAAACGCAGCAGCGCCGGTCGCCTTACACCGTGGCGGATGACGAATCCTTCTCGCCGGTCTAGCCAGGCTCGGGCCGTCCGCGAATCGCCGTGATAGCGTCGCGCCCGATGATCAGCGCACGGTGGGGGCGGTTCTTGTTGGTGGGCGCGCTCGCGCTCGCGGTGATGGCTCCGAGCCTCGCGCTCGCACAACGGCCCTCGGGCGGCGCACGCGGCGCGACGAAGGCGGCGCCGACGGTCTGGGATCGCGAGGTCGATCGTCTCCGCGGCGAAGTGATGCACCGTGCGGGGCACGCGTCCGCCATCGTGCCGCTGATCCAGATCGGCTCGGCGTGGGAGCACGCACCGGCGCACTCGATCGAGGTGCTGCACGCGCTCGGCGCGGAGCGACGTCTCTCGCCGACGCTGCGCTTCTACGCGCGGGGCTACGAGCGCAACCTGCTGCGACGCGCGGGCGATCGCGCCGGCGCGCAGGCGCTGCTCGATCAGCTCGGCTTCGTTCGTCGCTGGCGCATGCTCGGCCCCTTCGACAACGACGGGCGCGGCGGCTTCGATCGCGTGTTCCCGCCCGAGACGACGCTCGATCAGCCGACGGACACGAGCGCGTCGTTCGAGGGAACCGAGCGCGCGATCCACTGGCGCACGTTGCCGGATCTCGGATCGACGGACTCGGTGCGCCTCGGCAACTTCCTCACGCCCGGCACCGACGTGTGCGCGTACACCGAGACGTTCGTCGAGCTCGATCGCGCGCGACCCGTGACCGTGTGGACGGGCGCGACCGGCGCGATCCGCGTGTGGTGGAATGGCCAAGCGGTGATCGACGACCACGTCTATCGCGGCATCGATCTCGAGCGTGACGTCGCGATCGTGTCGGGGCGCGCGGGCTGGAATCGCGTGCTCGTGAAGGTCTGCGGCGCGAATTCGGGCGCGGCCTTCTTGATGCGCATGGGCGAAGCGGACGGAACGCCGATCGCGAACGTGCACGCGGATCCGGACGGCGCGACGAGCGCGACCGCTGCGCCCGCGACGGCGCCGACGCTGCCACACGCGCCGACGACGATGCTCGCGGACCTCGAGGCGGCGATCGTGGCCCACGCGAACGATGCCGACGCGCACGAAGCGCTCGCACGCTACCTCGGCTACACCGGCGGCGCGGACGCATCCGAGCATCGCGTTCGCGATCTCGCGGTGCGTGCGACCGAGCTGCACGCGACCGTGGAGAACCTGCTCTACGCGGCCGATCAACAGACGACGCGTCGCGATCGCGCGCGCCTCGTGCAGCAGGCCGTCACGCTCAACGCGCGCGATCCCCGCGTGCAGCTCGCGAACGCTGCGCTGGTGATGGACGGCGCGGCGGGCGAGCGTGCCCTCGCCATGCTCGAGGCGATCCCGAGCGGCACGATCACGTCGCTCGGTGCGATGGTCGTGCGTGCGACGCTGCTGCGCGCGATCGGCTTGTCGGACAGCGCGCACGCCGTGGACGAGCAGCTCCTGGCGGCCGTGCCGAGCGCCCCGGCCTACGTGCGCATGCTCGCCGAGTCCGAGAGCGCGCGCGGTCATCTCGATCGCGCGCTCGAGCTGCGCCGGCAGCTGCTCGCGATGCGCGCGGACGACTCCGCCTCACGCCACACGCTCGTCGATGACGCGATCGCGCGCGGCGTGCGCGACGAAGCGCTCGCCATGACGCTCGACGAGCTCGCGCTGCACACGAACGAGAGCGGGACGATGAGCTGGGCCGCGAGCGTGTACGACGCGCTCTCGATGGAGAGCGAGGCCGTCGATCAGCTGCACGCTGCGGCCGATCTCGATCCCGACGACGCGGCGGCACGCGTCGCGCTCGGACAGTATCTCCTGCGTCTCGGTCGTCGCGATGCGGCGCTCGGCACGCTGCGCGAGGCCCTGGCGCTGCGCCCGCAGGACGCCAGCACACGCATGCTCGTCGAGCAGATCGAGCCGGAAGATCGCGCCGATGAGGCGTACGCGACGTCGATCGAGACCATCCTCGCGCGCCGCCGCCCCGATGGAGAATGGCCGGCGACGATCCTCCACGACGCGACGGTCCACACCGTCCACGACAACGGGCTCTCGTCGCGCTTCCGGCAGCTCGTCATCCAGATCCACGACGACGAGGGCGCGCGCGCCTACCGTGCGCACGCGATCTACTACGAGCCTGCCACGCAGTGGGTGGACGTCCGCGCCGCGCGCGTGATGCGGGGCGATCAGATCCTCTCGTCGTACCACACGGGCGAACAGAGCCTCGCCGAGCCGCAGTACCGCATCTACTACTCGGCGCGGAACGTCGTCGTGACGTTGCCGGTGCTGCAGCCCGGCGACGTGATCGAGCTGCGCTACCGCGTCGAGGACGTCGCTGCGCAGAACGATTTCGCCGACTACTTCGGCAACATGCACGGGCTCGCGTCGGGCATCCCCACGGCGCGCGTCGAGGACATCTACATCACGCCCGTGGCGCGCACGCTGCACTTTCGCGTGCCCTCGATCCCGATGGAGCACGCGGAGCGCACCGAAGGCACGCAGCACATCGAGAGCTACGCGGCGAACGACGTCGCGGCGATCCACTCCGAGCCGGGCATGCCGGGGTACACCGAGGTCTCTCCTTATCTCCACGTGTCCACGTTCGACTCGTGGGAAGCGGTCGGTCGCTTCTGGTGGGGCCTCGCGGCGGAGCAGCTCGTTCCGGACGAAGGTCTCGTGCGCACCGTGCACCAGCTCGTCGACGACGCGCCCGACGAGCGCACCAAGGTCGCGCGCATCTACGCGTGGGCGACCGATCACGTGCGCTACGTCGGTCTCGAGCTGGGCATCCACGGTTTCCAGCCGTATCGCGTGGCCGATGTCGTCCAGCGCGGTTTCGGCGACTGCAAGGACACGGCGTCGCTCTTGTACGCGATGCTCACGATCGCCGGCATCGACGCGCGCATCGCCCTCGTGCGCACGACGCGCAACGGAGAGATCGACCCCGCGCCTGCTTCGCTCGCGATCTTCGATCACGCGATCGCGTACGTGCCTTCACTCGATCTCTTCCTCGACGGGACGGCCGAGCACGGCGGCATCACCGAGCTGCCGTCCGGCGATCAGGGCGCGATGACGTTGGTCATCGGCCCGACGAGCGCGGAACGGCGTCACATCCCGGTGCGCACCGCGCCGGACAGCGGTCGTCATCGCGACCTCACGATCGCGATCGCGGCCGATGGCACGGCGACGCTCACGGCGAGCGAGACGCTGGTCGGCACCGAGGCGATGTCCGGTCGTGGCCACTACGAGTCGCCCGAGACACGCGAGCAGCGCCTGCAGCAGTCGCTCGGCGGTGTGTTCGCCGGCATCACGCTCGACGGTCAGAGCTTCGAGGACATCGGGAACCGCGAGGCGCCGCTGCGGCTGAGCTGGACGGGCCACGTCCCGCAGCTCGGGGAGCGCGATGGAAGCACGCTGCGTGTTCCGACGAGCACGCTCGGAGGTCTCACGCAGTCGTGGGCGCCGCTGGCGACGCGCCGTCATCCGTTCGAGCTCGGGCCACCGTTCCACTACGAAGAACATCGCGTCGTGCGCCCTGCGGCGGGCATGTCGATCACCGACGTGCCCGCAGGCGGCACGCTCGAGTCTCCGTTCGGTCGGCTCGTCGTGAGCTTCACGCCGGGCGAGAACGAAGTCACGGTCGACACGACGCTAGAGATGACCGTCGCGCGCGTATCCACGGCCGATTATGCGGCGTTCCGCGCGTGGTGCGAGAGGGCGGATGCGATGCTGCGGGCGCGGATCGCGATCGGAGGTCTGCGATGAACCGCGCGATGACGATGCTCGCCGTGGTGGCGGCTCTGAGTGGATGTGGTGGCGCGCAGCATGGAAGTGGTGGCAGCGAGACCGCGGAGATCGATCGCGTGCGGGCGGAGGCCGCCGCGCATCCGAACGAGATCGCGTTCCAGCGCGCGCTGGCCGAATGGGAAGCGCTCGGAGACAGCGGTGACGTCGCGCGCGCGGACGCGGCGATCGCGCACGCGACCGAGCTCGCACCGCACGACGTGGGCCTGGCGTATCTGCGCGCGGTGCTCGCCGAGCAGCACGGGCAAGCCGATGCCGCGCTCGACGCGTTCCTCGAGGTCGTCTCGGGCGCCACGACGAGCGAAGATCCGCTCGCCCCGACGTATGCCGAGTCGACGCTCGCGTATCTGCACGACCTGCGCGTCGATGCGCCGCGCTTCGTCGAGCGCACGCGGCCGGTGCTCGAGGCCGCCTTCGCCACGCCCGGCCACCTCGGTCTCCCGGTGCGCCGGCAGCTCGCGTCGTGGCTCGTCACGTTCGCGCTCGAGCGCGGCGACGTCGCCGAGGAAGCGCGGCTCTACGCGGCGCTCGGCGTCCCGACGACGGCGCGCGTCGCCGGTCCCTTCGGCATCACGGTGCTTTCCGGGTTCGATCAGGATCTTCCGGCCGAGGGCGCGGGCCCGCTCGCCGCGTCGTACGATCTCGGGCCGGGCCGCGGCACGCTGCCGACACGCACGCTCACGGCCGAGCACGGTCTGCTCTCGCTGACCCACGACGCGCCGCCGGAGGAGCGCGGCTCGGGCACGCGCATCGTGGAGGCGACGATCCATGCCGCACAGGCCGGACGGTATCTCCTCGCGCTCGCCGCGAGCGGCAACGTCCAGATCCGCGTCGACGGGAACGTCGTGGCGCGCGTCGATCGGCGCCAGCACTGGATGGCATCCACGATCTACCAAGCGCTCGATCTCTCCGCGGGCGATCACGAGCTCGAGCTCAAGGTGAGCTCGCGCGTCGCGGCGCCCAACGTCACGTGGGATCTCGACCGCACGGACGGCACGTACTCGCCCGAGTCGGGGCTCGTGCTGCCGACCGAGCCCGCAGGCCCGCTCGCGCTCTTCGTCACGGCGGACGTGACCAGCGATCGCGGAGACACCGTCGGCGCGCGCGAGCTCCTGCGCACGCGGGTGACGGATACGTCCTCGGCGACGCTGCTCTCGCTCGCCGCGCGTATCGCGGCGGTCGATCCGTTCGCACCCGACACGCGTCGCGCCGACGACGAGCGTCGCCTGGTCGCGCTCGCCGCCGGTCGCGATCCGAACGCGTACTGGGCGGCCGCGCAGGTCGCTTCGCTCGAGACGGGCGACGTGGAGTCGCTCGCCGCGCAGCGCGCCGTCGCCGCACGCTTCGCGCACATGGCCAGCGTCCAGCTCGGGCTCGCGGGAACACTCGCGTCCGCGGGCTACGTGGCCGATGCCGACGACGCGATCGCACGAGCGGCCGCCCTGAGGCCCGACGCGTGTGCCGTCGCGAGCGCTCAGTACGCCTCGCTCGCGACGCGCGGACGCGTGGATCGGCTCGCGTCGATCGTGCCGACCTTGCTCGCATGCGACGCGGGCAGCAGCGCGCGCTTCGATCTGCTCGTGAACGCGCGCGACTGGGCTGGCGCTCGCACCGAGCTCACGCGTCTGTCGCCGCTCCTCGACGAGGAAGCGCGTCGCTCGCTCGGGCTCCGCATCGCACGTGCGTCGGGCGATGCCGCCGAAGAAACGCGGCTCGTCGCCGAGCAGGAGGCCGATGCCGAGCCGGGCGAGACGACGGTGCGTCAAGCCGATCGCAGCTATCTCGCCGGCCATCGCGCCGACGCGCTCGCGGTGGTCCAAGCCGAAGAGGCGCGGGCGCCGCGTCACGCTTCGGATCTTCGCAGCCTCGCGTTCGCGCTCTCGGGCCACGACGTGATGGACGCCTGGCGCGTCGACGGGCTCGACGTCGTGCGCCGCTTCGAGGCGTCGGGACGCACGTACGAGGGTCACGCGGCCGTGCTGGTGTTCGACTACATGGTCACGCGCGTGTTCGCGGACGGCAGCGCGCTCGATCTCGTCCACCAGATCTATCGCGTGCAGACCGCCGAGGGCGTCGAGCGCTTCGGCGCGCTGGATCTCTCCGGCCGCGTGCTCACCGTGCGTGCGATCGGTCCCGGAGGCGTGACGCGCGAGCCCGACTCGATCGCGAGCAGCACCGACATGCCGCCGCTCGAGATCGGCGACTACGTCGAGTACGAGGTCGTGCGCGAGCACCAGCCGTCGTGGGGCGACGCGTACGAGTCGGAGGGCTGGATCTTCCAGAACTTCACCTCGCCCTTCGATCACTCCGAGATGATCTTCGTCTCGCCCGTCGACATGCCGCTCACGTTCGACGTGCGCGGTCCCGTGCCGCCGCCGACCGTGACCGAAGAGAACGGCCTGCGCTCGAGCCGATTCGTGATCGAGCAGAGCCAGCCGCTCGTGCAGGAGCCGAACTGGGTCGCCGAGCCGCCCGTCCTGCCGAGCCTGCGCGCGGTCGCGCGTGTGACGTGGGACCGCATGTACGGCCACGTGTACGACGGGCTGCTCGGTCTCGACGTGCAGGACCCTGCGGCGATGCGCTTGCTCGAGGACGACGTCTTCGAGCACCAGACGGATCTCACGCCGCATCAGAAGGCGCAGCGCATCCACCGCTGGGTGATGGACAACGTCGAGGGCGCGGATGGCTCGTTCTACCTATCGGCACCGCTGATGCTGGCGGCGCGTCGCGGCGATCGCCTGCGCGTGCTGCGCTACTTGCTCGAGATGGCCGGCATTCCGGCACACGTCGCCTACACGCGCGAGCTGGCGGGCCAGAGCCCCACGGAAGGCGCGCCCGACGCGGACGTGTATGCGTCGAGCGTGGTCATCGCGACGCTACCGGAGGGTCCGCTCGTCCTCTGCGCGATCGCGCGCGGCGTCGCGCACGACTACTTCCCTGCGGGGCTTCGCTCGCAGGATGCGATCGTGATCGAGCCACACCTCGGGCACGTCACGCTGCCGGCGTCTCAGGGCACGCCACAAGGAGTGCGCTTCGACGGTACGATCGTGATCCACGACAGCGGTATCGCGCAGGTCACGATCACGGTCGCGTACGACGGTTTCTCTGGCGCCGAGCTCCGCGCCGGCATCGAGGGGATCGCTCCGGCCGAGCGCGCGTCGGTGCTCGCCGAGCGCTACGTTCCGTCGATCGTTCCCGGCGGCAGCGCCGACCCGTCGAGCATCCAGGTCACCGGTCTGGAGGAGTGGGAAGGGCCGCTGACGATCTCGTTCGTCGCACGGACGGCGGGGCTCGTGCGTCCCGCGCGCGATGGCTACCACGTGGTCCCGCTCTTCCCGAGCGGCATCGAGGGCGGCTACGCGCGGCTCGAGACGCGCACCACGACGGAGCTCGTCGGCGAGGTGGACAGCCAGATCACGCTCTCGATCGCCGGACCGGGCGTGCTGCACGCGCCGGAGCCGGCGGACGTCACGGGGCCGGTCGGTGCGCGCACCACGCTCTCCGTCGCGACCGCCAACGACGGCAGCATCACGCTCACGCGCCACGTCCACGTGCCGGCCGCGCTCGTGCCGGTCGCGACGTACCCGGCGTTCGCGGCCTACTGCCGCGCGACCTCGCAGGTCGATCAGCGCACGGTCGTGCTCACGCCGCAGTAGTGTCGGAACGCGCCGAGCTCACCGCACGTAGCGGTGCTCGGCGCGCTCGATGCGCACCTGCGCGCTGCGCTCGCCCCGCAAGAGACCATCGACCTCGGCGTCGCTGAAGGGCGGGAAGCGCCAGCCGAACCAGCGCAGCCGCTGGAACGTCGCCGAGCGGAAGAACGCGACGTAGTCCTCGCGCGGGGTCGTGCGCGTGCGCCAGTCGTGGTGGTAGGTCTCGGCGTAGTCGCCCCACGTGAGCGCCGAGAGCGAGGGCAGCGCCGCGCCGCGGGCTGCGACGTCGAGCACGAAGCCCGCGTGGTCGTAGCCGGCGTTCACCTCGAGGATGCGCAGGGACTCGCGCTTGCGTGCGAGGAACGAATCGTCGGGCGCGGACGGCGACTCGAGCACCGCGAGCTTCGGTGCGGCATCGAGCAGCCGCGCGAGCGCGCCACCGTCGCCGCGATCGCGCCCCGGCGTCACGACCACGACGCGGTTGTTCCGGTACGGGTCGCCGCGCGCGATTCGAAACGTGGTGAGCGCGGGATACGTGGTGCCGCGTGGGGTGAGCGCGTCGAGCTCCCAGTCGCAGGTGCCGTTCGCGCCGATGTCGTCAGAGCTGAGCTCGATCGCACTGATCCAGCGTGCGACCGAGGGCCGCGCGATCGCCTCGAAGAGCGCGTCGCATCCTTCGGCCCAGGGATCGCCGGCGTAGGCGACGCGGAGGAGGTCGCCACAGGCCGCGACCGAGGCGCGGTCCCAGCTCCGATCCACGCCCGCGGCGGCCGCATCGGCGTGGATCCTCGCCACGACTTCTTCGAGCGCTCTGCGCGCGGCATCGGAGCTCATGGCCAGAGGGTACCGCGTCACGCCGAAATCGGGCGCATCTGCGCGATCGCAGCGTAGGATGCCGGTCGTGGGCACGCGCGCCGCGTTCTTGGTGATCGGCAACGAGATCCTCACCGGAAAGGTCGTCGAGGAGAACGTCCCGTTCCTCGCGCGCGAGCTCTTCGGCCTCGGCATCACGCTCTCGCGCATCGTCGTCTGCGCCGACGACGAAGCGGTCATCGCCGCCGACGTGCGCGCGCTCGGCCAGGCGCACGACATCTTGTTCACGAGCGGCGGTGTAGGCCCGACGCACGACGACGTGACGATCCCCGCGATCGCCCGGGCGTTCGATCGACCGCTCGTCCGCGATCCGGTGCTCGAGGCGCGCATCCGCGAGCACTTCGGCGCGCGCACGACCGATGGTCACCTCCGGATGGCCGAGATGCCGCAAGGAGGCGAGCTCGTCGCGAGCGAGAAGATGTCGTGGCCGGTGCTGCGCGTGGAGAACGTCTGGGTCCTGCCGGGCGTGCCGCAGATCTTCCGGCTCAAGTTCGATCTCGTGCGCGACCGTCTCGCACGCGGCGCCCCGTTCCTGACGCGAGCGATCTTCACGCGCTGCGACGAGGGCGAGATCGCGGCGCTCCTGGCCGAGGTCGAGTCGCGCGTCCCCGGCGTCGCGATCGGCAGCTACCCGCGGCTCTCCGATCCCGAGTACACGGTGAAGATCACGGTCGACGGACGCGACGCGAGAGCCGTCGACACGGCGCTCGACGCGTTGATCGAAGCCCTGCCGGCCGACCGAATCGTGCGCGTCGAGCGTTGAGGTCTAGAGTACGGCGCATGTGGCTTCGTCTCGCGTTTCTCGCTTGCTCGGTCGCTCTCGTCGCGTGCGGTGAAGAGCGACCCATGCACCGCCCGGCGCCCGCCTCGAGCGCCGCACCGGCGACGGCGGTCGAGGCCGAAGCGCCCGCGCCGCGCGACGTGACCTTCACGACGAGTGATGGCGTGACGATCGCCGGAACGCTCGCACGCGGCACGCGCGTCGATGCGCCCGCCGTGATCTTCGTCCATCAGCTGAGCTCCACGCGCGCCGAGTGGGCGCCGCTGGTCGAGCGTCTGCACACCGCGGCATCGCTCACGACGCTCGCGATCGACATGCGCGGCCACGGGCAGAGCACCCACGGACCGAACGGCACGACGCTCGATTGGCAGCAGTTCGACGATGCGGCGTGGGCTGCGACGCGCCTCGACGTGCTGGCAGCGCTCGCGTTCCTCGCGGGGCCCGAATCGGGAGCGTCTCCGCCGTCGTTCGCCGTGATCGGATCGAGCATCGGCGCGTCGGCGGCCATCGCGGCCGCAGCGGAAGAGCCGCGCCTCGCCACCGTCGTGACGATCTCACCGGGCCGCGCGTACCACGGCTTCGACGCGATCACGCCCGCGGCGAGGCTGGGAAACTGCGCGATCTTCGCGCTCGCGTCGCGCGACGAGCAAGACTCCGTGCAGACGGCCGAGACGTACGGCCGCATCACGAGCACGCCGCCGATGATCGTGGACGGAGACGCGCACGGTGTCCTCATCTTCGCCAACGATCCGCTCGCGCTCGATCGCGTCGAGGACTTCGTGCGTGAGCGCCTCGAGTGGGTTCGTCTCATCGCGCGGCCCGCGGCGATCGCGCGCCCTCCGCTCACGAGCACCGGCGTGGCCGAGCCGACGACGCACTGACGCATGTCCGCGGAGCTCGCGTCCCTCGTGCGCGCGTCACGCGCGTGTGTCGTGCTCACCGGCGCCGGTGTGTCGACCGCGTCCGGCATTCCGGACTTCCGCGGCGACCACGGGCTCTGGACGCGACAAGACGCAGCACGTGTCGCGTCCATCGAAGGCTTCTACGCCGACCCGCGCGGCTTCTACGCGTTCTGGGACGAGCACCTCTCCGGTCTCGAGCGCGCGGCGCCCAACGACGCGCATCGCGTGGTGGCCAAGCTCGAAGCGCGCGGGCTCGTGCACACGTTGATCACGCAGAACGTCGACGGCCTGCACCAGATCGCGGGCTCGCGCGATCCGCTCGAGGTGCACGGCAACTTCCGCCGTGCGCGCTGTCTGCAGTGCGGGGCTCGCTACGACACAGCTTCGTTCCTCGCCGAGCTTCGGCCGAACGAGACGCCGAGCTGCACGATCTGCAGCGGCTTGGTGAAGCCCGACGTCGTTCTCTTCGGCGAAGCGCTCGATGCGAGCTTCGAGCGCGCGCAGGCCGCGGTGCGCTCGTGTGATCTGCTCGTCGCGATGGGCACGTCGCTCGAGGTCGCGCCAGTGTCGGACCTCGTGCCCGCCGCGGTCGACGCGGGCGCGAAGGTCGTGATCGTCAATCGCGATCCGACGGCGTTCGACGACGAGGCGACGCTCGTGCTCGACGGTGATCTCGTCCATCGCATGCGCGCTCTCGCGCGAGAGCTCGCGCTGCCCCTCTGATCAGGTGAAGAGCCCGCCGTGGAGCGACGCGCGCACGATCAGCGCGCACGCGGCGATCGCGAGCACGCTCGACACGATGGCGAGCACGCCGAGCAGAGCGCCCCGCGCCGATCGCGCGATCGCGCTCGTCACGAACGTCGCAGCGATCAGCGCGAGCGTGACGAGCGCGAAGAGGCCGACGGCCGCCATCGCCGCATCCATACGCATCGCGATCACGAACGAGATCGTGGCGAGCCACGGCGCGACGATGGCGCCGCCACCGAGCCCGAGCGCCCAGCGCGAAGCGTTCTGCATCAGCCGGGCGGCCGTCGGCCGGGTCGCGCTCCGGGCGTGGAATTCGTGATCGGCGTGGGCGTGGCGACCGACCGCGTCGTGCCGTCGATGGTCCACGCGAGCGCATGCACGTCCGGACCGAGCGTGAGCACTTCGCTCTCGACGCGCTCGTCCGGCTGCCCCTCGTTCCACACGACGACGAGCCGCGCGCTCAGCGTCGCGATGCGATCGTTGCTCGTGCGTCGCACCTCGATGCGGTAGGTCCCGGCCTCGGTCTCATCGACGTCGAAGGCCTCGATGCCGAGCTCGGAGCTCAGATCGGTCGGCCGCGCGAGAGGCCGGCCGGGATAGGCGGCCCAGAGCGCGACGTCCGCGTCCGGGTGCTCCCACACGAGCGAGACGCGCATGGCGCCCGCGCCACGGAGCACACCGCTGCGGCGCATCCGCGCGAGCAACGCCGCCAGCTGGTCTTGGTCGTTCGCGCTTCGAGCGTTCTGCCGCAGCTCCGCGAAGCGAACGCTCGACCAGAGCTGCGCGATGCGCGCGACGCCGTCGCGTGCGCCGGGCGGCGCGGTCTCCATCACGCGCTGCTCGAGCCGCAGCGCTTCGTCCGTTCGATGCGCGCCCGCGGCGGCCTGGGCGAGGAGCAAGAGCACCATCGGATCGTCGGGCCGGATCGTCTGCAACGTCTGGTACTGACGGTACGCGTCCTCGTACCAGCCGTGGGCGCGATAGAGATCGCCGAGCCGGCGACGGGCGAGCTCGTCGTTCGGCGCGAACTCGACGATCTCGCTGAACGTGCGGCGCGCGTCGTCGACGCGTTGCTGTCGCAGGTACATCTCGCCGATCGCGGTGCGCACGCCAGCGTCCGCGAGCGGATCGGCGCGCATGCGCGCGGCCAGGCGATGCAGCTCCGCGTCGTGATGCTGCAGCTCGAGCTCTTCGAGCAATCGCAGCTGCAGGTCGAACGAGCCGGGCTCTTGCACGAGCAGACCGCGAAGCGCGGCGAGGCGCGCCGCTGGCGTCGTCGCGCGTGCGAGCACCTGCTCGACGAGCACCCAGTCGACGACGTCTCCCGCTCCGAACGCGCCGCGCACGAGCCGCAGGTCCTCGGGCGTGCGCACGCGACGGAAGATCGTGTTGCGCAGGAAGCCGCGCGCCGACGCGTCCGTGAGGTACGTGTAGACGTCGATCATCGAGGACAGCGTGCCCGCGCGATCGATCAACGCCCCGAGGAAGGCGCGGCGATCGCGCGCGTTGGTGATCTCGCAGTCGCGGCCCGCGCGTCGATACGCATCGACCCACGCGCTCACGCCGCTCGCTTGCGCCAAGCGCTCCGTCCAGAGCGCCTCGCGATCCTCGAGCGAGAGCGACGCGGCATCGCTGCACTGTGAGCGCGCGTGCGAGGCGCTGGGCACGCTCGCCGTGCTCGAAGCGGTCGTGCCGACCGTGCGCACTCCGGGCAAGGGACCGCATCCCTCGCACGTGAACGTGAACGGATAGGTGATGTTGGCGATGCCCGAGGACAGCGAAGGGAACATCCAGCGGCGGACCGCTTGGGTGAGACACGCTTCGACGCGGGCGTCGTTCAGCGTCGTCGATGCGACGCTCGCGGTGGCGACCGCGCCGTTCGCACCGATCACGAATGCGATGTCCACGCGTCCCTGCAGCTCGGGCTGCTGCGCGAGCTGCTGCTCGTAGCAGAAGCGCGCCTCGTTGATGTGTCGTCGAACGACGCGACGGATCACCTCGGGCGAGAGCTCGCCGCGCACCTCGGCGCTGCCCGTGGTCACGTTGGGCACGCCCGAGCGCCGGCTGAGCCCGCTCGCGCCGCTGCCGTAACCGGATCCGGTCCCTGCGCCGTGGCCGATCGTGCCTAGATTGCCGAGACCGATCGTTCCTTCGCCCGTACCGCCGCCGCCGCGTCCCGTGCCGCGCAGGCCGAGGCCGCCGAAGCCGAAGTTGTCGCCGATCTGGTCGCCCGCGAGCGCGCCGAGCGCCGCCGACGGATCGGGTGCCGTCGGTGCGTCCACGTCGTTCGCCTCGCGATCGGAGGGTGCCGCGCGCTGATATTCGGGTGCTGGCGGCGGAGCCGCTGCGGCTGCGTGCGGCATCGCGACGGCCGTCGGAGGCGGGCCCATCGGCGCGGCAGGACTGACTCCGTACGCGCGCGCGGCGTGCTCGTGCACATCCGCGCCCATTCGAGCCTCCTCGGCCTGCGCCTGCTCCATCGGAGGCGGAGGCGGCGCCTCCTCCAGTGTGATCGGCGCGGCGACGCTCTGATCGTTCGACGCGCCCGACGACGACGACGGCTCGCGCAGCTCGCTGCAGCCGGTGAGCGCGAGCGGCCCGAGCGCGAGCGTCAGCACCGCGCTCGCGAGCACGTGATCGTCGGCCGGCAACGCAGGCACCAGATCGCGATGTCGCAAGCTCCCGTACGGCCCCTGCTGCGAGAGCTCGTTCGCGCTCGGCACGTAGTAGCTCGTGAACGGCGTGATGAGCCCGTAGCGCGTGCCGAGCTCGGCGATCTCTTCGCGCGTCGCGCCCTCGCGCAGCTGTTCGTGCAGGCGCTCGTTCGCCCAGCGCAGGCGCAGATCCGACGACGCATCGCTCGCTTCGGTCGCCACCGCCACGTGCTGCTCGAACGGCGTGCCTTGGAAGCTGCCGCGAACGATCACGTCGGTGGGCGGCGCGTCGCGCACGCGACCGACGACCTCGAGCGTCGCGCCTTGCACGACGTCGACGGGCGCGCGCGGAAACGCGGCCTCGATGCCGCTGCCGAGCTCGACCGTCACGCGCGTCGCAACCGGTCGCGAGAGATGCGCGAGGATGTCCATCGCGGCGTCGGCCGCATCGTCGCGCTCGAGGGCGCGCATGGAGAGCCCGCCGCCATGCGTGAGCTCGGAGAGCAGATCGAGATTCGCATCGGCGCCGACCGCCACGGCGTAGAGCCGGAACGGATGCGGCTGGTTGCGCAGCTCGCCGAGCAGCGCGTCAGAACCGAGCTCGCCGACGGTGGGCGCGCCGTCGCCGACGTAGACGACGGCGCCGTTGCGAGTCGGATCGAGCAGCGCAGCGGCCTGCGCGATCGATGCGCCGAGATCGGTCGCGCCGCCGGAGGGAACGCGTGCGAGGCCATCGAGCAGCGCCTCGACGCGCGCCCTCGAGACCTCGCCGAGCGCGGCATCGGTTCCGTCGACCGCGCGGATCGCGAGATCGCTCGAGACGATGCTCACGCGATCTTCGGGCCCGAGGTGCGATGCGATCGCCTCGGTGACGCTGCGTCCGAGCTCGAGGTGCGCGCGATCGGTGCCCGCCGACACGTCGGCGACGATCACGACGTCGAGGCCGTGCGCATCTGCCGGCTCGGTGAAGATCGAGGCCGGTAGACGCAGCGGCAGGTACCAGTAGTCGCGCTCGTCCGCTTCGTTGACCACGATGCGCGATCCCGGCGCGCGCTGCGGCGGCACGTGCGCCGCGCGATAGGCGCGCTGCGTGTCGGCGCTCGGCGTGAGCTCGAGCCAGAGATCGGAGCGCGGAGCGAAGTCGCTCCGTCGCAGCTCGACGCGATCACGCTCGACGGTCGCGCCGAGGCCCGCACGGATGCGCGAGGCACCCGCCGCCGCGACGTCGGCCACGAACGCGAACTCGGCGACGTGCGGCGCGCCCGCGCCCGACGCCATCGGATAGCGATAGAAGAGCGGCCCGCCCTCGTACGCGCGCGGCAGCCACTCGGCGTAGCGGATCGCGATGCGACGGATCTCGCCCGCGGCGATCGGATAGATGCGCGCGCGATAGCTGCCCGGCGCATCCCACTCGAGCAGCGCCGGATCGAGCGTCGAGCCGCGATAGACCTGCGCCTCGTACGCCGCACGCGCCTGCGCCTGCTCGCGCACGTAGCCGTCGACGAGCTGACCGTTGCGATCGACGGCGAAACGCTCGAGCACCGCGCCCTCGGGCACACGGATGCGATAGAGGCCCTCGACCGTCTCGCTCGCCGGGTTGAAGAAGACCTGCTGCACTTCGGTGATCGCGAGCTCACCGACGATCTGCACCTGCACGTCGAGCCGACGGATGACGAGCGGCCAGCGCGCCTGGCCGACCTCGTCGGGCACGCGCGCCTCGAGCGTGCCCATGCCGGGCGCGTGGCTCGGATCGGTCGGCCCCGTGCGCACGAGCCCGCCGGTCCAATCGGTCCAGAGCGCCTGCGGTGAGATCGTCGCGGCGCCGCTCGCGATCGCGAGCTCTTCGCCGGCGCGCACGATGCCCCGTGCCTCGCCCGTGTGATGGCTGACCTCGCCGCGCACGACGTACACGTGCGCGCCGCTCGGATCGATCGCGACGGACAGAGAAGCATCGCTCGCGCGCAGGCTCGAGCCCGCGACGTCGAGCTCGATGGCATCGCCCGAGAGCACGTCGAGATAGACGCGGCCGGCGGTGATCGAGACGCGCTGATCCGGCGCGGCGGTGAGGCTCGTGCTCGCATCGAGCAAGAGCGCCGGCCCGCCGTCGAGACTCATGCGCGCGAGCGACTCGTCTCCGGTAGCCACCACGCCACCGATCGGCATGCGCGCGGTGCGGCCGACGGTCTCCGCGGTCCCCGCTTCGCTCGTCACGGTGAACGCGCCGCGCACCGCGCGCACGGTCGCCACGCTCGTGTCGAGCGGCGCACGGGTGGCGCCTCCCGGACAGCCGACCAGCCAAAGTGCCCACAACCAGGCGAAACCAGTCGATCGTCGCATCGGCCCCCGGGTCGTCAGCATACGCCACGGACACCGCGGAGCGCCTTCCGTTCCCGACGTCAGGGAGCGCCTGCGTCGCCCGGCCCCGCCTCGGCGTAGACCCAGCCGTGGGGGCCGCACGTCGCCCCGTGCGGCGCGGCGCCGTAGCACCAGCACGAGCCGGGCGGGCTGATGCCTCCGGGACACTGCCAGACGCCATCGATGCAGGAGAATTCGTTCACGTCGCTGCACCAGTGGGCGGAGTAGACCGAGACGCACTCGCCGAGGCCGCTCGGCATGATGTCGCCGAGCCGACAGGGCACGCCCGCGTCGGAGCGGCTGCTGCTCTCGCAGCCGGCGAGCGCGGCGATGACGAGAGCGACTGGCACAACGAGACGCATCGCGCTGGGAGGAGGCGAACGCCGTGCCGCCGCACGTGGACGCATGCGTGAGCAACGTGCTAACCGCACATCGTCATGGCTGATCGCGTTCGTTTCGCTCCTTCGCCCACGGGCTTCCTGCACATCGGCGGTGTGCGCACCGCGCTCTACAACTGGCTCTGGGCGCGCCAGACCGGCGGCACGTTCGTGCTGCGCATCGAAGACACCGATCAGGCGCGATCCACGCCGGAGAGCGTGAAGGTGATCTTCGACTCGATGAACTGGCTCGGTCTCGACTGGGACGAAGGCCCCGGGAAGAAGGAGCCGCACGCGCCGTACTTCCAGACGCAGCGCACGGCGCTCTACCGCGAGATGGCTGACAAGCTCATCACGCGCGGCCACGCCTTTCGTTGCTACTGCACCGCCGAGCTCCTCGCTGCGCAGCGCGACGAGGCGCAGAAGGCCGGCAAGTTCTTCAAGTACCCGGGCACGTGCCGCAACCGCACCGATCAGCCCGATCTTCCGTACGTCGTTCGGCTCAAGGCTCCGTCCTCGGGCGTGACGGGTTGGAACGACCTCGTGAAGGGCCGCATCGATTTCCCGAACGAGCAGCAGCAGGACGTCGTGCTCATGCGCGGCAACGGCATCCCGCTCTACAACTTCGGCTGCGTCGTCGACGACGTCACGATGGGCATCACGCTCGTCGCGCGCGGCGACGATCACGTCGTCAACACGCCGATCCAGATCCTGCTCTTCGAGGCGCTCGGCGAGCCGCTGCCGAAGTTCGCGCACCTGCCGATGATCAACGGCAGCGACGGCAAGAAGCTCAGCAAGCGCACGGCCTCGGTGAGCGTCGGCGAGTACCAGGACCTCGGGTATCTGCCCGATGCGATCCTCAACTACCTCGCGCGCCTGGGCTGGTCGCACGGCGATCAGGAGGTGTTCACGCGCGCGGAGCTCATCCAGTTCTTCGGCTGGGATCACTGCGGTCGCACCGCGGCGCAGTACGACCTGAAGAAGTTCCAGTTCGTGCAGGCCTCGCACCTGCGCATGAAGACGCCGGCCGAGCTCGCGCCGCTCGTGCGTGCGCGGATGAAGACGGCGGCCGACTCGGAAGAGCGTCTCGAGAAGGCGATCGGGACCGTGATGACGCGCGCGACCACGACGGTCGATGCCGCGGAGATGATCGAGTTCTACTTCCGCGAGCCGATGGACTTCGACGAGAAGGCCGTCACGAAGTTCCTCGTGAAGGACAACGAGACGCACCTGCGCGGCCTGCGTGCGCTCGTCGCGGATCTCGGTGCGTTCGACCAGAAGACGATCGAGGCGAGCGTCACGGCGTGGCTCGAGAAGTCGGGTCTCTCGATGAAGAACGTCGCGCAGCCGGCGCGCGTCGCGCTCACGGGCAAGACGCAGAGCCCGGGCTTGTTCGAGGTGATGGAAGTGCTCGGCAAGGAGCGCACGCTCGCGCGCCTCGATGCGGGCATCGCGAAGGCCGCCGGCTGAGATCGTGACGGACGCGTCCGGCTGGGAGGTCCGCCACTTCCGGATCACGTCGAACGTTCTCGTCGCGATCGCCGCGATCCTCGTCGGGCTCGGTCGCATCGAGGAGAGCCAGGCTGCGTTCGAGCTCGGCATCGCGATCCTCGTGCTCGCCGGCGGCTTCCGCCTGATGCTCGAGTCGTCGGCGTGGGGCCGAGCGAAGCTCGTGACGCTGCACCCGAAGCACTTCTTCCTCGACAGCTGGCGCCAGATCGACGCGGAGGCAGCCGCCGAGCGCGCGGCGCAGCCCGAGGGCAAGTACGACTACCGACCGCTCATCGCGCTCGCATCGGGCGCGGTGTGCCTCGCGATCATGGAGTACTTCGGGCACTCCACGACGTTCATGGAAGTGATCGATCACTTCGATCCGCCGTTCCACGAAGGGCCGCCCACGAACTTCGCGGGCACGATCCGCAACGGGCAGTTCCTCGAGCTCTGGGAGTTCGTGTGGTGGAGCGCGTTCCGCGTGCTCGGCTATCTGATCTTGCCGGCGCTCGTGGTGAAGCTCGTGTTCCGCGAGAAGCTGCGCGATCAAGGCCTCGAGACGAAGGGCTTCCTCGAGCACGCGTGGATCTACGTGCTCGGCTACTGCGTCGTGTTCGTCTGCGTGATCTTCGTCTCGCGCAACGACGAAGGCTTCCAGACGTACTACCCGTTCTATCACTACGCGGGACGCAGCTGGCTCGACTTCGGCTGCTGGGAAGTCTTGTACGCCGCGCAGTTCTTCAGCCTCGAGTTCTTCTTCCGCGGCTTCTGGCTGCGCGCGATGAAGCGAACGATGGGGAGCTACGCGATCTTCGCGATGGTCGTGCCCTACTGCATGATCCACTTCGGCAAGCCGTTCCCCGAGACGCTCGCCGCGATCGTCGCGGGTGTCTTCTTGGGGACTCTGTCGATGAAGACGCGATCGATCTGGAGCGGCTTCTTGATCCACGTCAGCGTCGCGATCTCGATGGATCTGGCGTCGCTCGCGGTGGCGAGCGATTGGCCGGTGGAGATGTGGCCGCCTGGGTGGTAGGCGGCGAGAGGCGAGAGCGAGAGCGAGAGGTTCGCGCTGGCGCGCGCCCGGCCCAGTGGTTCGACGGTCCAAAGCCGCCTTCGGCGCCGATGCTCGCAATCCTCGCTTCGCTCCGGGTTGCTCCGCTCGGTCGTCGCTTCCGCATTCGCGGAATCTCCGAGCTTTGACTGCGGCAGCGGCGGCGAGTGGTGGGCGTGTATCGCCCCGAGCAGAGGACGCTCGGCGCAAACACGGAGAAATAGCCATGCTGCGAATCACACCTGTCGCGATCGAAGTCGTCCCAATGCTCCAGCCGATGATCCAAGACATCCGAAAGCACGACCGAAACATGGCCATGCAGCTCAGCGACGCGTCGTCGTCGACTGCCGCGAACATCTGCGAAGGCAACGGTGACGAGGGCAGGGCGCGCCGCGCGAAGTACCTCATCGCGCTCGGCGAAGCGCGCGAGACCGTCGGCTGGATCCAGATGGCCGAAGCGCGGGGCGTCGCGAAGCGCCCCGAAGGCATCGACGCGAAGCTGAACCACATCATCGGCGTGCTCGTGAAGCTGACACGCTGAAGAGAACAGGCCGGCGGCTCACCCCCGCCGGCCACTCACCAACTCCACGAGCGATGGCGACGCGGCAGTCGCCCGCTGTCCGGCAGCTTTCGAGCGCCGTCCAGAGCTGAGGCAAGCGCGGCGGGGTCCCCGTCGCGCAGCGATGGGGCCGTGCGACTGCACTGATCT
>CAYSCF010000030.1:0-37126 GCA_964429305.1 uncultured Sandaracinaceae bacterium | reverse complement strand
TCGACGTGGTCGTCGACGAAGAGCCAGTCGCGAACGTTCTCGCCCTTGCCGTAGATCGGCAGCGGCTTGCGCGCGATCAAGTTGCCGATGACCAACGGGATCAACTTCTCGGGGAACTGACGCGGCCCGTAGTTGTTCGAGCAGTTCGTGATCTTGATGGGCAGCTCGTACGTGCGCGCCCATGCGCGAACCAGATGGTCGCTCGCCGCTTTCGTCGCCGAGTACGGGCTCGACGGGTCGTAGCGCGTCGTCTCGACGAACGCTCCGTCCGGACCCAGCGAGCCGTAGACCTCGTCGGTGCTGACGTGGTGGAAGACGCGGTCCTTGCGCTTGCCCCAATGCTTGCGGGCGACCTCCAGCAGGTTGAACGTTCCCTCCACGTTCGTCCGGAGAAAATCGCGCGGGCCGAGGATGCTGCGATCGACGTGGCTCTCGGCCGCGAGGTGCACGATGGCATCCGGCGGCTCCTCGCGGGCGAGGCGGTCGAGCGCCTCCACGTCGGCGATGTCGAGCCGCGCGAGCCGGTAGCGCGGGCCCTCGCTCAGGCTCGCGAGCGAGCCGAGGTTTCCCGCGTACGTGAGCTTGTCGACGTTGACGAAGCGGCGCTCGGGGTAGCGCTCGATCGACCCGAGGAGGAATGCCGACCCGATGAAGCCCGCCCCGCCCGTGACCCAGACAATCATGAGTGCCCTACGGACGCGGCCTTCATTCCGTCCGCAGGTACCCGTTCTTCGCGAGCTTCGCGAGGATCGTGCTGGTGTCGAGGTCGCTCGCGAGGCTCTTGTTCAGGATCGTCTCGACGTGCCCGTAGTTGTGCGCGAGCTGCAGCACGTCGAGCTCCTCGTGCGAGAGCTCCCGCAGCGGCGGCACGAGCGGCATGGCCAGCGACAGGTTCGCCGTGTGCGCCGGCATCTCGGGCCCGAGCCGGCGGATCTCGTCGATCTGCCGCATCGCGTCCATGAGGATGCCCTCGGTGCTCATCTCGATCTTGGTCGGGAACTCGCGCTCCTCGGCCGCGTCCATGTCGAAGCTGCCGACCGCCCACGTGAGGATGCGGAAGAGGCTCTTCATCGGCGGCACGTCGAAGTGCTCGTTCACCACCGCGAACTGAACGCGCCCGCCGTCGATGTAGATCTTGCCGACGTCGTGCTCGGTGCGGATGACCAGCGTCCCGGTCTTCTTCGACGCCGAGAAGAGCTGCAGCAGATCCGGCAGCGGGATCTCCGCGATCGATCCGCTCATCGTGCGGACCTGCGACGTGCGTCGCCCCTGCGCGACGTCCTCGAGCTTGGCCTTCGCTTCGCTCGCGCCCGCACCGTCGGCCGCGACGAGCTTGATGATGCTCGTGCCGATGAGGATGCGATCGCCCTCGGTCAAGCGCGCCCGCTTGATCTTCTCGCCGTTGACGAACGTGCCGTTCGTCGAGCCGAGATCCTGGATGAAGATCTGATCGCCCGTCACCGTCAGCTTCGCGTGACGGCGGCTGACCATGTCCTCGACGAGGACCATGTCGAGCTCGCTCGAGCGTCCGACGACAATCTCTTTGTTGTTGGGCAGAGGGAACTCGCCCCCCTGGTATTTCCCGGAAATGAAGCGAAGCGCGTACGTCTTCGCCGACCTACTCGTCGGCGGGGGCGTCATCTTCGGCTCCATCGCTGGAAAAGATTAGAGAACCCACGCTCCCACGGTCAAGGAACGCGAGGGCCTCGGTGCGAGATTTTCGTTCCGCCCGTCCCGGAGGCTTGACCCCCGGGGGAGCCCCGCGGACCCTCGGCCCCGTGCGCCGCCTGGCCACGGCCCTGATCTTCGCGCTCTCGGCGCTCTGGGCGTCCTCGTCCGTCGCACGCGGCCAGCTGCGGGATCCGCTGCTCGAGTGGCGCACCCTGCACACCGAGCACTTCGACATCCACTACCACGACCCCCTGGCCCTGGTGGCACGGCGCGTGGGAGCGGTCGCCGAGCGGGCCCACGACACGCTCCGGGTCATTTTCGGGTTCGAGCCGACCCCGACGCCCGGCCAGACCCGCATCCAGATCGTCCTGACGGACGACAGCGACTCGGCCAACGGTTCCGCGACCGCCCTGCCGTTCGACACGATCCGTCTGTACGCCGAGCCGCCCGAGGATCTCTCGACGCTCTCCGACTACGACGACTGGCTCAGCACGCTCGTCTCGCACGAGCACACCCACATCCTCCATCTCGATCAAGCCTCGGGCCTGCCGTCGATCCTCAACGCGATCCTCGGCAAGGTCTACATGCCCAACCACGTGCTGCCGCACTGGATGATCGAGGGCATCGCCGTCTGGCAGGAGACCGAGCGCACCAGCGGTGGACGCCTGCGCTCGAGCATGTGGGACATGTACCTGCGCATGGACGCGCTCGAGGACCGCTACTGGCGGCTCGATCAGGTCTCGACCGACGCCGATCGCTGGCCGCACGGCGACGCGGCGTACCTCTACGGCTCGTACTTCATGCGGTACATCGCCGATCACTACGGGCGCGAGAGCATCGCGCACATGGCGCGCGACTACGGCGACTCCGTGCTGCCCTACGGCATCAATCGCGTCGCCGAGCGCGCGACGGGCTTCAGCTTCACGCAGCTCTGGGAGGACTTCCTCGACGAACGGCGCGAGCACTACGAGCACGTGCGCGACGGCGTCGATGCGATCGGTCGGGTCGAAGGCGTGCGCATCACCACGCACGGCGAGAGCACGCGTGCACCGCGCTATCTGCGCGACGGCCGCCTCATGTACATGCGCGCCGACAACTGGAGTCGCTCGCAGCTGATGGTCGTCGATCCGCGCACCGGCCAGACCGAGGGCACGCTCGCGCGCCTCAACGCCGGTGGCGAAGGCGCCGTCCATCCCGACGGAAGCTACGTCCTCTTCTCCCGCGTCGACTGGTACCGCGACATCTACGCGTTCGCCGATCTGTTCCGCCGCGACCTCGCGACCGGCGACGAGACGCGCATCACGCAGGGCCTGCGCGCGCGCGAGCCCGACATCTCCCCCGACGGTCGCCACGTCGCGTTCACGATCTCGCGCGCCGGTACCAGCCACCTGATGCTCGCCGACGTCGAGGACATCGTCGGGACGATGCACGAGATCGTGCAGCACGATCGCTTCGAGCTCGTCTACACGCCGCGCTTCTCGCCCGACGGTCGCAGCATCGTGTTCTCGACGTGGACGACGGGCGGCTATCGCGACGTCCACCTCGTCGACATCGACTCGGGCCGCATCGACGAGCTCACGCACGACCGCGCGCAGGACACCGACCCCGTCTTCTCGCCCGACGGAGAGGTCGTCTACTTCTCGTCGGATCGCACGGGCATCGTGAACGTGTACGCGTACCACCTCGCGTCCGGCGTCGTTCGGCAGATCACGAACGTGATCGGTGGCGCCTACACGCCGGCGGTCTCGCCCGACGGCCACACGCTCGTCTATCTCGGCTACACGAGCTGGGGCTTCGATCTGTTCCGACTCGATAGCCTCACGCCCGACGGATTCCGCGAGGCCCCCGCCTACCAGGACACGCGGCCAGCGGGATCGATCACCGACGAGTACCTCGTGCAGGAGAGCGAGGCCTACGATCCGCTGCCGACGCTCTATCCCCGCAGCTACATGCTCGACCTCGGGCAGGACGCGTTCGGGATGCAGCTGGGCATCACGACGCAAGGCTCCGACGTCGTCGGCCAGCACGCTTACTCGCTGCGTCTCGGCTTCGGTCTCGTCCGCGGCAACCTGCAGGTCGATGCCAACTACACGTACCAGCGCTCGCCGCTCGCGATCAGCGTCTCCGGCTTCCGCTATCTGAACTACGCTGGCGGGCTCAACGTCGGCGGCATCGATCGCCAGTGGGTGCAGGATCAGTACGGCGGCGTGCTCGATCTCTCGTACGTGTTCCCGCGCTCGTTCCGCTACGACGCCATCTCGCTCAGCTACGCGGGCACGTACACGTCACGCGCCGAGCCCTGGAACTACCAGCTCGATCCGAACACGCCGCCGCCGCAGATCCCGTACCTCGGCTACTACTCGACGCTCCGCTTCGCGTGGACCTACAGCGACGTCGAGCGGTACCTCTACGACATCAGCCCCTCGAACGGGCGCACCATCTCGCTCGGTGTGGCGCTCGCCGATCCGCTGATCGGTAGCTCGTATCGCGTCGTGACGATGACGTGGTCGATCACGCAGTTCATCCCGCTCTGGGAGCACCACGTGCTCGCGCTTCGCTACGGCGGTGGCATCAGCGGCGGCGATCTCGATCAGCGGGGCGTGTTCGGCGTCGGCGGCTTTCCGAACGTCGCGCCGATCGCCGGGCTCTACACGCCGAACACGCTCGGCGGTGTCGTGCTGCGCGGCTATCCGACGAACAGCCGGTACGGCACGCAGATGCACTTGGTGCAGGCCGAGTATCGCTTCCCGATCGTGCGCTTCAACCAGGGCATCCTCACGCTGCCGGTCTTCGTGAACCGCATGTACGCGAGCGTGTTCGCCGACTACGGCGACGCGTTCAACGACACGTTCGATCTCCGGCGGTTCCGCATCGGCGTCGGCGCGGAGGTGCTGATCGACTTCACCTTGTTCTACGTCGTGGGTCTCACGCTGCGCGTCGGCTACGCACGAGGTCTGTCCGACGGCGGGATCGACCAGGTCTACGGGAACCTCGGAACGCCGTTCTGATCACGCAGGCTTTCGCTTTCGCTCGACCCCGGTCGGCGTCGCGTGGACGAGGGCGCGGATCTCGGGCGTGATCGGATCCTCGCCGCGTAGGAACGCTTCGAGCGAGGGCAGCGAGTCGCAGCCCCAGAAATGCTCACCTTCGGCGACGACGGTCGGGACGCCGAAGACGTTGCGCTCGATGGCGTCCTTCGTCGCGGCGATCAGCGCGGCCTTCACGTCGTCGGTGCTCGCCCTCGCCACGGCGGCCTCGCCGTCCATCCCGGCGCTCGTCAGCGCTTGCACCACGAGCTCGGGCGTGTCGACGCCGCGGCCTGTGACCCATGCGGCGCGATAGAGGGCCGCGACGGCACGCGCGCGCTCGGCCGGATCGACGAACGACGTCGCCGCGCGCAGCGAGATCAACGGCGCGAATGGATGTCGCGGCGGCATCCGGATCGGGACGCCGAGCAGGCTCGCCTTCCGATGCACGTCGAGGAACGTGTACTCGCGCTTGGCCGGGATCTCCGCGGGCCCGATGGTGCCGAACGAGTCGAGCATCGCAGCGAAGAGCACCGGCACGAGACGAACCTCGCGTTCGTGCGTCCGCGCGATGCGATCGATCTGCGTCCACGCGAGGTACGCGTAGGGCGAGATGAAGTCGAAATGGAAATCGAGCTGTCTCACGCAGCCTCCGGGCGACGATGCGGCGCGTCTTCCACGACGAAGCGTACGACGGCGCGCACGACCGCGTCGTCGCGCAGGATCTTGCGGTGACCGAGGCCACGCGTGCGCACGAGCTCCGCGCCCGGCCAGCTCGCGGCGTAGACCTCGCCGCAACGGATCGGCACGTCGCGATCGTCCTCGTCGTGCACGACGAGCAAGGGCGCGCGCATGTCCGGGGCGAGCGCTTCCGCGCGAATGTCCTCCACCGCGACGCCGAAGCGATCGCCGAGACGGCGATGCACGCGCTGACGGACGTCGTCGCCGATGCCGAGCATCTTGCTCAACTGCCGCGTGAAGTCGCGCACGTCGATCGGCGGCGCGATCATCGCGATGCGCCGCGCGAACGGATCCTGGTGGATCGCCCAAGCCGTCGCCGCGCCGCCCATCGAGTGCGCGATCACCGCGTGGAACGGACCGAACACCGCCGCGACGGTCCGGATCGCGCGCGCGAAGTGGAAGAGCGACGAGATCGATCCGCCGGTGTCGCCGTGCGCCGGCGCATCGAACGTGACGACGCGGAAGCCGAGCCCCACGAGCGGATCGACGAACGCGCTCAGCTGCGCGCCCCGCCCTTCCCATCCGTGCACGAGCAGCACGCGCGGACCTTCGTCGCCCCACTCCCACGTCGCGATCGGCCCGTGCTCGGACGGAACGAGGAAGTGACGCGCGTGCGAGAGCTGCTCGTGCTCGACCGCGGGTCGGTTGTAACGGCGCGGCGAGAGGAAGAGCCGCTCGGCGACGAACGCGGCGCCGTCGGGCGTGACGCGCGAGAGCAGCCCGAGGCCTCCGCGCAGCGCCTGCAACGCCAGCGGCGGGCTCTTGGCTCGAACGTTCGTGCTTTTTCCAGAAGACACCGCTGCGGACGCGCTCGTGGCCATGATCGTCTTCTCCTTCGGGCTGACGGACTAGTGACGCTGCGGGCGCGCTTCGGCGAGAAGGCGCTCGATCGCGACGTGCGAACGTTTCTCGGCGCGCGGATCGCGCAGCAGACGCGAGATCAGGTGATGCCCATACATGAGCGTGAGCAGCTCGTGCGCGAGCTGATCGGGCGCGAGGTCCCGCCGGAAGTGACCTTCGTCGACGGCGATGCGGATGGCTGTCGTCAGCGTGTCGAGCCAGTCGCGCTGGCTCGACGCGAGACGATCTCGCACGATTCCAGGTCGATCATCGAGCTCGGCGATCGACGACACGAAGATGCAGCCGCCCGGCATGATGTCGGCGACCGACCACGCGATCCATCGCGTCAGCAGCGCGCGCACGCGAGGCTCGCCGCGCGGCTCGCGCAGCGCTGGGGTCACGACGCGCTCGATGAAGTGCGCGATCGCCGACTCGAGGATGGCGACCTGCAGCGCCTCCTTGCTCTGGAAGTGCGCGAAGAGGCCGCTCTTGCTCATGCCCACGCGATCAGCGAGCGAGCCGATGGAGACCCCTTCGAGGCCCGTCTCGCTCGCGAGCGAGAGCGCATGCCCGAGGATGGCCCCACGCGTCATGTCGCCTTTGCCCACGACCCGTGAATAGCACGGTCGTTCTTTTCGTCCAGCCGTCAGCGATCGGTCACGAGCCCGAGCGAGGGCAATCGCTCGACGGCGCGCTCGATGCGGTCGAGATCCGCGGCGGCTTGATCGAGAGCGCGACGGATCTCGTGCGGCTCGCGACCGTTCGAGTCGGCGAGCATGCGCAGGAGCGCGTCGCGCACGCCCTGACGCAATGCCGCGCACTCTTTCTCCTGCAGCGTGCGGATCTCGCCCGCGCGCGAGAGCGCGAAGTCGTCGAGCGAGCGAAGCAGGCGATCGCCCCACGCACGCGTCGCGGTCGCGCGCAGCGCGAGGTACGCCGGATCGTCCGAGCGACGTGCGCCCGCTGCCTGTGTGGAAGCCGTCTCGAAGAGCGCCTGCGCCTCGTTCGTGGCGCGTCGCCAGGCCGCATCGTCGAGCGCGTCCCACGCGGTGCGTCCGCGCTCGTCGAGCTCGGCGATACGCTGCTCCCAGTGCTCGATCGGCTTTCCGAGCAGCCCCGTGTCACTGACGAAGACGACGCGTCGTAGCGAGTCGAGCGTCTCCTCGAAGCGCGTGAAAGGTGGCGACATGCGCTCGCCGTCCGCGCCCGCGACCTCGTCGATCGCCACGCGCAGCTGCGCGGCGAGCGCCGCACGCTTGTCGGGATCGGTGCTCGAAGCCTCGCGGAGCGAGTTCACCAATGGCTGCGTCGCGCGACGGAACGCATCCGCGTCGCGGCCCCACAGGCGCTTCTCCGCGCGCTCGACCTCTTCGAGCAGCCGCTCGACGTCGAGCTCGTTCGCAGCCGGCGTCTGCGCGGCCTCGATCTTCGCCCACAGCGTGCGGCCCGCGATCTCGGCGTGCGCGTCGAGCCGCATCGCGGCGTCGCACTTGAGCGTCAGCTTCGCAGGCGTGCCGACCGGGAGCTCCGTCCCGATCTCGAGCACGAGCGTCTCGATCGGCAAGCGGTTGGAGAGGATGCGGAGCACGACGGCGCCGCTGCGATCCGCGGTCGCGAGCTCGGTCGTGACCTCGATCGGAAGGCTCGCGCCGCGCGGGATCAGGATCTTCCGCTCGCGCCGTCCCGATCGCACCACCTCGAGCCCGATGTCCTTCGCGACCACCGTCGGCTGCGAGAGCGCGCTCGCGCGCGGTCGCACGTCGCCGCGGAACGCCGAGAACGGCAGACGCGCGAGCTCCGCATTTCCGTCGCCACGCAGCGAGAGCTCGAGCGAGCGCTCGGCCGACTCGTCCATCGGGATCGACACGCGCACCGACTTGCCCACGCTCGCGTCCACGGTCGCGATCTCGCTGCCGTCCGCGAGCACGACGATCCGACGCGTCTCGGCCGGCGACTCGACGCGCACGCCGAGCCGCAGCTCGCTCGACTTGGTCACCAGAGGAGACGTGAACGTGACACGCCCGTGCTCGTCACCGATGCGGAATCCGCCCAGCTGCGCGGCATGAACGGCTGCGCCCAGCGCGACGCACGTGTCGACCTCGGCCTGCGCGAGCTCGAGGCTCTTCGTCCTCGACGCGATGGCCTCGCGCACGCGGCGGATGACCAATGGCGTGCGCGTCGAGCCGCCGACGAGGATCACGCGATCGATGTCCGCCGCCTTCGTGCTCGCCACCTCTTCGGCCCGCAGGATCGCGCGCTCGCAGCACGCGATGGTCTGCTCGACGAGATCCGAGACGGCTTCCTCCCAATCGCGCCGACCGATCTCCAGATCGATCGCGACGCTCTCGCCGCCGTCGTCCGTGAAGAGATTCTCGCGCGTGACGTGGGCGACTTCTTCGGTGGAGAGCGTCTCCTTGATCTCCTGCGCGAGGTGCACGAGCCGCTGCGTGCGCACGTGATCCTCTTGGGCCAATGCGTAGCCGCGCTCGGTGAGGAGCGCGCGCAGACGCTCCGCGAAACGCCGATCGAAGTCGTCGCCGCCGAGGAAGTTGTCGCCGTCGATCGCGATCACCTGCTGCTCGCCGGCCACCGTGCGCAGGATCGACACGTCGAACGTGCCGCCGCCGAGGTCGTACACGAGGAAGACGCCGTCGCCGATGCCGGACTCGCTTCGCCATGCGTGGTACATCGCGGCCGCCGTCGGCTCCTGCAGCACCGCGAGCACCTCGAGACCAGCGAGCTCCCCCGCGGCGCGCGTCGCCGCGACCTGGTGCGCGTCGAAGTAGGCCGGCACCGTGATCACGGCGCGATCGACGCGCGGCTCGAACCCGTCGGGCGTGCGCGCGCGCAAGTCCGCGAGCATTCGCGTGCGCAGCTCGCCGAGGATCTTCGCGCTGATCTCCTCCGGCGTGAGCTCGTACGGCCCGATCGGGACCTTCGTGCTCTGTCCCATCCGTCGCTTGATCGACTCGATGGGCGCATCGCGGTGACCGCGCTTCTGTCGCGCGGCGCGACCGACGACGAACTGTTGCTTCGCGGCGTCCCACGCGACCGCGGAGGGCACGGTGCGACGCCCGAAGCGATCCGCGTGGATGACCAGCTCACGTTCCGACGGATCCAGCAGCGCGATCTCGGAGTTGGTGGTGCCGAGATCGATCCCTACGGCGCGGTCAACGATCTTCATGAAATTGCCTGAAGGCCTGTCGTCATGAAGATCGTTGACGACAGGCCTTCAGGCAATTTCATGACGAGAGTCTCCTCGGGCGCAGGGGCCCCGTGACGTCGGCCTCGTCGGGCGTGACGAGAAACGAGAGATCGATCGCGCGCAGCGCTGCTTCTTCGGCGCTCTCGCTCGGCAACATCGGTCGCAGCGGGGGCGGCGCCAGCGCGTCCTTCAGCGCGGGCTCGATCCACGGTGCCGACGGCTCCACACGCGCGGCACTCGGCGGGATCGGCGCAGGCGTCGGCCCGGCCTCGAGCGCGAGCTCGAAGCGCCGCGCCGGGCTGCGCGCGATCGCTTCCCATGCGGCACGCAGCGCAGCGCGCTCTTCCTCGCTCGCATCCTCGGCGAGCTCGCGCATGCGCTCGGTGATCTCCGCGAGCGTGGCGCTCGGATCGATTCCGAATCGGACGAATGGATTGCTCACGCGCGCACGCCCCTTCGCGCGAGCTTCTCACGCACGACTGGCAAACGCTTGAGCTCCGGCTGGATGCTCGCCGCGCGCGCGATGTCGTCCTCCGGCGTGGTGCCGCCGGTCGTGCGCGCTGCGTTGCGATCGATCGCGCGCTCGGCACGGGTGAGAAGGAAGTCTCCGAGCACGAGGCGAGCGTTGCGGAGCGTCGGACAGACGCGATGCGCCCGCTCGGCAAGCTCCACCTGGGCGTCGAAGCGTGGTGCGAGCTCCGCGCGGAACACGAGGACCTGCGCGCAAGGGGCGGCCCATGCGATCGCGGCCGCGTCGTGCTCGACGCGGGTCGCGAGCGAGCTCGAGGGCTCGACGATCTCGTCGACGATGCGGGCGAGCTCGGGGAACTTCCGCTCGCGATAGAGATCCCACGCGAAGTCCGCGATGCGCTCGACCGCGAGGACCTCGATCTCGAGATCGCGATCGCAGCGTCGCCACTCGGCGCGAATCGCTGCGAACGCCGCGACGAGCTCGCCCTCGCTCGGTCGACGTGTCGCGAGCTCGTCCAGCGTCCGTCGCAGCGGATCGAGCACGAGGTCGAGCGCCTCGAGACGTGCGCGCGTCGCCCGGCGTGCCGTCTCGTCCCCGAGCGATTCCGCGGCACGAAGCGCGCGGAGCAAGCCACCGAGATCGCCGCCACTCGCGGCGCGATCGAGAAGCGCGGCGACTGCACGATCGAGCCCGATGCGCGTCGCCACCGCACCTGCCGTGCTCGCCGATGCACCGAGGACCGGCGCCGCCAGCGACCCCAGATAGCCCGCGCGCTTCCCGAGTGTGGCCCAGGCTCGGATCAAGCTCTTGGCGCTTGCCTCGATCGCCGCTTCGTCGGTCCCCGCGATCGCCCGAGTGAACCGCGCACCTTCGAGAGCGGCGATGGCATGCAGGCGTCGATCGGGCACATCGTCGAGCGCGATCGGTCGCAATCGCTCGGCCAGCGGGCCTGCCTGTGCCCCCTCGAGCGCGACGATCGCACGCGCGCGCACCCGGAGCTCGAGGCTCGGCAGCGCGGCCGACAACATCAGCTCGTCCTGGATGCGCTCGAGCAGATCGCGGCGCGGCGAGCGGGGCACGGGCGCATGTTCTCGCCCGAGCCGCCCGGATTCAAGCGCCGGCATGCTTCGATCGCAGGGAAGAAGTCCACGCTTTACTCGGTTTCCGGGGCTGGATTAGCATCGCGTTCGGTAGCTCGACGTACTCATGCCCCGGATCTCCATCATCGCTCCCGAGGGACGCGCCGAAGCCGACCTCTTGCCGCACAACACCCTGGGGCGGCATCCCAACAACACGGTGCAGATCTTGGATCGCATCGTGTCGAAGGAGCACTGTCACATCGACTTGGTCGATGGGCGCTGGATGCTCCGTGATCTCGGCTCGCTGAACGGGAGTTTCGTCAACGGCGAGCGGATCACGGAGCGAGTGCTGAGCCCGGGCGACGAGATCTCGATCGGCTCGACGCGCATCGTGTTCGATCCCGACGGCGCCGCGAGCCGACCGCGACCGCAGGCCCCCACGCCGATGACGGCGCCGTTCGCAGGCGCCGCGCCGGTCCAGCCGCCGTACAGCGCGCCGCCCGCGCAGCAACAATTCGTCGCGCCCAGCACCGCGGTAGGTATGGGGCCCGCAGCGACGGCACCGAAGGCCGTCCCCGGCGTCGCCTGGCCGCAGCCGCAGATCGCACCGACGCCGGCAGCCCAGCCCGCAGTGCAGGTCGCGCAGCAATCGCCCGCCATCTCGAAGGTCACGATCGCGCCCGGCATGGTGGAGAGCCACATCCGGACCCGTCTCGGCATGGAGCAGAACTTCATGCCCGAGAAGCTGATCTACGACGTGGACACGCTCCGGCGGGACTACGAGAAGCTTCGCGTCAGCTACGAGCTCGCGCGATCGATCGGCGCCGAGCTCGACGTCCAGAAGGTGCTCGAGCGCATCCTCGTCGGTGCGTTCCAGACGCTCAACGCCGATCGCGGCATCATCCTGCTCTACGACGAGAACAAGGTGCTGCAGCCGCGCTGCGTCCGCACGAAGCAGAACAACTCGGACGGCAACGAGAACGTCCTCATCTCTTCGACGATCGTGGAGCAGGTGACGCGCACGCGCGAGGCCGTGCTCTCGAGCGACGCCACCGTCGACTCGCGCTTCCAGGGCGCGCACTCGATCATCATGCAGGGCATTCGCTCGAGCATGGCGGTGCCCCTGCTCCACTCGGGCGAGCTCTTCGGGCTGATGCTGCTCGACTCGCAGATCGCGACGAACGCGTTCACCGAGAAGGACCTGCAGCTCTTCCAGAACGTCGCCAACCAGGCCTCGATCGCGATCCAGAACTCGCTCTTCGCCAAGAAGCTCGAGCAGGAAGCGATCACGCGCGACAAGTTCCAGCGCCTGCTCTCGCCGCAGATCGCGCAACAAGTGCTCGACGGCAAGGTCGACATCGCCAAGGGCGGCGAGGCGCGTCAGACGACGGTTCTGTTCAGCGACATCCGCGGCTTCACGTCGATGAGCGAGGACGAGTCCCCGCAGATCATCGTCGACATGCTCAACGAGTACTTCGAGCTGATGGTCGACGTCGTGTTCAAGTACGAGGGCACGCTCGACAAGTTCGTCGGCGACGAGATCATGGCGCTCTTCGGCGCGCCGGTCGGCCACTCCGACGATCCGAAGCGCGCGGTGCGCACGGCGCTCGAGATGATGGAAGTGCTCGGCCAGCTCAACCACGAGCGACGCGGGCGCGGCGATCCCGAGATCAAGATCGGCATCGGCATCAACAGCGGCGAAGTCGTTGCCGGCTACCTCGGCTCCAGCAAGGCGCTCGAGTACACGGTCATCGGCGACACGGTGAACACCGGCGCGCGTCTCTGCTCGGTCGCGAAGGCGGGCGAGGTCATCATCAGCCACAACACGTATCAGCACCTCGGCGATACGTTCGAGTGCATCGAGCTGCCGCCGGTGAACGTGAAGGGCAAGAGCCAGGCGCTGCGCATCTACAACGTGGTGGGCGAGCGCAAGAGCGGGTTCTCCACCGAGCGCACCCGCCCCGCTTGAGCAGGTCGTCCGAGGTCGATCCGCGCGCCGCCGCGCGGTATGATCACGTCATGGCCGGGCTCCTTCGACGGCAGCGAAAGTCCTCCGCGCGATGCGACGTGTGCAGCGAAGTGCTGACCGCCGCGCCCGCAGGCCACGGCACGTTCGTGACGGTGCGCGGTGATCTCGTCGAGCACGAGGACAAGCCGCTCTGCGAGCGCTGCGCGCACGCGATCGGCATGACGGCGCTGTTCCGATTCGCTGAAGAAGAAGAAGAAGGTTGAGTTTCCAGAGGGCGCTGGGCGCGCCCTCTCGCGTGACCGGCAGAGCCGGATCACGCTCACTCCCTGCTCCGATTCGTCGCTGCGCTCCTCACGAGCGACGCACATCATCGCGCGCAGGGCGCGCCTCGCCGCCGGACCTCCGTTCCGCGATCGATGGCCAACACCTGATCGACTTTTGGTCGACCAGCACCTAAACAGGTCACGTGGACTGGGCGCTCTCGATCGGCCTGCGGTACCTCCGCAGCAAGAAGACCAAGACGGTCTCCGTCATCTCGTTCATCGCGGTGAGCGGCGTCGCGCTCGGTGTGGCCGCTCTGCTCGCGGTGATGTCGATCACGTCGGGATTCCAGGAGGAGTTCCGCGACAAGGTGCTCGGCGTCAACGCGCACGTCCTCGTCATGCGCTACGGCGACTTCGAGGAGTACCGCGACGTCATCGCGCGCACCGAGGACATGCCCGAGGTCCAGGGCGCGGGCCCGTTCCTGATCAAAGAGATGATGCTCGCGAACGGCGATCGCATCGGCGGCGTGCTCGTGAAGGGCGTCGATCCGGATCTGATGCCGCGCGTGCTCGATCTTCCCGATCAGATGGTCGCGGGCACGCTCGAAGGCATCCTCGTGCCCGGCTCGCATCCGCCGCGTCGCCCCGAAGAGAGCAGCACGCGTCGTGTGGGCGACGAGGGCGAAGATCTCGATGCGTATCTCGACGGTGTGTCGGCGACCTTCGAAGGTCGCGCGCCGCGCGAGGCCGAGGCGCCATCGACGGAGCCGGAAGCGCCCGAGGGCCCCGCGCCCGGCGTGATCGTGCCGCTCCCGATCGTCGACGTTCCATCGCCCGAGGATGCCGAGGCCGCGCTCGCCGCGATGCAGTTCGACGACGCGACGCAAGGCGAAGAGGCCGGGCTCGACACGACGCCGGCGCCGGATGCCGTCGCGACGGAGGCGCTGCCCGGGCTCGTCGTCGGCGTGACGCTGGCGGAGAACCTCCACATCCACGTCGGTGATCGCGTGCGCGTGATCTCGCCGATGGCGGGGCTCGACACGTCGCTCTTCGCGCACGGCCCGACGACGCCGGTGAGCCGCGAGTTCCGCGTCATCGGGATCTTCTCGGCGGGCTTCGAGGAGTACGACACGCACCTCGTCTACGCCGACCTCTACGAGGTCGAGGGCTTCTTCCAGAACGGCGACAGCGTCGACGGCGTCGAGATCCGTCTGCACGACCCGGGCGACGCCGAGATGATCTCGCGGCGGCTCGAGCGTCTGCTCGGCGGTGGGCCCTATCACACGATGGATTGGGAAGAGCTGAACCACAATCTCTTCACCGCGCTCGAGATCCAGAAGGTGATGCTCAGCCTCGTCATCGCGACGATCATCTTCGTCGCGGCGTTCAACGTGATAGCGACGCTGATCATGATCGTGCTCGAGAAGAAGCGAGAGATCGCGATTCTGAAGGCGATGGGCGCCCGCGACTCGCACGTGCTGATGCTCTTCGTGGTGCAAGGGCTCGCGATCGGTCTCGTCGGGACGGCGATCGGCCTCGTGCTCGGCGGCGGCGTGTGCGTGCTGCTGGAGCGCTACCGGCTGCCGCTCGACCCGCACGTCTATCTGATCGATCACCTGCCGATCCAGACCAACGCCGACGTCTTCGGATGGACCGTCGTCATCGCGCTCGGGATCTGCCTGTGCGCAACGTGGATTCCGAGCTGGTGGGCCGCGCGGCTCTTGCCAGCCGACGGTGTGCGGCACGAATAGGCGCTCAGCGCAGTCGGGGGCGGCCGCGCCGCGTCTCGCTCTCGATCCCGTGCTTGATCATCAATCGGTGGATCGTCGTGCGATGGATACCGAGCGTCGTCGCCGCGTGGCTCCGGTTGCCGCGGTTCTCGCTCAACGCGGCCTCGATCTCAGCGCGTGTCGGCTCGCGGGAACGAGGCGCGCGCGTGTTTCCTTCGAGACCGAGATCGGCCGCGCGCAGCACGTCTCCATCCGCGACGATCGACGCGCGCCGCAACGCCTGCTCGAGCTCGCGCACGTTGCCGGGCAGCGGATGCATCACCAGCGCGCGCATCGCATCGGGCGAGAGCGGTCGTGCCTCGCCCAGCTGCGCGAGAATCGCCGCGACCAGCAGCGGCAGATCCTCGCGTCGATCGCGAAGCGGCGGGAGCGTGATGCGCACGCCCGCGATGCGGAAGAAGAGATCCTCGCGGAACGCTCCGCGCTTCACTTCGGCCGTGAGATCGCGATTCGTAGCGGCGACGACGCGCACGTCGACCTTCACGCCGCGCGTCGCGCCCACGGGTCGAACCTCGCCATCCGCGAGAACACGCAAGAGACGCGCTTGCATCGAGCTGGGCATCTCGCCGATCTCGTCGAGGAAGAGCGTTCCGCCGTCGGCCGCGCGGAAGAGCCCGGGGTGATCGCGCAGCGCGCCGGTGAACGCGCCTCGGACGTGCCCGAAGAGCTCGCTCTCGAGCAAGGCCTCGGGAAGCGCGCCGCAGTTGACGGAGAGCATCCGATGCGTGCTGCGCGGGCTCTCGCGGTGGAGCAGCTTCGCGAAGAGCTCCTTGCCGGTTCCCGACTCGCCTTCGACGAGGACCGAGATCGCGCTGGGCGCGACGCGACGCGTGAGATCGATCGCCGCACGCAGCGCCCGGCTGCGTCCGACGATGCCACCACCGTTCTCGGGCTCACGTCCTTCGAGCGTCCGCGAGAGCCGCTCGACCTCCATCGCCTTGGCCTCCGCATCCGCACGCAGCGACTCCTGAGCGAGCACCAGATCCCGCTCGCGCGCCTGCGCCTCGCCGTGCAGACGTGCATTCTCGAGGCAGAGGCCGATGACGTCAGCGAGCGCCTCCACGATCTCGAGATCGGCTTCCGAGAATCGCGCGCGCTCGAAGCGGTGATCGAGATAGAGCGCGTGCAGCACTTCGTTGCTGCGACCGCGGATCGGCACGCAGAGGATCGAGCGAACACCGAGATCGAGGATGCTGCGGGCGCTCGAGAGCTCCGGGTCGTCGGACGCGCTCGCGGTCACCAGCGGCTCGCCGGTCCTGAGCACGCGCTCGGCGACGGAGCGACTGAAGCGAAAGCGACTGTTCTTGATCGTTTCGCGGTCGAGATTGCGCGCCACGCTCACGACCGGCCGCCCCGGGCGCCGCGCGAGCAAGAACGCACGCTCGGCATGCGTGAGCGCGATCGCTTCGTCGACCGCCGCTTCGAGCACGAGCGTCTCGTCCGTCGCGCGCAGCGTGCGACGAAGGAGCGATGCGATCGCGCGCGCTGCGGGATCGAAGCGAGAGCGCGTCGGCTGCATGGGCTCCGGCAAGCGGTGCCGCGCGAGGAAGCGTTCGCGCAGCCCGGCGGGAACGTGAAGCGCGAGCGATCCACGGAGCTCTCTCGCACGAGCCTCGAAGGCCGTCGCTGCGCCGGTTCCGAGGCGTGTGTGGGCCTCGGCCAGTGCGATCGTGATGCGGAGCATCGACTCGCGCTCGCCGACGCGCTCCGCCTCCGTCAGAGCGGCTTCGAGCGTGCGCGCCGCACCGAGCGTGTCGCCCCGTGTCTCTCGCACGCGCGCCGCGAGCAAGGCGAAGCGCGCCCCGAGGCCGGCGCTCTTCGTGCTCTCCGTCTCGCCGTCGACGAATCGCTGCGCGATCGCGGTCTCGCCACGATCGGCGGCGAGCTCGGCGAGCAAGAGCCCGCACTCGAGAGCCTGTCGCTCGGCGCGCGATGCGACGAATGCGTCCCGTGCGCTCGTCGCGAGCGAGTGCGCCACGTCCGGCGCGCCTCGCGCGCGCTCCACCTCGGCCCGGAACATCCGCGCCTGGGCGACCGCGATCGTCGCGCCTCGCTCGCTCGCGAGCACCTCCGCACGCTCGAGAAGCGGTGCCGCTTCGGCGTAGGCGCCGACCAGCTCGAGCAACGTGCCGAGATTGGTCAGCGCCGCCGCCTCCGACGGAGCACGCCCGAGCTCGCGCGCGAGAGCGACGGCGCGCTCGTAGTGTCCGATCGCGAGATCCACCTCGAAGAGGGCGTGCTCCGCCGCGGCGAGGTTCATCAGATACGGAGACAACGCGCCGCGATCGTCCGCGCGCTCCGCGGCCTCCAGTGCGGCCACGTACTCGCGTCGAGCCTCCGTCCATCGGCCGACCATCGCGTGCACACCTGCGATCCGCGCGTGCGACTGGGCCAGCGGCGCGGGCAGCCCCGACGACGACGCGCGTGCGAGCGCACGCTCCGCCCACGCGAGCGCGCCGGGCGCATCCCCCGCGCGGAGCGTCGCGTCGCTGGCGATACAGAGGAGCCGGACTTCGGTGTGCGGCGTGATGTGCTCGATCGCGAGCGCGCCCTCGGCCACCGCGCGCGATTCGGCGAGCCGTCCCCGCACGAAGAGAGCGGCCGCCTTCATCGCGGTGATCTCCGCCCGGGTCTCGCTCGTGCTCGGCTCGCGCAGCGTGAGCAAGGCATCGATCCGGCCGAGGCGCTCGAGCGCTCGCGCGAGACCCACGAGCTCGGCGTCCGGGAGGGCTCTCTCGCGCTCGAGCACGGCGAAGAGATCGCCGGCCCGCTCGTTCTCTCCCGCGGACGCGAGCGCGCGCGCGAGCAAGATGCGCATCTCGCGGTCACCACGTGATTCGAGATCGGGCCAACGCTCGCAGAGCAGTGCGATCGCCACGCGCGCGGCGCCTTCCTCCAGTGCGCGCTCTGCTTCCGCCACGACGTCGATGGAGGTGATCGCCACGCGATCGATGCGCAGCGCGTCGGCGAGGGAGAGAGCGGCTTGCCGCTCCATTCGTTCGAGCGTGCGCACGATGCGCCCCGCCCTGCCCTCGCAGGTCGCGCACAGACGCTCGCCGTCGGCCTCCGAGATCGACACGCCGCGCTCGCGCGCGAGCCTCAGGACCGCCGGCGCGTCGATGGGCTCGAGCGCGAAGTCGGGCTCGGAAACGTCGCCGACGACGACCGTGGGTGGGTCGGTGTCTTCGGGGACGAACGCGCCGTCGATCAAGACGCGGATCGGAGTCGCGCTCTGCCTGGCGAGATCGAGCGCGACGCGCGCGTTCGATGCCCGCACCGCGACCGCGCCCGCACATCGACGTGCGAGCGTCTCGACGAAGCTGGTCGCGCCGCTGCCCGAGGGCGCTGCGACACGCACGCGCAGCGCATCGCTCGCGCCGATGCGATCCAGGATCGCGCCATCGCCGACGCGGTAGGCTCGCGCGAGCCGATCGACGGCACGCGGGCGTGCTCCGAGCGTCGCGAGCGCTGCCTCGGCCGACGCCGGGCGAGCGCTCGGATCGGGATCGCACGCACGCGCCACGAGGACCGCGAGCGCGCTGCCGTCCGCGACGAACGGAGCGAAGGTCTTTCCGAACGCGAAGAGATCGCCCGCGACGCTGGCCACGGCGCCGGCTCGGTACTCCGGCGCGAGAAAGTCCTTCGTGCCGCCCGCAGGCGCATCGCCGATGAGCACGGCGAGGCCCAGGTCGATCAGCCGCGTCCCGTCGTGCGCGACCAGGACGTGCTCCGGCTTGAGATCTCCGTGGACGAAGCCGGCCGCATGCAGCGCGAGCAACGCTCTGAGCACGTCGATGGCGACGCGCTCGATCGCAGCGTCGGACGCGAGCGGCGCCGGATCGATCCACTCGAACGCTGCGGCCCGCGCGACACCGATGTATCCGTGATCGAGGAGCGTGGCGAGCGCGGGGTGAGAGACGCGGCCCGCGACGGCGACCTCGCGCTCGATCGCGCGCACCGCGTCCAAGCTGGTCGCGACCTTGAGATGCACGGCCGCCCCCGTGATTCGATCGCGGCCGATCGAGGGCCCATCCGGAGCCCAGCCCTCGAACCGTGTCTCGAGCCACGCCGGCACGCGACACATGTAGCGCGCATCGATATTTAATGCATTAGCTACATTTATGTGCTGCACATTCGCGGCGAATTCGATGTCTCTGGACGCGGCATTGCGCTTGATAGGTCGAGGGTGGAGGTACTCTATGTCGCGCTCGATTGGCTTCTCGCTCGGTGCTCTCTTCCTCGTCGTCGGCTGCCAGGCATCGCCCTCGTCCACTGCCAACACGTACGCCGTGGTGTCGTGCTCTTCGTCCGGTGACTGCGGCACGGGCTCGAGCTGCACCGACGACCACTGCCTCACGGCGTGCGCGACCGATAGCGCGTGCCCGACCGGCGCGGTCTGCGTCGGCGGCGAATGTTACTCGGGCCGCTTCGATGCGTGCGCGAGCGACAGCGACTGCCGCGGCGGTGAGCTCTGCGTGACCGGGCACTGCGCCGAGCTCCCGCCCATCCGCGAGTGCACGACCGACAGCGATTGCCCGACCGGCTCGGCGTGCGACGCGGGCCGCTGCGAGTCGCGCACGGTCTGCCCCGATCACGAGACGTGCGGAAATCACATCGACGACGACTGCAACGGCATCGTCGACGACGGCTGCGGCAGTGCGTGCGCGACCGACAGCGACTGCACGAGCGGTGAGGCCTGCATCTCGGGCACGTGCCAGCGCGCTGCTTGCCCCGGCGGCGTGTGCGCGTGCACGACCGACAGCCAGTGCGCGGCAGGCCAGGTCTGCACCGCCGGATCCTGCGAGGCAGCGAGTGCTTGCACGGGCGGCAGCCCGCACCCCGATCACGAGGTCTGCGGCAACGGCATCGACGACGACTGCAACGGCGTCGTCGACGACGGCTGCGCGCCGAGCGCGTGCGCGGCGGACAGCGACTGTGCGTCGGGCCAGGTCTGCGTCGCCGGCACCTGCAGCCCGAGCTGAACGTTCACGAAGCGCTGTACGACGCACTCGGCGTCCGCTACTCCGGAGAGGCGAGAGAACGATGACCCCGAACAAGCTGAAGAGAGCGCTCGCTGCGCTCGTGCTGTGCTGGGCGTCTCTCGCCTATCCCGCGTGCGTCGGTACACCGCTGCCCGATCCGCCCTCGTTCGCGAATGCGCTGGTCAGTGGCGCTCCGATCCCGCAGAGCGACACGATCCGGCTCGTCGGCCACTATCACGCGGTGACTCCGGCGGGCACGACGCTCCGGATCACGACGCCGCCGAGCCAGGGCGTGCTCGTCGCGACGAACGCGGACGGATCGTTCGGCCGCATCGTGCCGGGCGCGGTCGGGACCGCGTTCTACGTGGAATTCGTGGAGGCAGGCGAGGACCGCTTCGTCGGAGCGTACGTGCTGCTCGCGGACGGAAGCGTCGTCCCCGCGACGGCCGGCCCCGACATGGATGGCGACGGAACGCCGGACGCGATCGATTGCGCAGCGACCGACGCGACGATGTCGGGGCAGCGCTGCACGGGAAGAGCCTGCGGAACGGACTCCGACTGCGCGTCGGGGATGGTCTGCGTCGCAGGCGCGTGCGGGCCCGTCGCTGGCTGCGTGCCGACGGCCGAGATCTGCAACGGCATCGACGACGACTGCGATGGCGTGATCGACGACGGAGACCCGAATGGCGGAGTCTCGTGCACCACCGGACCGAACATGTGCGGCGTCTTCACGTGCAACGACTCGACGCCTCCGGACACGCAGGTGTGCATGGTCGGACCTCACGTCGATCACGAGACGTGCGGCAACGGCATCGACGACGACTGCAACGGCATCGTCGACGACGGCTGCGCCTGACTACACTCGCTCGCGCCTCACGCGATCGAGCGCCACCGCGATGACGATGATGGTGCCCACCACGATCTCTTGGACGTAGGTGGGCACCGCCGTCAGCGTGCAGCCGTTCGCGAGCACGGCCATGAAGAACGCGCCGAGCAGCGAGCCGCCGATGCTGCCGCGACCGCCGGCGAGGCTGCCGCCGCCGATCACGACCGCGGCGATCACGTCGAGCTCGAGCCCGAGCGCCGTCGTGGGATCACCGACGGTGAGCCGACCGAACTGGAGGACACCGGCGAGCCCGGCGAACAGGCCACCGATCGCGTAGACGACGAGCTTCACGCGCTCGACGCGCACACCAGCCAGACGCGCCGTCGGCTCGCTCGAGCCCACCGCGAGCAGGTGCACGCCGAAGACGGTGCGATGCAGCACGAACGCGATCGCGCCCGCGAGCAGCAGCGTGATCCACGCGCCGCGCGAGACGACCAGCCATCGCGGATCGGGCGTCTTGCGCATCAGCTCCTCGAGACCGCCCGCGGGCGCGTTCACGGTCTGCTCGTCGGCGAGCCACTTCGCGATGCCGCGCGCGATGCCCATCGTGCCGAGCGTGACGATGAAAGGAACGATCTTGAGGCGCGTGACGAGCACGCCGTTGACGAGACCGCACACGCCGCCGATCGCGAGGCCGCCGAGGAGCGCGACGAGCGGCGAGGAGCCATCGCGCAACAACACCGCCGCGCCGACGCTCGAGAGCGCGACCACGGCTCCCACGGAGAGATCGATGCCGCCGCTCGCGATCACCAGCGTCGCGCCGATCGTGCCGAGCGAGACGATCACCGTCTGCGTGACGACCGTGCGGAAGTTGTAGAGCGAGAGGAACTGATCCGGAACGAGCAGCGCGAACAGGCCGATCGCGAGCAACAGGCCGAGCGCGGGCCCAGCCGCGGAGAGCATCGCTCGTGCTCGACGCTTCACGCTGCGCTCTCCAGCGTCGCCGCCTCGAGCAAGGACGCCTCCGTCCATTCGGAGGTGAGCCGCGCCTCCCCGAGGACGCCGCGACGCATGACCGCGATGCGATCGCAGATCCCGAGCAGCTCCGGCAGATACGAGCTGACGACGAGCACTGCTTTGCCTGCAGCGCAGAGCGCGTCGATGCGTGCGTAGATCTCCGACTTGCTCCCGACATCGATACCGCGCGTCGGCTCGTCGAGCAGGAACACGTCGGCATCCTGCTGGAGCAAGCGCCCGAGCGCGACCTTCTGCTGGTTGCCGCCCGAGAGATCGCCCGCGCGCTGCTGGGGGCTCTGTGCCTTGATGCCGAGCTTCGTCATCCAGTCCTGCGTGCGCGCGTCTCGGTCACGTCCGAGCACGCCGAAGCGCGCGACGTCGCGCGTCATCATCACGTTGTCGACGATCGGGCGATCGAGCGCGACGCCTTCCGTCTTTCGATCTTCGCTGAGCATGCCGACGCCCTGCGCGATGCGCGTGGTCACCGGCGCACCGCGATCCGTCGACGCCGCGATCGTGATCGCGCCCGACCGAACGGCGTCGAGCCCGATCAGCGCGCGGAGGAGCTCGGTGCGGCCCGCGCCGACGAGGCCCGCGAGCCCGAGCACCTCGCCCCGATGCAGATCGAGGGACGCGCTCGTCGGCAGACGTTTCCCCGCGACACCGTCGAGCCGAATGATGCGCTCGCCACGCGTGCGTCCGTGCGCGGGATAGATCTCTTCGAGGGGTCGACCGACCATCTGCGCGACGATCGCTTTCATCGGCGTGCCCGGCACATTCCCAGCGCCGACGGTCTTGCCGTCGCGGAGCACCGTGTAGCGAGCCGCGAGGCGCTCCACTTCCTCGAGGAAGTGCGTGATGTACACGATCGAGACACCGCGCTCGCGCAGCCGATCGAGCACGCCATCCAGCGCGCGCGCCTCGGTCGCGGAGAGCGAGCTCGTCGGCTCGTCGAGGACCACGAGCTTGCAGTCGAACGCGAGCGCCCGCCCGATCTCGACGAGCTGCCGCGCGCCCGGCCCGAGATCGCGCACGATGCGATCGGCCGCGAGATCGGGATGCGCGACGACCGCGAGCACGCGATCGACGATGGCGCGACGCGTGGATCGATCGACGAGCCCGAAGCGCGAGGGCTCCCGCCCGAGCACGAGGTTCTCGGCGACGCTCAGATCCGGCGCGAGATTCAGCTCCTGGTAGATCATCGCGACGCCCGAGCGCAGTGCATCGAGCGGTCCCGTCGGCGCGTAAGCCGATCCACCGAGCTCCATCGCTCCGGCGTCGGCCCGCTCGGCGCCGCTGAGCACCTTCATCAGCGTGCTCTTGCCCGCCCCGTTCTCGCCCACGAGCGCATGCAGCTCGCCGCGCGCGACCTCGAGATCCACGCCGCCGAGCGCCACGAGCGCGCCGTAGCGCTTGTGGATGCCCGACATGCGGAGGATCACGTCGCTCACGCGGCGGTCATACGACGATCGCGCAGCCGTCGTCGATGCCCCTCGCTCAGCGCGCGCTCGGATTCGATCGATGTCGACCGAGGCCCACGGTGTCGAACGCGTCGCGACCGCCGACGGGGACGACGCCGAGTGCCGCGAGAGCTTGGTCGACCGTTCCGCGATCGACGACGAGGACGCCGCGCATCCACACCGACGCGACCTCACCGCCCGCGCCGCCGAAATAGCGGGTCTCGAAGAAAGCGATCCCTTCGGGGCCCGCGGCTGCAGCATGCGCAGCCGCGATCTCCTCCGAGAGATTCTCGTGCTCGGGGATCGATTCCTCGTCGAGCGTGGTCAGCGCGGGCCCGTCCCACGGCACCCAGACGATGCCGGCGTCCATCGCGATGGCCTCCCCACCCAGCCGCGCGATGGCCTCGACACGGCCGAGCGATCCACAGATCTGGTGCACGGCTACTGTGCGTCGAGGATCGACAGGTCCGGCGCGAGCAGCGCGTGCACGTCCGGCTGATCCATGTTCTCCGCCGTCACCATCGTCGCGCCCGTGTCGATGCGCGCTTCCACGTGCTCGCCGCGTAGGCTCGTGACGGCGGTGCGGACCGCGAGCTCGCCCATGCGCGCGGGGTTCTGCAAGACGAGGCCGTCGATGTCGCCCGCGCGCAACGCGGCGACCATCGCGTCGTTCGCGTAGAAGCCGACCAGGCGCACGCGGTGCTCGGCATTCACACCCGCGCGCGACGCATCGCGTAGCGCGCGCAACATGCCGAACGTCGTCGACTCGTTCGGCGTGAACGCTGCGTCGACGTCCGTGAAGCGCACGAGCAGCGACTCGGCGGTCGCGTAGGCCGTCTCGGTCGTCGCGCCGCCGTACTGGTTGTCGCTGACGATCTCGATGTTCGGATGATGCGCGTGCATCGCATCGAGGAAGCCGCGCTCGCGCTGGGCGGTCGAGTCGCTGCCTTCCTGGTAGCGCATCACCATGACGCGCCCGTGATCGCCGAGAAGCGTCGCGACGCGCTCCGCCGCGAGCGCGCCGCCCGCCGCGTTGTCGGTCGCGACGAACGAGACGAGCCCGTCCCACGTCATGCCCGAGTCGAACACGACGATCGGGATGTGCTCGCCGCGCGCCTCGCTCGCGACGGGATTGAGCGCCGTCGCATCGAGCGGTGCGAGCACGATCGCATCGACGTGCCGCGTGATCATGTCCTCGACCACGCGCACCTGCCCCGCGCGATCGTCCTCGCGCTGAGGGCCCTGCCACACGATGTCGACGTCGAGCTCGTGCGCCGCACGCAGCGCGCCAGCGTGCACCGATCGCCAGAACACGTGCGTCGTCCCCTTGGGGACCACGGCGATGGTCGTACGATGCGCGGCGCTCGTCGGCGCAGCCGAGCCCGGGGGTGTGGTCTCGCCGCTCCCGCACGCGAGGGCCGTCAGAGCGACGAGGGCGACGAGACAGGTCCGCATGGTGCGTCGATCCCCCGTTCTTCGAGGCGTGTCAACGAGCTGGCATGCGAGATGCCATTTTTCATGTAAATATGGCAGCTGTGTTCGCGCGTGATCTACGGCTTCCTTCGAGGGAGAGCTTCTTCCTCTTCGGTCCTCGCGGCACGGGCAAGTCCACGTGGGTGAGCGAGGTTCTACCGAGCGCGTTTCGTCTCGATCTGCTCGATCTCGCGACGTACGCGGAGCTGCTCCAACACCCGAGCCGGCTCGAGGCGATGATCGCCGCGAGTGGCGCGAGCGACGTGCTCATCGACGAGGTGCAGCGACTACCGGCGCTCCTCGACGAGGTCCACCGCCTCATCGAGAAGAAGAAGCTTCGCTTCGCGCTCACCGGCTCGAGCGCGCGCAAGCTGCGCCGCGGAGGCGCCAACCTCCTCGCCGGGCGCGCGCGCACGATCGCGATGCACCCTCTCACCGCGGCCGAGCTCGGGAGCTCGTTCGACCTCGCGCGCTCGCTCCGGCTCGGCCACCTGCCGACCGCCTACACCGCGCACGACGGCGCGAACTATCTGCGCAGCTACGTCGGCACCTATCTGCGCGAGGAGGTCCAGGCCGAAGCGCTCACGCGAAACCTGGAGGCGTTCTCACGTTTTCTGACGAGCGCGAGCTTCTCGCAGGCGAGCGTGCTCTCGATCTCGAACATCGCGCGCGAGGTCGGGCTGAACCGGAAGACCGTCGAGACCTACTTCGACCTCGTCGAAGACCTCCTCCTCGCCGTGCGTCTCCCCGTGTTCACACGCCGCGCGAAGCGCGCGATGACGGCCCATCCGAAGTTCTTCTTCTTCGATGCGGGTGTGTTTCGCACGCTGCGTCCGAGGGGCCCGCTCGACATCGGCGAGGAGATCGACGGTGCTGCGCTCGAGACGCTCGTGATGCAGGAACTGCGCGCGACCAACGAGAACCTCTCGCTCGGCTACGAGCTCTCGTACTGGCACACCCGGGACCACCGCGAGGTCGACTTCGTCCTCTACGGCGAGCGCGGGCTGGTGGCGATCGAGGTGAAGCGGAGCAGTCAGTACCGGGAGGCGGACCTCGCAGCGCTGCGCCTCTTCCGCACCGACTACGCACCTGCGCGCTGTCACCTCTTCTACGGCGGCACGCGCGCGTACGAGGTCGATGGCATTCGCGTGTGGCCCCTCGCGAAGGCACTCCCCGCGTTGTCGTCGATCCTCGCCGCTGACTGACGCGGGTCGCGTCGCGCGAGGTGCCGCCCGTGCTCGTGCTGCTCAGGACGACGTGCGTCGCACGCTGGCCGTCGCCGCCGTGAACGCCTTTGCGTTAGTCTCGCGCGCATGACGAAGAAGGTCGCGGTGTTCTGGCCCGGGGATGCGCGAAGCAAGCCGAACGAAGTGGCGCTGCCGTCCGTCGAAGCGGCGACGCAGCAGCTGGAAGCGGCGCTGAAGAAGCTCGGGCGAACGCCCTATCGCGTCGAGGGATTCCTCACCAAGCCGCACGAGGCGATCGCGAAGCTCGGCCCCGTCGACGATCCGATGATCGGCATGTGCGTGCACTGGCTCTACGGGCCGCACACGTGCGACGGCGTCGTGGGCAAGGACAACCCGCTGCTGCTCGCCTCGAACTTCTCGGGGCAGTGGCCCGGCCTCGTCGGCCTGCTCAACACGGGCGCGTGCCTCGAGTACATCGATCGCACGCACTCGCGTATCTGGACCGACGCGCCCGACTGGACGAAGGACAGGGCGTTCATGGAGCGCCTCGATGCGTGGTGCACCAGCGGCCGCATCGCGTACGAGACGAAGGACCTGCACGCGCACGCGTCGATCTCCGAAGCGTCGTCGAAGCGCGCGAAGCAGGTTGCCGAGGGCTTCGAGAAGAAGCGTGCGTTGATCCTCATGCTCGGCGACACGTCGATGGGCATGATCAACGGCTACTTCGGCCCGCGCCTGCTCAAGGACGTGCACTTCGCCGAGCACAAGATCGATCAGGCGTGGATCATCGATCGCGGCCGGCGTATCGAGGGCAAGCGCATCGACGACGCATTGTCTTTCGTGAAGAACGCGGGCCTCACCTTCCACTGGAAGGAAGAGATCGGCGGCGAGACGAACGCGCAGGACTTCACCGAGGACGCGACGCGCGAGCAGCTGCGCGACTACCTCGTCGTGCTCGACATGCTGAAGGAGTACGGCGCCGACTGCCTCGGATGGCAGTACCAGCTGGGCCTCATCCCGCTGCGGCCGCCGAGCGATCTCGCGGAAGGCTTGTTCAACTCCGCGTGCCGGCCCGAGAGTGACGGCCATCCGATCGCGACGGCGACCGAAGCCGATCAGGGCAACGTCGTGCCGATGGAGATGCTCAAGCGCCTGTGCGCGAACAAGGGTCTGCACGACGCGGTGATGTTCCACGACGTGCGCTGGGGCGCGCAGCACGACGGACGATTCCTCTGGGTGCTCTTGAACTCGGGCTCGTGCGGCGCGTATGCGTTCAACCACGATCCGAAGACCCTGAAGGGCGCGCACTCGTATCGGCAGCCCTCGATGTACTTCCCGACGCCGGGCGGCACGTTCGCGGGCGAGTCGCTGCCCGGCGCGATGACGTGGGCGCGCGCCTACGTGAAGGGCGGCAAGCTCTGGATGGACATCGGCAAGGGCGAGGTCGTGAAGCTCCCGCCGGAAGTGCGCGACGCATGGTGGAGCGGCACAACGCGCCAGTGGCCCTTCATGGCCGCCGACATGGGCATCGGGCGCGACACGCTGATGGCGCACTACCTCTCGAACCACGTCGCGGTGGCGTACGGTGACGTGTTCGAAGAGATGGTCGCGCTCAGCCACGAGCTCGGGTTCCAGGTCCGCGTCATGCGCGCGTCGTGAGCCCGCTCGGCGTTCCAGCCGGCTTGGATCGGACGGGCCGACTGAGGTTCCTCGCCGCCTCGGCCGATACACCTACGAGATGGTTGCCAACGTCGAGCTCTTGGATGAGGCGTCCCCCCTCGTCCTCTGCGTCATGCCGGCGGTGATGAATCCCGGCGTGGTCGACGCGATGGCGACGAGCTTCGAGCGCTTGTTCCAGCGAGGCCAGCGTTATGCGCTCATCACGTGCAACCGGCGTGGCGCGACGGGCATGCTGGCCAAGGAGCGGCGTCTGGTCGCCGACTGGGCCAACCAGCCGCGCGTGCGCGAGATGTCCGGCAAGCTCTGCGTCGGCAGCGCCACGATCATCGAGGGTCCCGTCCAGCGCGCCGCGCTCACCGCGATCCTCTGGTTCTGGACGCCTGCCTCTCCGCACCAAGCGGCGGGCAATGCGATCGAGGCCATCGACTACTGCGTCGCACGGCTCGAGGCCGCGGGGTTGAAGATGCCGATGCCGCGAGAGCGTCTCGCGCGCACGATCGCGGAGCGCATGGGCTGATCGTCCCTGCTCGCTGACGGCCGTCAGCGTTTCCGCCGGCTCTCTCCGCGCGTCGCCGAGGTTTTTTGCTTCGGCAGTCGGTACGCTCGCCGGCCATGAGCTCGAACGTGGAATTCGTCGCAGGCACGGACCCCATCGTGGTGTGCGTGCTGCCGGCGGTGCTGACGCCGGGCGTCGTCGACCAGATGGCGACCGGGTTCGAGCAGCTGTTCCTGCGTGGCGACCGCTACGCGCTCGTCTCCTGCAACCGGCGTGGCGCGGCGAGCATGCTCGCGCGTGAGCGACGTCTCATCGCGGACTGGGCGAATCAGCCTCGCGTGAGGGAGATGGGCGCCAAGCTCTGCGTCGGCGGAGCGACGATCGTCGAGAGCCCCGTCCAGCGCGCAACCGTCACCGCGATCCTCTGGTTCTGGACGCCGGCGTTCCCGCATCACGTCGCCAGTACCGCGAGCGACGCGGTCGACTTCTGCACGACGCGTCTCGAAGCCGCCGGCATGAAGCCGTCGATGCCGCGCGAGCGTCTCGTGCGCACCATCGAGGATCGCATTCGCTGAAGCGTCAGCGGCGACAGAGGACGACAGCGCCGAGATTCTCGATCCCACCGCCCGCGATCGGCTCCCATCCGGCCGGTATGAGCACGACGTGATCGAGGTTCGGTGCCTCGATGTTGCCGTCGTTGTGCGTGTCGAGGCTCTCCTGGCGAGCGACCACGCAACGCACGTACGGCCCCACCTGCGCCTGGACGGGCCTCGCGCCGAAGCATTGCGCGCCCACCACGACGCCGCCGAGCGCGACGCTACCGACCACCAACGCCAGCTTCCAGTCCTTCATCGCTTCTCCCTCCTGCGCGCCCATGTTACGCGTGCTCGATGAGCGGGGAACGCCTCTATCTGGGCATCGACGTGGGCACCACGAGCGCGCGTGCGGCGCTCTTCGATCGGTCGGGCGCCCGACGCGGGATCGGCACGACGCCCTTCCCCGTCTGGAAGCCGGCGCCCGACTTCGTGCAGCAGTCGTCGGCGGCGATCTGGCAGAGCGTGTGCGCTTCCACGCGCGCCGCGATGGCCGAAGCGGGCGCCGCGCCCGGAGACGTCGTGGGGATCGGCTTCGATGCGACGTGCTCGCTCGTCGTGATGGACGCACAGGACGGGCCGGTGACCGTCTCGCCCGACGGCGCGGCCGAGCAAGACGTGATCGTGTGGATGGATCACCGCGCGATCGATCAGGCCGAGCGCATCAACCGCACCAAGCATGCGGTGCTCCGCTACGTGGGCGGCACGATCTCGCCCGAGATGGAGATGCCGAAGCTGCTCTGGCTGAAGGAGAAGATGCCCGCGTCGTGGGCACGCGCTCGTCGCTTCTTCGATCTGCCCGACTGGCTGCTCTGGCGCGCGAGCGGCGCCGACGTGCGCTCGCTCTGCACCACCGTCTGCAAGTGGACGTACGTGGGGCACGAGTCCCGCTGGGACGACTCGTTCTTCACGCAGATCGGCCTCGATGGTCTCTCGCACGACGCGATCGGCAAAACCGTGCGCCCGATGGGCGAGCGCGCCGGATCCCTGAGCACGAAGGCGGCGTCCGAGCTCGGCCTCGCGCCGGGGATCGCGTGCGCCGTCGCGATCATCGACGCCCACGCGGGCGGGCTCGGTCTGCTGGGCGCGGGCGCATCGTCGCTCTCGGCCGACGTGCTCGAGACGCGGCTCGCACTGATCGGAGGCACCTCGACGTGCCACATGGCGGTGAGCGCCGAGCCCAAGTTCATCGATGGGATCTGGGGGCCGTACTTCTCCGCGATGGTGCCGGGGATGTGGCTGACGGAGGGCGGACAGTCGGCGACGGGCGCGCTCATCGATCACGTGATCGATTCCCACGCGCGCGGCGCGGAGCTGCACGCCGAAGCGCGCGCGAACGGGACGACGGTCTACGCGCTCCTGAACGCGCGACTCGATGCGCTCGCGGCTTCGGTCGCGTTCCCCGCGTCGCTCACGCGCGAGCTGCACGTGCAGCCGGACTTCCACGGCAACCGATCGCCGCGCGCCGATCCCACGCTGCGCGGGATGATCAGCGGCCTCTCGCTCGACGCGTCGGTCGATGCGCTCGCGCTCCTGTATCTCTCGACCATCCAAGCCATCGCGCATGGCACGCGCCACGTGATCGACGCGATGAACACCGCCGGCTACCGCATCGACACGATGATCGCGTGCGGCGGCGACACGAAGAACCCGGTGTTCGTGCGCGAGCACGCGGATGCGACGCGCATGCGCATCGTGCTGCCGAAGGAGAAGGAAGCGGTGCTGCTCGGTGCCGCGATGCTCGGGGCCGTCGCGAGCGGCGACGTGCCAGATCTCGTCACGGCGATGGCCTCGATGAACGAGGCCGAACGGACGATCACGCCGAGCGGAGGCGCGGTGGCCGCCTATCACGAGCAGAAGCAACGCCTCTACCACCGGATGTACGCCGATCAGATCGCGTATCGCGCCGTGATGGGCGCGTGACGCTCAGAACGACATCGTCACGCCGAGCGTGCCGAGCCCGACCTGCACCTGCGGCGCACCGGGCGCGGGTCGCGTGACGTGCTGCGGGCTCGCGATGCCCGCAATCAACAGCGCAACGCCGGTGATCTGCAGCGCGGCCATGCCGATGGGGAACCAGAGATCGGCGCCGCGGAACGTGTCGTCGCCGATGAACGTGAGGAACGGACCGACGATCGGGATCGCCATCTGCCAGTCGCCCTCGCCGTACGGGCCCAACGGCGGATCGCACGTCAGCGTCGGTCCGCTCACGAAGCCGCCGCCGGTGCTGCCGCCGTGACACTGCGCGCTCGCGAGGTTCCACACGACCGTCGTGAGCCAGCCGATGAGCCAGCCGCCGGCCAGCAGCCCGACGCCCGGCGCGAGGAGCGACCAGTTCGCGCGCGTCGACTCGACCATGGGCGCGGCCGGGGCGAGCGGCGCAGCGGGCGAAGGCAGCACCGTCACGACGATCGGCTGGGCCGATGGCGCGGACTGCGCGTGGGCGAGAGAGGGGAGAATCGTGGAGGCGAGCAGAGCGCCGAGGAGGAGAGTTCGCATGACGCGCCCTCGAGCAACGTCGATGCCTCACCAAACCTCGCGAGAAACGCGCCGCGCGCGCAGGGCGGTGCACATCGCGTGTGCAGATCGATGCACGTCTTCAGCGCGTCGGACGCGTCATCTCTTCGGGCTTCACGAGCGCATCGAAGTCCTCGGCCGTGATCGCGCCGAGCGCGAGCGCTGCCTCGCGCAACGTGATGCCCTCGTGGTGCGCATGCTTCGCGATCTTCGCCGCGACGTCGTAGCCGACCTTCGGCGTCAGCGCGGTCACCAGCATCAGCGAGCGAGCGACGTGCTCGGCGATGACCGCCCGGTTCGGCTCGATGCCGCGCGCGCAGCGCTCTTCGAACGAGAGGCACGCGTCGCCGAGGAGCCGCACCGATCGCAGGAAGCGCGCGACCAGGATGGGCTTGTAGACGTTCAGCTCGAAGTTGCCCTGCGACGCCGCGAACCCGACGGTCACGTCGTTGCCCATCACGTCGACGGCGACCATCGTCATCGCCTCGCACTGCGTCGGGTTCACCTTCCCCGGCATGATCGAGCTGCCCGGCTCGTTGTCGGGGATCGAGATCTCGCCGAGCCCGGCGCGCGGGCCGCTCGCGAGCCAGCGCACGTCGTTCGCGATCTTCATGCAGGCCGTCGCCAGCTGCTTGATCGCGCCGTGCGCGCCGACGAACGCATCGTGGCCGGCCAGCGCCGCGAACTTGTTGGGCGCCGTGATCAGCGGAAGGCCCGTCGCGACCGCGAGATTCTTCGCGACGCGATCGGCGAACTCGGGATGCGCGTTCAGCCCCGTGCCGACGGCCGTTCCGCCCGCGGCGAGCTGGGCGAGCTCGGGGATCGTCCGCTCGATCGCAGCGATGCCCAGCTCGATCTGCGCCACCCAGCCGGAGACCTCTTGGCCGAGCGTGAGCGGTGTCGCGTCCATCAGGTGCGTGCGCCCGATCTTGACGACGTCCTTCGTCGCCTCGCTCTTGGCGCGCAGCGTCGCCGCCAGCGTCCGCGCCGCCGGCAGGAGATGACGCGTCACGCGATCGACGGCCGCGATCGACATCGCCGTGGGGAACGTGTCGTTGGACGACTGCGAGAGGTTCACGTGATCGTTCGGGTGCACGGGCGCCTTGCCACCGCGGCCCTTCCCCGCGAGCTCGTTCGCGCGGCCGGCGATCACTTCATTCACGTTCATGTTCGTCTGCGTGCCCGAGCCGGTCTGGAACACGACGAGCGGGAACTGATCGGCGTGCTGGCCCGCGATCACTTCGTTCGCGGCCGCCACGATCCAGTCGCGTCGCTGCGCATCGAGCAGGCCGAGCTCCGCGTTCACTTCGGCCGCGGCTCGCTTCAGCTGCGCGAGCGCGTGCACGACCGCGACCGGCATCCTCTCGTCGCCGATCGGGAAGTTCGAGATCGAGCGCGCCGTCTGGGCGCCGTAGTACGCCTGGGCGGGCACCTGCATCGCGCCCATGCTGTCGGTCTCGGTTCGCGTGTCGGGCATCGTCCGAGCTTGACGGACCCCGGGCCCCGCGCTACCAAGCGCGTCCACTCTGCGGGACTAACTCAGTGGTAGAGTGCAACCTTGCCAAGGTTGAAGTCGAGGGTTCGAATCCCTTGTCCCGCTCTCGGATGTAGATGAACGGCCGGTGCGAGCGAAAGCTCCACCGGCTGATTCGTTTCTGCGGTCGGACTCCCGCCGGGTACCGCGCCAGCGCACGACGCACCGCGCCACGAGATCGGCGATCCAGATCGCGAGCGACCTTGTTATCCTGCCGACCCGCCTCGCCGGGCGGTCGGAGAAGACAGCATGAGCGAGCTCGATCCGCGTCTGAAGTCCGCCCTCGCGGCGGTGGAAGCCTCGCCCGACGACCTCGGGCTCTGGGACGATCTGGAAGAGATCGCCGCCAAGCTCCAGAAGCCAGACGAAGTGGGGCAGCTGTATCGCGACACGCTCGCGAGGCCCCTCTCCCAAGCACAGGTCACGGCCATCGGACCGCGCGCGTCCGGGTTCCACGAGGAGTGGTTCGGCGAGGATTCCCCACACCTCGCCGACGTGCTGACACGCGTGCTCACGCTCGATCCGCGCGCTGACTGGGCGCTCTCGCGCGTGACCGTGCTGATGACGGTGCGCGAGCGGTGGAACGACCTGCTCGATCTCTACGATCGCGCGCTCGCAGCCGCCGACGATCCGTTCCGCAAGACGCAGCTGCTCGAAGAAGCGATGCAGCTCGCGAAGGACTTCGCAGGCCAGCCCGATCGCGCGATCGGCTATCTCGCCGAGCTCTCGACGCTGAGGCCGAACGATGCGCAGCTCAAGGTCTCGCTCGAGCGCCTGCTCGAGCGGCAGGGCCGCCACACCGAGCTCATCGCGCTCTGGCGCAAGGGCGACGACGCGGAGTCGCCCGAGAAGCGCCTCCAGATCGCACACACGTACCTCGACTCGCTGAACGACGCGGGCGCGGCGCTCGAAGAAGCGCGCGGCCTGCTCGCGAGCCATCAGGCCGAGGATCAGGCGGTCGCGCTGGTGGAGCGCGTGCTCGCCCTCGAGACGGCGCCGGCGAGCGTCCGTCGCGACGCGCTGACCGAGCTGCGCGATCGCTACTCCGATGCGGCGCATCGCGCGGACTACGAGCGCGTCACGCGCGCCGCCCTTTCGTTCTCGACGGGCCAGGACCGGATCGCGCTGCATCGCGAGCTCGCGAACGTCGCCGAGAACGCGTCGCAGCCGCAGGTCGCGCTCGAGCAGTGGGCCGCCGTGCTCGCGCTCGATCCGTCCGACGGCGAGGCCGAAGACCGGCTCGCGAAGGTCGCCGAGTCGATCGAAGCACACGGCCCGCTCGCCGATGCGCTCGAAGCTGCGGCAGCGGCGACGTCGAGCGCGTCGCGTCGCGGCGAGCTGCTCGTCGCGGCCGGTGACGTTCGCGCGCGCACGGATCGCACGGCCGCCGAAGCTCTCTACCGACGCGTCCTCGAGGCCGAGAGCTCGAGCGCGTCGCGTCGGCTCGAGGTCGCGCGCCGGTTGGCGGCGCTGCTCGATGCCGCCGGCGCGGAGCGTCGCGCCGATCTCCTCGCACTGCGCGAGCAGCTCGCGACGCTCGAGGTCGATCCGTCGGAGCGTCGTCGCGCCCTCGGTGCTGCGGCACGTCTCGCCGCCGAGCTGGGCGATCGCGAGCGCGCGCTCGCCGCGTGGGACGCGCGTCTCGCCGCGGATGGAAGCGACCTCGAGGCGCTCGAGGCCAAGAGCGCGCTGCTCGCGGAGCTCGGTCGTCACGGCGATCGCGCCAAGACGCTGGCCGCGCGCGCCGCGCTCCCGCTGCCGGGCGCCGTGCGTCGCACCGATCTCGTCGAGATCGCGGCCATCGAAGAGACGCAGCTGGGCGATGCCACGGCCGCGATCGAGACCTGGCGCGGCGTGGCGAGCGAGTTCGGCGACACGACCGAGACGGTCGACGCCCTCTCGCGCTTGTACGAAGCGACCGGCCGACACGCAGAGAAGAACGAGCTGCTCGATCGCGCGAGCCGTCGCGATGCCGAGCGCGCAGTCGAGATGCTCGTGCGTCTCGCCGCGCTGCGTGCGGGCCCGATGGCCGATGTCGAGAGCGCAGCGAAGCTCTATCACGAGGCGATCCGGCTCGATCCGGCGAACCCGCTCGCGCGCTCGGGCCTCGCGACCTTGCTCGGCGTGCCGAGCGCGAAGGCCGGCGCCGTCGAAGGTCTCGCCGAGGCCGCGCGTCGTACCGACGACGTCGATGCGCTGCTCGCGCTCTTGCCCGATCGTCTCGAGGCCGCAGGCGACGACGTGCGCGCGCGCGTTCGATTGCTCCGCGAGGCGAGCGTCCTGGAAGAACAGCGCAAGAACGACGCCGGAGGAGCGTTCGATCACGCCAAGCGCGCCTTCGCTCTGACCCCCGAAGACGATGCGCTCGAGCGCGAGATGCTCCGCCTCGCGAGCGCCTCGGGACGAGAGAAGGAAGCGGCCGCGGCGCTGGCCACCGCGAGCAAGGCGCTCGGCGACGACCCGCTCCGCGCTTTCGCGCTCGCGCGCCGTGCGGCCGATCTCTTCGAGTCGCTCTCGGCTTCGGACGAGGCGCTCGCGGCCGCGCGCGCGGCGTTCGCGCTGCAGCCGACCGATGCAGCGGTGGCCGGCCAGGTCGCCCGTCTCGCGGCCGGCGCCGGAGATTTCCGTGTCGTCGCGAACGCGCTCGTCGACTCGAGCTTCGCGCTCCGCGCGATCGAGGAGCCGTTGCTCGCCGCCGTCGAGGCCCATGCCGAAGAGAAAGGTGCGTGGGACGCGCTCGCTGCGGCCGCCGAGCCGGCGATCGAGGCGCGTGCCGGCGCGCTCTCGCCGACCGAGGCGCGCGCGAGCTCGGATCTGCTCCGCTCGCTCTTCGTGCGCCTGGCCGCGTGGCACCGAGATCGCCGCGGCGACCTCGAGAAGGCAGAAGGCCTGCTCGCACGCGCGCTCGCGTTCGATCCCGCGCATCAGGACACACTGCGCGAGCTCGCGCGGCTCTCGTGGCGCGCGCCGGGCAAGCGGCTCGTCGATACGCTGCTCTCGCTGGCCGATCAGCTCCCGGGTGATCTCGATGTCCTCTTCGATGCCGCGCGCATCGCCGAAGAAAACGTGAAGGATCCGGTCCTCACGCGCGAGATCCTCGGCCGCCTGCAGCGCGCCGCAACGCGACTCTGGCTCAAGGGCGAGCCTGCGAAGGGCGAGCGTCCGGCCGATCGCACCGCGCTCGATGCGCTCGCATCGCTCGTGCGTCTCGAGACCGAGGCCGGTCGCATCGCGCACGCGATCGACTGGCTCGTGGAGGGCTCGCGTCTTCCGCTGCCGCCCGCCGAGTCGCGCGCGATGCTGCGTCGCGCGGGCGATCTCGCGATGGGCAAGCTCGGCGACGAGGCGCGCGCGATGCGTCTCTATCAGCAGGTCGTCGAGGACACGCTGGAAGACGGCGAGGTCGTCGATCGGCTGGCCAAGACGTACGAGGCGCGCGGTCGCGTTCCCGAGCTGCTCGCGCTGCGCAAGCGCGAGCTCGAGCTGGAGCTGCCCCCCGAGCGCAAGCTGATGGTGCGTCTCGAGGTCGCCCGCTTGCTCGGTCACCTCGAGGAAAAGGGCGGGCGCGTCGAGATGCTCCGCCTGAACCTGGCGGATCAGCCCGGCCATCAAGAGTCCATCGCCGAGGTCTCGAGCGTGCTCGAGAGCAAAGGAAAGAGCGCCGAGCTCGCCGAGCTGCTCGCGGGCCAGGCGCGCCGTCTCGAAGATCACGATGCGCCGTGGGCGGCCACGCTGTGGAATCGCGTCGCGAAGATCGGCGAGGAGCAGCTGCGCGACACCGAGCGCGCGCTCACCGCATATCGCCGCGTCGTCGGGCTCGCGCCGAGCATCGAGTCGCTGGAGGCGCTCTCGCGCATCCATCTCGGCCGCAACGAGCCCGCGCTCGCCGCCGAGTGGCTCGAGAAGCAGCTCGACGCGACGAAGGGCGTCGAGGCGCGCAACCAGGTCGCGCTGCGACTCGCCGATGCGCGTCTCGCGGCAGGCCGCACCGATCGCGCGATCCTCGCGCTCGAGCGCGCGGTCGCCGAAGATCCGTCGTCGTCGACGGCGCGCGATCGGCTCGCCGATCTCTATCGCAAGTCGAACAAGCGCATCGAGCTGGCGAACCTGCTGCGCGACGGCGCGGCGAACGCATCGGGCGATGCGCAGACGGCGTACGTTCACGAAGCCGCAGGCATCTATCGCGAGCTAGGCGTGTCGGAGCAGGCGGTCGGCATGCTCGAAGCGGCGCGAAGCCGCGGCGAGATCGACCAGGAGCTCAAGAGCACGCTCGCCGAGGGCTATCGCAAGGCCGGACGTCTGGAC
>CAYSCF010000029.1:0-37175 GCA_964429305.1 uncultured Sandaracinaceae bacterium | reverse complement strand
CCATGTGTATGCCGCGCATGCGATCGTAGAAGACCTCGGTCGGGATCCGCGCGCGGAGGCCGTCGACGAAAGTCTCGAGCGCCGCTTGTCGCGTCGTCCGCCAGAGCCGCGTGCGGATCGACGCGTCGGCCTGCGAGAGGTCGCGATGCTCTGCGGCGCGCACACCCGTGAGCTGCACGATGGCGAAGCGATCGCCCTCGGCGATCACGTCCGAGACGTCGCCGACGTTGGCCAGCGCGAACGCCGCGTGCGCGGCCTCGATCGGCACGTCCGGGTCCGCGGCGTTCGGCGTGTGGCCCTCGGCGTCGAAGTAGCGCAGGTCGCCGCCGCGCTGCCGCGTCTCGATGTCCGCGCTGTGATCGGTGACGAGCTGGCGGAACGTGCGCGCGTCGGCGGCGTGGGCCTGCTCGGCCATCGTGTCGGCCTCGGGGCGCGTGGCGAGCACGAGCTGGCTCGCGCGACGCATCTCGGGCTGGTTGAACTCGGCTGGGTGCTCTTCGTAGTACGCGGCGACGTCCTCGCTCGGGATGGACGCGGCCGTGATGCGCTCGTCGAAGTCCTGACGGATCAGGAGCTGCACCGACGTCTGACGAACGGCTTCCGTCACCTCTTCGTCGTCGCCGAACCCGCGCCGCTCGGCCTCGCGCGCGAGCAGCTCCATCCGGATCATCTCGGTGACGTGATCGCGTAGCGCCGTGCCGGACTGGAACCGGATGCGCATGAACGGCGACTGATGGTTCACGTCGTCCTCGATCTCGCCGAGCGTGATCGTGACGTCTCCGACGCGCGCGACGACACGCGCACGACGCGCGGCCTCGTCGGCAGCCGAGGGCGCGGTGGTGGCCGGCGCCTCCTGGGCTGCGGCGAGCGCCGGACACGCGAGGACGCAGAGGAAAAGCAGAGCGCGAAGGCGCATCCGTCGTTCTTCTCACGGGTAGCCAGCTGGTTCAAGCCTTCGCCCCCGTCGCGCTACAACATGGGGTCATGAACGACCGGACCCCGACGCTCGTGAGCTGGCAGTGGAACGGGTACCCCGACTTCCACGGGAACCGGACCAACCTCATCTTGCACCTGATCAGCTGGCCGTGGTTCGTGGGCGGCTTCTTCGCGCTGCTCAGCTCGCCGCTCGCGGGCTCGATCGTGGGCGTCGCGATCCAGGCGGTGAGCGGCGTCGCGGCGATGGCGATCTGCATGATCGTGCAGGGGCGCGGGCACAAGATGGAAGGCAACCCGCCGATCCCGTTCTCGAGCCGCGGCGACGCGTTCAGACGGATCTTCGCCGAGCAGCTGATCAACTTCCCACGATTCGTCTTCACGGGTGGGCTCGCGCGCGCGTGGCGGTCGACGGCGTCTTGAAGCTGGCCGCATCGCTTCCGATCGCACACGCGTGGCCGCCCGTGCTCGCGACGCGCGCGCCCGGAGCCAAGAGCGCCACGCACGCGCACCACGCGATGCATGTGCTGATCGCCGTGGAAGGATCGCTCCGCTATCGCGCGGACGGCGCGTGGATCGAAGCCGCCGGTGTGGTGACGCCGCCCGACGTCGCGCACGAGATCGATGCGCACGGTCGCGAGGTGCTGCTCGTGTTCGTGGATCCCGAGAGCCGCGTCGGCATCGCGCTCGAGGCAGCCGTCGGCGATCGTCCGCGAGCGCTGGATGCGAGCGAACGTGATGCGATCGGTCTGCCGGAGCCCATGACGCTGATGCAGCGCGGCGCCGAGCCCTGGCTCGCGAACGTCGTCCGAGTCCTCGGCGCCGAGACGGCCAAGCCTCCGCGTCGCATGCATCCGCGCATCCGGAAGGCGCTCGCGCTCATCGGCGCATCGCCCGAGACTCCTTCGCTCGAAGCGATCGCACGCGAGGTCGGTCTGTCGCCTTCACGCTTCATGCACGCGTTCACCGAGAGCCTGGGGATTCCGCTGCGTCCTTACATCGCGTGGCTTCGCCTGCAGCGCGCATCGATCGAGATCGTCTCCGGCACGCCGCTCTCGGTCGCCGCAGCGCGCGCCGGCTATGCCGACGCTGCGCACATGACGCGCAGCTTCCGCGCGATGCTCGGCATGACGCCCTCGATGCTGCGATCAGCCTAAACGCTCGATCACGACGCCCTCGGGCAGTTCGGCCACGATCGCTTCCAGCTCCTCGAACGTGCTCTCGGTGGCGAGCAGCGCGACCAGCCCGCTCGTATCGCCGTGCACGCTCGCGACTCCGTCGTAGCCCGCGAAGATGCCACGCACGAAGACGATGTCTTCGGTCCGCACACGGAGCGTGAGCAAGCGGAGACCTTCGCCGAGCGGGACGTGCGATGCGCCGTCGCTCACGGCGCGGGTCGACCGAGGAAGACCGCGAGACGTGCCGCCTCCGCGGGCGTCAGCAGCTCGCGCACCCATGCGCTCAGCGGGCCGACGCCGTCGAAGATGCGGCGGCTCGGATGCTGGCTCTCGCGCACGAGACGCACGAACTGGAGCATCTCCGTACCGGAGGTCGTGCTCACGAGGATGGCGCTGCGCTCCACGCGCGGCGAGACGGCCGTCAACATCGTGTGTGCGCGCGCGGCGGTGTCGGGCGGCATCAAGTGCACGCCGCGCCAGTCCGCGACGATCACGGCCTTGCTCGACGAAGGGAGCCGCGCCATCGACGCGCCGATCATCGCGATCATCGCGTCGACATCGCCGGGCGCGTGATAGCCGGCGTCGACCGTGATCTCCATCAACCGACCGACGACGAGCTCGCACGTGTTGGACCGGGCCATGCCCGGAACATGTCAGGCGGCGCGCGGTCCGGCGAGCAGCTTCGCGAGCTCGCCCGATGCGTCGAGCTTCTCGAGATCGTCTGCGCCGCCGATGAAGACGCCCTTGACGAAGATCATCGGGAACGTCGGCCAGCCGGTCCACATCTTCAGGGCGTTGCGGCGACGCCACAGCGAGAAGTAGCTGCCGTAGCTCAGATACTCGTGCGGGATGTTCTTGCTCTGGAGCAGCTTGCGCGCACGACCCGGGTTCGGATTGCCACCCATGCCGACCACGACCACGTCGTTCTTGGCGACGGCCGCCTGCACCTCGTCGACGATGTCGCGGTGGTGCGTGGCGATCTTCTCGCGGACTGCGGGATGGATCTTGGCGTAATCGAAGACGTGTCGCTGTTCGCTCATGGTTGCGTCCCTCCAGGATGCCGGCCTCTCTTGTCCATCCGCCCGCGTGCGTGCAAGGGTGCGCGCCATGCGTTCGCACAACTTCACGCAAACCGCCCTGTTCGTGGGCGCTTCGCTCGCTCTCTCCGCCTGCGGCGGCGCCGGCTCGCACGCCGGGACGACACCACACAACCAGTGGCAGGACGACGCGACGGCGTTCCTCGCGACGTACGATCCCGAGTACGTGCGCCTCTACACGGCGAGCGCGTCGGCGGCGTGGGTGTCGTCGACGGACGTGAGCGAAGCGCACACCACGGCGCGCGCGGCGGCCGATCAGCTCTTGGCCGAGTACACCGGCGCGGTCGCGGTCATCGAGCGTGCGCGCGCGTTGCTCGAGCATCGCGCCGATCTCGCGCCGCTCACTGCGCGACAGCTCGATCGCATGCTCTTCCAGGCGGCGCAGGCGCCGCAGACGGTGCCCGATCTCGCGGCGCGTCGCGTCGCAGCCGAGGCACAGCAGAGCGCGCGTCTCGACGGCTACCAGTTCTGCATGACGCGTGACGCGAGCGGCACGTGCACGCAGCCGGTCACGACGAACGAGATCGACGAGGTGTTGATGAGCTCGACCGATCTCGACGCGCGCCTGCACGCATGGGACGCCGCCAAAGAGGTCGGCGGCGCGCTGCGCGACGGTCTCGTCGAGCTACGCGATCTGCGCAACGGCGTCGCGCAGGCGATGGGCCACGACGACTACTTCACGTACATGGTCTCCGACTACGGCATGACCCGTCAGGAGATGATGGACATGCTCGAGCGCCTCGTGACCGAGACGCGCCCGCTCTACACGCAGCTGCACTGCTGGGCGCGCTATCGCTACGCCGAGCGCTACGGCGTCGCGCAGCCGCCGGCGCTCATTCCGGCGCACTGGATCGGCAATCGCTGGTCGCAGAGCTGGCCGGGCCTGGTCGAGGGCGTCGACATGGACTCGCTGATCACGGGCCACGACGCGGAGTGGGTCGTGCACCAGGCGGAGCGCTTCTACGTCTCGCTCGGCTACTCGCAGCTGCCGCAGACGTTCTGGGAACGGAGCGATCTCTATCCGGTGCCGCCCGGACAGACGCGAGAGAAGAACGATCACGCGAGCGCATGGCACATCGATCTCGATCACGACGTCCGCTCGCTGATGAGCGTCGAGCCGAACTGGGAGTGGTTCACGACCACGCACCACGAGCTCGGGCACATCTACTATTTCCTGAGCTACTCGACGCCGGAGGTGCCTTATCTCCTGCGTGACGGCGCGAACCGCAGCTACCACGAGGGCATGGGCGATCTGATCCTGCTCGCCGCCTCGCAAGAGCCGTATCTGCGCGAGGTCGGGCTGCTCCACGAAGATCAGCACATCGATCAGATGCAGTGGCTGCTCGACTCGGCGCTCACCGGCCCGATCACGTTCCTGCCGTGGAGCGCGGGCGTGATGACGCACTTCGAGCACGACCTCTACGCCGAGAACCTGCCCCCCGATCAGTTCAACGCGCGCTGGTGGCAGTACGTCGCGCGCTACCAGGGTGTCGCGCCGCCGAGCGATCGGCCGGCCACGGGATGCGATGCGTGCACCAAGACGCACATCAACGACGACCCGGCCGGCTACTACGACTACGCGCTGGCGAACGTGCTCGTCTACCAGCTGCACGATCACATCTGCCGGCAGATCCTCCATCAGGATCCGCACTCGTGTAACTACTACGGCCACACGGAGGTCGGTGACTTCCTCCGTGCGATCGAGAGCCCGGGCGCGAGCCGCGACTGGCGCGAGGTGCTACGCGAGCACACCGGCAGCGATCTCACGGCCGAGCCGATGCTCGAGTACTACCGCCCGCTGCTCGCGTATCTGCAGGAGCAGAACGCAGGCCGCGACTGCTCGCTTCCGGAGTGATGCGCGTCGGGCGTCGCTTCGATCTGCGTCGAGGCGAGCCGGGCCTCTTGCAGCGCTGGTACGCGGCGCAGCCGACGCAGCGCATCGTCGTCGCACTGATCGAGCGCGCCGTCGTGGTCACCGAGAGCGCGCTGGAGGCCGCGCTTCGATCGCTGCACGCGCGGCACGGCGCGACGCTCGGCGTCTGTCTCGAGCGATCGAGGCGGCGACTCGCGATGCGGCCGCTCGCGCGCGAGGACGCCGTGCCGATCACGACGCGAACGGGCGACGCGTGGCAGGTGGCGACGGAGCTGGTGCACGCGCCCTTCGCCGTGGGCGCGCCGCTCTACCGCGCCGTGATCGCCGACGACGGTCACGCGATCGTGCTCGGTCTCGATCACATCGCGTTCGACGGCCGATCGGCGGCGCTCTTCGCGAGCGAGATCGCGCGCACGCTCGACGGGGTCGCGCTCGAGCCGTTGCCGTTCGACGACGCACCGCTCGATGCGCGGCTGGATCTGCGCCCCTCCGTGAGGCAGGTGCTGGCTGCCCTTCGGAGCAAGCCGTTTCCCGCGCCGCTGCTGGCGGTCGAGGGAACGATGCGCACCGGCATGCGTCACTTCGCGATCGAAGACGCTGCGTCGGTGCGATCACGCGCGCGCGATCGGAGTGTATCTCTGCACGCGATGATCTCCGTCGCCGCGCTCGACGCGACCGCGCAGGTGCTCGGCCAGACGCGGCTTCGCCTGCACACGCCGGTGTCGCTCCGCGATCGATGCGTGCCCGAGCCGCTCGGGCTCGGCGTGTTCATCGCGGGCATCGACGGCGACTTCGACGCGCCGTTCGACGCGCGCGCCATCCGCGATCATCTCGCGCGCGAGCGTCCGCGCGCGCCCGGCAACGTCGGCATGCTCGCGTTGGCGGGGGATCTGCGCGAGCGCGCCCGCCGTCTGGACGCGCACGCGAGCGGCCGCACCGCGAGCGTCGAAGTCTCGAACGTCGGTCGTATCGAAGGCGCGACGCGACTCTGGCTCACCCAGGGTGCGCACTATCACGGCGCGCCGTTCGTGCTGACGATCGTCGAGACCGACGCCGTCCGCGCGAGCCTGTCGTTCCCCGAGCCGCTCGTGAGCGCGGCTCGCGCGGACGCGTTCGTCGCCGCGTTCCACACGGCGCTCACCCGCGGCTGAACCAGACGAACGCTGCGTCGATCAGGCGAACGTCTCGGCGATCGCGGCGACGTCCATCGGGCGCGTCACGCGCACGTGGAAGCTCGCTTCGATGGCGGCGTCGAGAACGAAGAAGACGAGCATCAGTCCATAGAAGCCGAGCACGAGCGGAAGCGTCACGAGCGCGACGAGCGGGTTCGGCGAACCGGGCGAAGCGGCGCTCGCGAGGAAGAACGGGCCCATGCACGTCGCGTAGCCGAGCACCCACGCGGCGAGCACCACGAGGCGATAGCGGATGAACTGCCAGCGACGGCCGCGGAGCAGGCGCACGCTCTCGCCCAACGCCGCGATCGGTCCCGAGCCGGCGACGACGGCAGGGAAGCCCAAGCCGACGAACGCGCGCGCGCCGAACGCCAGCACGATCACGAGGACGTAGATCACGCCGACGAACGCCCACAGGCCGGGACCCGCGTTCCGGAGCGCTTCGACGTCCATCACGCCAGCAGCCGCGACGACCGCGAACGCGACGGCGTAGAGGCCGCCGATCGGAACCGCCTCGACGATGGTGCGGACGATCAGATGCATCGCGAGGGCCGGTGCGCGCTTGATCCCCGCCGCGATACCTTCGCCCATCGTCATCGGCGTGCCGCGCAGCCGTGCGCGCGTCAGCGTCATCGTCACGCTCTGATGCGCGGCGTAGATCGCGAACATCAGCGGCAGGAGCACCGCGTAGACGAGCAGGACGAGCAGGATCGTGTTCGGCGCGGTTGGATCCTGCACGCCACCACCCGTGCCTCCGATCGCCGCGCCGATCCCCGCAGCGAGGATCCCACAGCCGCAGCAGGAGACGAGCGCACCGCAGAGCCACATCACGTTCCAGCCGACGTGCGCGCGCCAATCGGTGCGCAGCGCACCGATCGCGTCCACCAGCACGTCCCGCAACGTGAAGGGCATGAGGCTCGGCTCCGATTCGTTCATCGTCGCGGACAGTCGCACGGCGGCGCACGCGCGGGGAATACCGGAGGGATCTCTCGGACGCGTGAAATGATCCGACATTCCTGTCCCCTGCCGTGAGGGAGCATCCGATTCGGCCGACGTAGTCTTTGTGGGACGGTCACGGTCCGTGGCACGGTTACCCCGCAACGGATGCAGGTCGTAGAAGGCACTCGTCTCGGCGGATACCGCGTCGTTCGCAAGATCGGCGAGGGCGGGATGGGTGCCGTCTTCGAGGGCGTGCACGAGCGGCTGCAGAAACGCGTCGCGATCAAGACGCTGCACGAGCAGTTCGCCCGCGATGCCGGTGCCGTCGCTCGCTTCACGCGCGAAGGGCGCGCGGCCTCTCGCATCCAGCACAGCCACGTCATCGACGTCACCGACGTCGGCATGGAGAACGGGCAGCCCTACCTCGTGATGGAGCTGCTCGACGGCGAGTCGCTCGCGAGCCTCGTGAAGCGTGTGGGCCCGCTCGGCCCCGATGCGATCGCCGACATCGCGCTTCCCGTCTGTGATGCGCTCGACGCCGCGCACGCGGCGGGCATCGTCCATCGCGATCTGAAGCCGGAGAACATCTTCCTCACGCGCTCGCGCAGCGGCACCGATGCGCATCCGATGGTGCTCGACTTCGGCATCTCGTGCATCGAGGACGAAGTGCGCATGACGAAGACGGCGCACTTCATGGGCACGCCGCACTACATGTCGCCCGAGCAGGCGCAGAGCGCGCGATCGGTCGACGGCCGCAGTGATCAGTTCTCGCTCGGGCTCGTGCTCTTCGAGCTCGTCACCGGGCGTCGCGCGCTGAACGGCGACTCGGTGCTCGAGGTCGTGCATCGCGTCTCGACCGAGGGCGCGATCCGACTGACGCTCGTGCGCCCGGATCTGCCGCGCGCGTTCACGGCGGTGATCGATCGCATGACCGAGCGCGATCCGGCGATGCGCTATCCGTCGATGCGCGCGGTCGGCGCGGCGCTGCTCCCGTTCGCCTCGCCACGCGGGAACGCGATGTGGGGGCACGCGTTCCAGAATGCCGGATCGATGGTGAGCTCGGCGCTGCGCTCGAGCATCCCCATCCCCGAAGCACGCCCGTCGGCGACACCTTCGTTCTCGTCGCACTCGCCATCCATCCCCGTGTCCGTTCCTTCGTCGTTCTCGACCCAGGATGCACCGCCGCGCGCGAGCTTCTCGTCCGCCGGCGCCATGCCTTCGACGCGGCCCGCACCGATGAACGGCGGCTCGCTCCCGGGCCAGCCCCATCCCGTCCTCACACCTTCTTTCTCTCCTCGCTCGTCCGCGGTGGGCTCGCGCATGGCGACCGATCCGACGGTCGATGCGGGCCAGTCGCCGCGTCACTCGCGCGCGTCCGAGAGCACGCCACCTCCGCCTGCGTCGTCGCGCTCGCCGATCCTGCTCGGCATCATCGCGTTCGCTTGCGTCCTCGGTGCGGTCGGCGTGGCGTTCGTCGTGGGCACGACGCTCGCGCATCAGCAGCAGGCGCTCGCGACGACCGGCCTCGCGACGACCGCCATCGCGCCGCCACCGCCGAGCGCTGCGACGCCGCCGACCGACGTGCCCGTTCCGACGGCGAGCACGACGCCTCTCGAGGTCCGTGTCCGCGCGGTGCCGGCCACGGCGTCGATCGTGCTCGACGGTGCGACGGTCGGCACCGGCAGCTACTCCGGATCGGTCGCGCACGACGGCATCCCGCATCTTCTCGAGGTGCGCGCCGATGGATTCGTTCCGCACGACATCCAGTTCCTCGACATCGCACCGGTCGCGACGATCACGCTCGAGGCGGTGCCACGCCATCACCACGGTCCGATCGTCGCGCAGCACTCGCAGATGACGCCGACCGGTCTGGTGGAGACGAGCGCCGCGCCGCCGCCACCGCAGCCGCGCACGACACAGGGCCTCGCGGCGCCGACCACGGAGATCGCGCTCGCGCCGCCGACGACCGCGACCGAGACGTTCGTCCCGACCGCGGGGAGCACGACGCCGTCGATGCCGCACGCACAGGGGCAGGGTCAGGTGCCCGGATCGGGCGCGGGCTCTGGGACGGCAGCGCCGATCCCGACGACCACCGTGGCCGAGCCCACGCCGCCGCCGCCGACGACGACGCCACCACCACCGACGACGACGACGCCCGCGCACGGAGACGACTGGGCGACCGACGACAGCGACGGCCTCGTTCCCTTCCAGTGAAGGATCTCTGCGGGATGAAGACGGCTCGCGACGGCCGCGCGGCGATCGACGCGATCGCGAAGGCCGAGGGCGCGGTCTGCGCCATCGCCGGATGATCCATTCTGGGCTGTTTACAGCCTGGACGCCCATTCGTTACTCTGCGCGCCGCCGGGCATACCTCTTTCTATGGGCCCCGGAGAAGAGACCATCGCGTCTACGACGCCTCCTCCAGCGAGAGACCCCCATGAGCGACGACGACGACCTTCCCGCAGTCCCCGACAACGTCGACACCACCGATGAGCTGTCGAGGGCGGCCGCGAATCTCGGGGACGACGACGACGCCACCGCGCGCAAGATCGGCAGTCACTCGAGCATCGCCGCCGCGCTGGTCGGCACCGCGATGTTCGGCGCGCTCGGCTACGCCGGGTACACGTTCTATGAGCGTGACCAAGCCGCCGAGCATCGCTGGGAGGCCTTCCAGCATGCGCAGCAGGCCGACAACGTCGATGCGTACCTGAGCGAGATCCGCGCCGACCTCCCGCACCAGACGTTCACCGACGTCCGCGAGGAGTACATCAACGAGCTCGGCGAGCATCACGACGCGCAGGCCGTGCCGCTGCTCATCCCACTGCTCGACGAGGCCGGCCCGATCCGCGCGCACGCAGCGCGCGCCATCGCGCAGATCGGCTCGCCTGCGGCGGACACCGCGGCGCCCACGCTCTTGCGCGTTCTGCCGACGACGGACGTCACCGATCGCGCGCCGGTCGTGTGGGCGCTCGCGGTCCTGCACCAGCCGGATGCGGCGAACGCGATCATCGACGAGTTCGCGGCCGGCACGCTCCAGAACATGCCCGGCTGGGATCCGCTCGTCGTCGAGCAGGCGATCGGCGTCGGTCGCCTCAGCACGCCCGAGCTCACCGATCACGAGTCGGTCGGCGTGCGCACGCTCGTCGCGCAGTCGCTCGCCGAGGCCGCGACGCCCGACGTCATCGCGCCGCTCTCGCACATGATCCAGCACGAGCAGCAGCTCGCCGCGGCCGACACCGAAGAGTCGCACCGCGATGGCCACGACGCGGTCATCCGCGCCTGTGTGTCGGGTCTCGGACGGGTCGGCGATCCGCGCGCCTCCGGCCCGCTCTTCACGCTCATGACGACGAGCCCGACGATGCACCACGCGGTCGTCGAAGCGCTCGGCAACTCCACGGGCGCGCGCGGTCTGACCGTCCTGCTCGCGCAGGCGACCGACGACGCGACGCGCACCGATCTCGTCGGCATGCTGCGCGCGACGCACGACCCGGCCGGTGCCGACGCGCTCGCGACGCAGCTCGCCTCCACGGACGAGCATCTGCGCCTCGAAGCGGCCAGCGGCCTCGCCGAGGTCGGCGACACGCGCGGCGCTCCGGTGCTCGTGCAGATCGCGCAGGGCGAGAGCCTCGACATGGCGCGCGATGCGCTCGACATGCTCAAGCTCGCGCCGACGCCGGACATGGTCCCGGCACTGCTGCCGATGCTGAGCGACGATCGCTTCCTCGGGCGCCGCGCGTCGGTGCTCCGTGCGCTCGGTCGTTCGGGCGTCGCGTCGGTCGGTCACGACATCGCCGAGCATCTCGACGGCGACGACATCGCGTCGGCGGCCATGGCGCTCGCGGAGCTGAACGACGACGCGGGCTTCACGACCCTCATGCACATGATCCCGCGCCCGCACAACGTCGACTTCTCGGCGTACCAGGGCATGGCCGGTGTGCCGCACGAGATGGAGTACAACAACCGCACGGCGGCCGTGCGCGCCATCGGTCGCTACGGCCGGCCCGAAGCAGCGGAAGCGCTCGAGACGATCGTCGAGGACGCGCAGGACGACATTCGCCTCCGCAACGACGCGGGCCTCGCGCTCGGCGCGATCGCCAACGACGAGATCGTCGAGACGGTCATCACGAAGATCCAGCAGACGGATCTCGACGAGGCGGCGCGCCGCTTCTATCTCGGCGCGCTCTGGCAGCACCCGAGCCGCGCGGTCGCGAGCCGGCTGATGGAGCTGCTCACCAATCCGGCGACGCCGCCCGACGTGCGTCACCCGGCAGCCATCGCGATCGGCTACGCGGCCGATCCGACGAACGACGATCGCATCAACTCGCTGCTCGACAACGAGGCGCTCGCGTTCGACGCGGCGATCGCGATCTGTCTCGGCGGCAACGACGCCGGCGCAGAGGCGCTGCTCGCGAAGCTGGGTGCGGACGACGACCTGCGCCAGTCGGTGCAGGACGCACTGATGAACGCGGAGAACGACTTCTTCAACCTCGTGACGACGGACCTCTGGGAGTCGGGCGAGGTCTTCCGCCGCCTGCGCGTCGCGCAGATCCTCAACAACGGCGATGGCGACAACCGCCAGGGCTACGCGTGGCAGACGTACACGGCGCGGCTCGAGAGCGGCTGGTCCGGCGTGCACGGCCTGACGACCACGGAGATCCGTTCGCGCCTGCTGCGTGAGCTCGAGGGACCGGACGCGGATCGTCGCGTGCTGGTCGCGCACGTGCTCGGACAGATGCACGAGCTCGGCCTGCTGATGGCGGCGCGCGACTCGGGCGGCGTCGGCGCCGAAGAAGCGCGCGCGATGCTCGCCGAGATCACGCGACCGGCACACTCCGACTGATCTCTTCGACGGAGGAGAAAAGGAGAAGGCCCGCGGCTCACGCTGCGGGCCTTTTTCCTTTGGTCGTTGCGTCCTCGTGAAGAGGAACCACGGAGAGGGTGGGATTCGAACCCACGGTACGCTTTTGGCGTACGCTCCCTTAGCAAGGGAGTGCCTTCGACCACTCGGCCACCTCTCCCGAGGCGGTGGGCGATGTAGCGGGAGCCAAGAACCATGTCAACGGGGCGAGGGATGTTCGAGATGCGTCTGTTCCTGATCCTGGCGGCCCTCTCCCTCTGGCTCCCCGAGCGCGCGCTGGCCTGCTCGTGCGTGGAGCAGCCCTTCGAGACGGCGCGTGCGAACGCTGCGGCGATCTTCGAGGCACGCGTCGCCGCCATCGAGGACGTGGACGGAACGCGACACGTCCACTTCGACGTCGTGCAGACGTGGCTCGCGGCCGAGCACGAGCACGTCGAGGTCGTGACCGCGACGACCGAGGCCGCGTGCGGTTACTCGTTCGTCGTCGGACAGAGCTACCTCGTCTACGCGAGCAGCGTCGAGGACCAGGCCTATCGCGTCTCGCTCTGCTCGCGCACGCGCCTCATGCAGGACGCGGACGACGATCGCGCGCTGCTCGGCTCGGGCGTCGTCCCCGTCGACATCGAAGACGGCCCCGAAGAGACGCCGACGGTCCGCACGCCGCCCACGCGCGGCGGCTGCGCGAGCTGCAGCGTCACGCGCGAATCCGGCGGAGAAATGGCGCTGTTCGCGAGCTTCGTGATCACGCTCGTCATCACACGCCGACGCCGCAAGTAGAGAAGAAGACAAGTAGAGAAGAAGAACGGAGAGGAAGGGATTCGAACCCCCGGTACGTTGCCGTACACACGATTTCCAGTCGTGCGCCTTAGACCACTCGGCCACCTCTCCCAAGACACTCGAGTCGAAGTCAGAAAAAAAGAGCCTCGCGGAGCGAGGCCATGCAGTACGGGGGCTCGGGGGCTCGAAGGGCCCCCGCGTGTCGCGCCCCGTAGGGCGCGATGCAGGAACGGAGAGCAAGGGATTCGAACCCTTGGTACCGTTACCGGTACACTTGATTTCGAATCAAGCGCCTTCGACCACTCGGCCAGCTCTCCGCGGGCGAAACTAGCAAGGCCACCCATGGCGTCAAGAACTTCTCGTCGTGTTTGACAGACGAGTCTTGATCGCTATCATCCGCGTCCTTTCGAGGACTCATAGCTCAGCTGGATAGAGCACTGGTCTACGGAACCAGTTGTCGGAGGTTCGAATCCTCCTGGGTCCGCTCCTTACTCCCCGGGTCCGCTCCTTACTCCGCGGGGTCGATACGCGACCCCGCCCCGCCCGGCGGAGCCGGCTCGGGACCCCACCCCTCGTTCCGACTCGTTCGCTTCGCTCCTCGCGCGGGAGCACGCCTCGCACGTGCAGCAACCGCCCTCATCCCCGGAGCTCGATCGACGCGCAGGCGCGACGACCCTCGTCTTGGTGACGATGGGCCTCGTGGCGGGCGCGACGAGCGCAGGCTGCGACACGTCGCGTCTCACGGCGCACGCGAGCGGTGATCTCGTCGTGCGCGCGAGCGAGGAGCTGCAGCGCCACTGGGACGACGAGCTGATCGGCGACGCGATGCCGAGCACGATCGTGCAGGTCGAGGGCGTGTTCGCCGTCGTCCCCGACGACGAGACGATCGGGCTCGTGCTGGTGCGTGCCTACGCCGCGTACACGTTCGGCTGGATCGAGGACGAGGCGGAGCTCGCCGAGGCGGCGGGCGATCTGGAAGAGGCCGATCGCGTCCGCGCGCGCGCGCGTCATCTCTACGAGCGCGCACGCAACGTCGCCGTCCATCTCTTGCGGCTGCGCGATCACGGGATCGACGCCGCGATCGCCGGTGGTCCCGACACGCTCGCGCGCTGGCTCGACGATCACGTGCAGTCGCGCGAAGCGGCCTTGCTCGCGCTCTGGACGGGGATCACGTGGGGCTCGGCGATCGGCATGTCGAACGGTGACCCCGAGATGGTGGCCGACCTCTCGATCACGCGCGCGTTCGTCGAGCGCGCGGTCGAGTACGACGAAATGCTCGAGCACGGCTCCGGCCTCACGTTCCTCGCGGGCGTCTCGAGCGCCACCGGCGAAGGGATCGGCGGCGAGCCGGAACGCGGCCGTCAGATCTTCGAGCGCGCGCTCCAGCTGACTGAGCGCCGCACCTTCGTCGTGCAGCTCGCCTACGCGACCACGTATTGCATCACGCAGGGCGATCGCGATCTCTTCGTGAGCCTGCTGCGCGAGATCATCGACGGCGGCGATCCCGATCCCGACACTCGCATCGGAAACCGCGTCGCGCGCCGCCGCGCGATCCACTTGCTCCAGCGCGTCGACGAGCTCTTCTGAGGGTGTGATGGGTCTCGCAGCACCGAAGATCGACGGAACCGAGGTCGCCGAGTACAAGGCAACGCCTCACCCGAAGCCCTTCTTCAAGACCGTCCTCGACAGCAAGCGCATGTTCGAGGGCGCCAAGACGACGGTCACGACGAAGGTCGAGAACGGCGCGTTCGAGATCGTGTCCGCGCACGAGACACGGGTCGGTCGCATCGACGAGATCGCGAAGCTGAGCTCCACGGGCAGCGTCCAGATGCGGACGCTCGATCGCACGCAGAAGGACGTCGACGGCAAGATCGTGCGCGAAGAGCGCATCGACTTCGCGTCGACCGCCGTGCTCCTGCCCGAGCGGACGTTCCCCGAGGTGCTGCTGCCCTTCGTGCTCCGCGGCCACTCTCTCGAAGCACGCGACTACGTCTACTCGTGGAGCGTCGATCGCTTCGTCGCGCGCGTGTACTTCGAGATCGCGAAGAAGGGGCAGACGATCACCGTTCCCGCGGGCACGTTCCGCACGAACCAGGTCGTGATGTACCCGGATCTGAACGACTGGGTGCCGCTCGGATCGGTGCTCACGACGCTCGCGAAGCCGCTCTTGCCGAAGTACCACATGTGGTTCGAGGAAGCGGCGCCGCACCGGGTCGTGCGATTCGAGGGCGCGTACGGCCCGCCGGGTGCGCCCGAGCTGATCCTGGAGCTCTCGCGCTCGACGCCGTGAAGCTGGCGAGGCGCCAGCGCTCGCTGCGTCGCGGACTGCGCACCAGGCCCATTTTCAGGCCACGAACCTACCGTTCGTGACGCTCCTGTGGTTGAATCGGCGCGGCTCGAACCGCGTCGAAGGGCCTGACGCGTTCGTCCACCTCGGGAACATCACGAGAATGCAGCACCGTCACGCTCTCCTCGCTTCGCTCGCGCTCGTTCTCACGGGAACGCTGATCTCCGAGCCGTCCGGCGCGCAACCGCCCGCCGCGACGCCGACGACGATTCGTCTCGCGACGCTCGCGCCTCGCGGCAGCGCGCCGTACCGCGTGCTCTCGGCATGGGGGAACTCGCTCCGCACGCAATCGGGTGGTCAGCTCTTGCTGCACATCGAGACCGGCTCGGACGAGGCCGCGTTCGTGCAGCAGTTCCAGGCGCACCAGCTCGAGGCCGTCGCCGTCACGTCCGTCGGTCTCTCGACGCTCTGTCGTCCGGTGCTCGTGCTGCAGGCGCCCGGCGTCGTCGAAGACTACCCGCAGATGGATCGCGCGCGCGCCGCGCTCGACACCGCGCTGCGCGCCGAGCTCTCGACGAGCGGCTTCCAGTTGCTCGGCTGGGGCGAGGCCGGGCGCGGCCGCATCTTCTCTTCACACGCGGTCTCGAGCCCGGCCGACGTCGCGGCAGCGCATCCGTGGCAGCTGCCGGGCAATCCGATCCTCGACGAGTTCCTCGGCCAAATGCATGCACACGGCGTCCCGCTCGGGCTCGCGCAGGTCCTACCGGCGCTCGCCGATGGTCGCGTCGACGTCGTGATGGGCTCGGCGACGATCATCGACGCGCTCCAGTGGCACACGCGTCTGACGCACGTCATCCGCGGCTCGAAGTCGTTGCTCGTGGGCGCGACGCTCATGTCCGGCACCGCCTACAGCGCACTGCCCGCGGCGCAGCGCGCGATCCTCGACAGCACCTCGCAGCAAGCGCACGCGCGTCTGCTGCACGACATCCGACAGAACGACGACCGCGCGTACGCCACCCTCGTGAGCCACGGCATGACCGAGACGGATGCCACGGCGAACGATGCGGCGTGGAACGCGGTCGCTCAACACGCACGCACGGCGCTGGTCGGCCGGCTCTACTCGCAGGCGCTGCTCACGCAGGCCTGGACCGCCGCCGGTCACACCGGCGCGCCGTGAGCCGTACGCGACCGGACGGTGTTACGCTCGCGGTGCTCCATGAGAGACCGCGTCGATGAATGATCGCGTCACCGTCACGCCCGTCGACAAGCTGCTCGGACGCGTGCTCGACGGGAAGTATCGGCTCGAGCAGAAGCTCGGCGCGGGCGCGATGGGCGCGGTCTATCGCGCGGTGGAGTCGAACGGTCAGCCATGCGCGGTGAAGGTCATGGCCCACGAGGCCGTCGCCGATCCCGCGCTGCGCGAGCGCTTCGAGCGAGAGGCACGCGCGCTCTTCGCGCTACGCCATCCGAACGTGCTCGAGGTCCGCGACTTCGGCGTGGACAACGGCCTGCCCTATCTCGTGATGGAGCTCCTGCAGGGCCGCACGCTCGAAGAGATGGTCGTCGAGCACACGCCCGATCCCGCGACGGGCATCGAGCTCGCCAAGGACGTGCTGCGCGGCCTCGCGTTCGCCCACGAGAAGGGCGTGCTTCATCGCGATCTCAAGACGGAGAACGTCTTCTGTCAGTGGGATGGACAGCGCTGGCGCGCGAAGCTGCTCGACTTCGGTCTGGTGAAGTTCCAGGACGAAGAGAAGTGGGGCTCGGGCAAGAAGCTCACGATGCAGGGCTCCGTGTTCGGAAGCCCCGCGTACATGTCGCCCGAGCAAGCCACCGGCACGCCGATGACCGCGCGCTCCGACGTGTACTCGGCGGGCGTCGTCCTCTACGAGATGATCACCGGTGAGTGGCCGTTCGCGGCCGACAACCAGGTCGAGATGCTGCGCATGCACCTCATGCAGGCGCCACCGCCGATGGAGAGCAAGCGCGAAGCGCTCCACGTGAAGCCGGAGCTCACCGCGATCGTCACGCGCGCGCTCGCGAAGAAACCGGATCAGCGATTCGCGGATGCGAGAGAGATGCTCGCGGCGCTCGAGGCCGTGCCCGCGCCGGCCGCGTGGATCGACTCGAGCCGACCGTCGATCGTCGGGGCGCCGCTTCCGCCGCCTTCGGTTCTGCCGCCGCCTGCCATGGCGATGCCGGCTGCTGCGCCCGTCGGTCCGCCCGCGAACAACAACACGGGACTGATCATCGGTCTGGTGGTCGCAGTGATCGTTCTCTTCGTCGTCGTCGCGGCCGCGGGCGGCGCGATCTACTTCCTGCGCTGAAGACGCCGGTTTTCTTCCCTCGAGGGCGCGAGAAAGTCTGCGAGAACTTCCGTCGCTCTCGGGCGTCCGTGACTGCGGCGTCTGGTACGCTCGCGCCTTCTCGGGCCACCCAAGCGAGGCGGGCGGCGGAGGGTCCGAGGCCAGACGCTGGCGGGAATTTCGCCGGCACGGAGGCGCGGATGCGAGGGTGGAATCGACTCGGAGTGGCCACGATCTTGGCGCTCGTGGTGAGCGCATGTGGCGGCGGCGCGAACGCGCCGTTGCAGGCGACCGTCGCGACCGCGCGCATGGTGCGTGGCGCCCTGACGGTGAACGACGCATCGGGCGCGAACGTCCGGGTCGGCTCGACCGCACGCATCCCGCTCGGCGGCTCGCTCACGATCGGTGAAGCAGGCTTGGCACGCGTCGCGCTCGACAGCGGACCGCAGCTGCTGCTCGACGAGACGGCGCACATGGCGATTTCCGAGGACGCTCGCGTGTCCGTCGACGCCGGTCGCGCGTACTTCGACGTGATGAGCGGCGATGCGATCGCGATCGACGTCGCAGGTGCGAGCTTGCGGGCGAGCGATGCCGCTCTCTCGGTGGCGATCGTGGAAGGCGGCGCGGACGTCTACGTCGTGCGCGGCGAGATCAGCCAACGCACCGGCGATGCGCGCAGCGTCGTGCACGCGGGCGAGCAGCTCGCAATTCGCGGCAGCGAGGTCACGACGAGTGCGCAGGCGCTCTGGGCCGACTGGACCGGCGGCCTCGTGCGCACGGGCCCGAGCGATCCGGCGGCGGTGCCCGGCATGGGCACGCTGGAGGCGCGCGTGCCCGACGAGCTCGGTCAGGCGCGCTGGCCGCTCGTCATCCGACGTCTGGACGTGCAGGCGCGCATCGTCGGCGAGCTCGCGATCACCGAGGTGCAGGAGGTCTTCTTCAATCCCGCGAGCGAGACCGTCGAAGGGCTCTATCGCGTGAGCGTGCCCGAAGGCGCCGTGCTCGAGCGCTTCGCGGTCGATCGCAACGGTCAGCTCGTGGACGGCTACGTGCGCGAAGAGCAGCAGGCGCGCGCCGCGTACCAAGCGCAGGTCTATCGCGGCTCGACGGACGATCCGGCGCTGCTCGAGTGGGACGCGCCCGGTCGCTATCGCGCGCGCATCTATCCGATCGCGCCCGGCGAGATCCGTCGCATCGTGATCCGTTACGCCGAGTGGCTGCCGCGCGCGTACGAGGGCGGGCCTCTCTTCTATCGCTATCCGATGGCGGCCGGTGCGGGCGCGCCGCGCGTCGGCGAGCTCGCGTTCGTCGCGGATCTCTCGGAGGCCGGCGCCTCGCAGATCCGTGCGGGCCTCGGCGCCACCGTCGATCGCAATCGCGTCGAGCTGCGTCGCAGCGACTTCGCGCCGCGCTCGGACCTCTGGCTCGAGATCGTGCCCGACGCGAGCGGCGGACAGCGGGCCTATCGCGCGTCGCACGTGCCGCCGGCGCGCGCACCCGGCTCGCGCATCGTGGTGAACGAGGCGGACGAGCGCGACTACTGGTATCTGCCGCTTCGCCTTCCGGAGCGGCTCTTCGCGAGCGCGAACGAGGAGCAGGCACCGGGGCTCGACGTGGTGATCGTCGCCGACGTGTCGGCGGCCACGGATCGCGCGCATCTCGAGCTCGGTCGCAGCGTGGCCGAAGCGATCGCATCGCACCTCGGCGAAGGCGATCGCGTGAGCATCGTCTCGAGCGACCTCACGATCCGCGCGGTCGCGGAGGGCGGTACGGATCTCGCGGCCGTGAGTGGCGCGCGCCTCGATGCGCTGCTCGATGGCCTGGCGCAGATGCCGCCCGGCGGCGCGACCGATCTCGGCGAGGCGATCGCGCAGGCGGGCGCCTTGCTCGATCCGTCGCGCAACGGCGCCGTCGTCTACATCGGTGATGGTGCGCCCACGGTCGGCGAGCTCGGCGGCGATGCGCTGCTCGCTCACCTCGTCGATCAGCCGCATCCGATTCGCCTGTACGCGATCGGCGTGGGCGAGGACGCGAACCTCGATCTGCTCAGCGAGCTCACGCGCGGCGGCGGTCTCGCGCTGCGCGTCGAAGAGCGCGACGACGCGGCGCCGGCCGCGATGGACGTGCTCGCTCATCTCTCGCGCCCGATCCTCAGTCGCGTCACCGTCGATCTCGGCAGCGGCATCGAGAACGCCTTCCCGCGCGTGCCGGTCGACGTCGCGGCCGGCGACATCTTCGACGTGGTCGGTCGCGTGCACGATGGCGTGCCGAGCGAGGTCGTCGTGCGTGGAACGTTCCTCGGCGCGCCGTTCGAAGAGCACGTCGCCGTCCGCACCGAATCGAGCGAGGCGGGCACGGACCTGCGCCTTCGATGGGCCAACGAGCGCCTGCGTCAGCAGCTGCGCGAAGGGGCGAGCCGCGAAGAGATCGCCGAGCTCGGCACGCGCTACGGGCTCATCACGCCGTACACGAGCTACTACGTGCCGAGCGCGCGCGAGATGGCGCAGATGGGCGCCGTGTCGCAGCTCTATCTGCATCCGGATCTCGTCGGACCGGCGCCCGCGTCGACGTTCGCACAGGCTGCGGCGACGCTCGTGCTGGGCCCGCTCGCGCTCACCGGCTGCGGGTACGCCGATCGTGCGGCTCCGCCCGAGGCGGTCACGACGCCGACCAGCACCGCCAACGCGCCGGTCTACGACGGCACGCCCGCCCCCGTCGCGGTCGCGCCGACCATCGCCGCGATCCCGCCCGCACCTCCGCCTGCTGCGGCAGAGCCGGCGCAGCCCGCGGAGCAACGAGCGCAGATCCGCGGACAGCTCCAACAGCTCGGCTACGCGGGCGCGGACGACGTCGATCGCTCCGCGCGGCCCGACATCGCGGCGGGCGCCGTGACGGGCACGACCACGGATTCGCTCGCCGGTCTCGACGGCCTCGGGGACGCGCCCAGCGCTTCGCAGGGCACGATCGGGCTCGGCAACCTCGGCACGATCGGCCACGGAGGCGGCGAGGGCAACGGCTCGGGGTACGGCCGCGGCGCCGGTGGTGAGGCGCAGCACGAGACGCGCCGTCGCAGCGTTCCCACGCCGGCGCGCGCGCCGGCGCATCACGCGCACGTCACCGAGGAGAGCGAGCGCTACTACGCGCAAGGGCCCGCGACGACCACGACGACGCCGGTCGTGCCCGTGAGCACGCCGACGATCGATCACACGCGCGCGCACTGCAGCGACGCAGCGGATCTCTCGCTCGACGATCGCCGCGCGCTCTGGGCCGAGCGCCTGCAGCGCGCCGACTGGGTGGGCAGCTGGGTCGACGTGTATCGGAACGCGAGCCACGACTGCGAGCTGCGCAACGGACGCGATCGCCGTGCGTTCGTCGATGCGATGATCACGCGCGCCGGATCGCTCTCGCAGATGATCGATCTCTACGGCTATCTCACGGACGCCTCGGCGCGCGGGTACCTGCGCACCGCGATCCTGCGCCGCGTGCGCACGCCCGACGATCTGCGCATCGTGCGTGGCGCGTTCGGCGGGACGTTCGTCGACTGGGTCCTCGTCGAGCAGGTGCTCGCCCGCGCCACGACGCCCGCCGCGCGTCTTCGTGCGCTCCGCGGTCTGCTCGTGCAGCAGCCCGAGAGCTTCGATCTGCGCCTGCGACTGCTCGAGGAGCTCGAGGTGCAGCATCGCCTGCCCGAGCTGCGCCGCCTCGCCGAGCGTATGCGTGTCGATCCGATGGCCGACGCGGGCGTGCGCACGGCGATCGGCGAGCTCTATCTCCGCCTCGGTAGCGAAGACGACGCGCGTCGCACGTTCAGCGAGATCGTCGAGTTCGCCCCGCTCGACGAGCTCGCGCGTCGCCGACTCGGCGATCTCTATCGTGCGCACGGCTGGTACGAGGACGCGTATCGGCAGTACGAGACGCTCGCGACCATCCGGCCCGATGATCCGTCGGTGTTGCTCTTGCTCGCGCAGGCCGCGGCGGGCGCGCATCGCACCGACGAAGCGCTGCGCCTCGAGCAGCGCGTGATGGAGACGGCTCCGCCGGGTGCGACGGGCGGCATGGCGCGCATCGCACAGCTCTGGTCGAGCGTGCGCTTCGCCGAGCTGCGCCGGAACGCGAGCGATGCCGATCAACAGAACGCGCTGCTGGCGCGCATGCGTCGAAGTGGCGTCCTGCGTGGCGCGGGCGCCCTGCGGGTGTCGCTGGTGTGGGAACATCCCGACGCCGACCTCGGGCTCTGGGCGGCGCATCCGGGCCTGCCGATCGCACGGCCCGACGATCTCGACGCCGAGCTGGGAATCGAGGCCTTCGACGTGACGGAACAAGAGAGCGGCACGTATCGAATCGAAGTGCGACGCACGTCGAGCGATCGCGTGGCGACCGTGCACGGTCGGCTCTTCGTGGTGTGGAACGAGGGGCGACCCGACGAACAGGTGGAGATAGCCGAGATGGACTTCGGACCGAACGCACCGACGCGTGCATGGACGATCGATGGACGCACGCTCGCCGAGGCGCCAACGCCTCCGCCGCCTCCGGCTCCGAACGCTTCGCGGGGTGTCCGATGAGCTCTCGGCTCTCTCTTTCGCTCGCGCTCCTGCTGGGCCTCGCTGCGTGCCACACACCGCACGATCCCGCGCCGACGGTCGCGCTCGCGTCGGTCGTACGCGGCACGCTCACGCTCTCGCTCGGCGGTGACACCGAGAGCGTGCGTGGGCCCGCGCGCGTCGAGACGGGCGCCGCGGTCCAGACCGCGGAGGACGGTCGCGGCACGATCGCGCTCGACTCGGGCGCGTGGATTCTGGTGGATCGCAGCACCACGCTCGTCCCCGAGCTCGCTGCCGCGTCCATCACCGCGGGCCGCATCTGGGTCGATGCTTCGTCGGCGGACGAGACCACGATCACGTTCCCTGGCGGCACGCTCGTCGCCCACGGCGCGACAGGCGGTGCCGACACGGGCTCCGCGTTCGCCGTCGCGATCTCGGACGGCGCGACGACGATCTATTGCGCATCGGGCGAGGTCACCTATCACGCCGCGACCGAGGGCACGGTCGCGCAAGGCGAGACGCTCCGCGTGGAGGCGAACGGCACGGCGAACGTCGTCGCCGAAGCGCTCTGGGACGACTGGACCGGTGGCCTCGCCGATCCCGCCGCTGGCCGGCTGCGCCTCGACGATCCGATCGGCACGCTCGGCGGTCGCACCGCGCAGGAGCTCGGCGAGGCGCGCACCGCCCTTCCCGTGCGCAGTCACGAAGTGAACGTCGAGATCCGCGGCGACCTCGCCGAGACGCAGGTCGTCCAGACGTTCTTCAACGCACGCAGCGACACGCTCGAGGGCGAGTGGTCAATCCGCATCCCGGACGGCGCCATCGTCTCGGGCTTCGCCGTCGACACCGGCAGCGGGTTCGCGGACGCGACCATCGGCGCGGTCGGCGTCGGCGCGAGCTACACGCTCTCGTGGAGCGGCGCGGATCTCGCCGAGTCGCGCCTCGTGTACGACGGGCCCTCGCGGCTGCGCGCGCGTATCTCGCCCGTGATGCCCGGCGCGACCGTCCGCGTGCGGCTCACGTACACCGAGTGGCTCGATCGCACCGGCGGTCGTCGTACGTACGTCTATCCGATGCGCAGCGACGGCGAGCCGCCCACGCTCGGCGAGTTCCTGCTCTCGATCGATACGCGTGCGGCGGAGGCCGACGGGCTCCGCGCCGGCATGGGCGCGCGCTACGAGCAGGGACGCGTGAACCTGCGACTGTCGGACTACCATCCGCACGCGGACTTCACGCTCGATCTCTACGACGCCGACCGTGCCGCAGAGCATGCCGGGGACGCGGTCGCGTATCCGGTCACCGGCACGACGCCGGCGGGAGCGTGGGGCGCCGAGGGAAACGACACGTACGTCCTGTTCGACGTCCCGACGGACGCGCTCCTCGGCGACGCTGCGTCCGCGCAACAGCCGCTCGAGCTCGTCCTCTTGCTCGACTCCTCCGGCGCGACGAACACCGAGGATCTCGAGGTCGCACGCGCGGTGGTGGAAGCGACGATGCGTCAGCTCGCGCCGACCGATCGCGTCGCGCTCTTGCTCGCCGACGTCGCGGCGCATCGCCCAGACGGGGCGCCCGAAGGCCTGGTTGCTCCGACGGACGAGAACCGCGAGTCGTTCCTGCAGGCGCTCGCGACGCTCGACGTCGCCGGCGCGACGGATCTCGGCGAGACGTTGCGCCAAGCCGCGGCGATGGTCGCGGGCCATCCGCGCGCCGCGGTCCTCTATCTCGGTGACGCCTTGCCCACGACCGGCGCGCTCGATGCGACGGCGCTGCGCACCGTGCTCGCGACGATCGACAGCCCGCCGCGCTTCTTCGCGCTCGCGATCGGCGACGGCGCGAACCTCGAGCTCTTGCGCACGCTCTTCGGCACCGATCAGGCGAGCTCGGTCGACGACCGCGCGAACGCCTCGCGCGCCGTGATGCGCTTGCTGGCCGAGGCCGCGCGGCCGACGCTCCGCGGGCTGACGCTCGATCTCGGCGAAGGCGTCGAGCGCGTGTACCCGAGCCCGCCGCTCGAGGTCGCCGAGGGCGCGCATCTGCGCGTGGTCGGACGCCAGGTCGGCGATCTACCGACGTCCATCACGCTGCGCGCCTCGCGCGATGGCGCGCCCGTCGAGCACTCGCTGAACGTGCGCGTGGCGCCCGTCGTGGACGACGGCGACATCCGGCGTCGCTGGGCGAGCGCGCGTCTGGCGGAGCTCCTCGATCAAGACGCAGGACGCGAGGCGCTCGTCGATCTCGGCACGCGCTTCTCGATCATCACGCCCTGGACCTCGATGCTCGTCGGCGGCTGGCAAGGCGCCGTCGCGCCGCTGGTCACGAACTTCGACGCGGACCCACTCTCGATCGCATGGGGCGTCGGCGGCGGCTCTTCGGAGGTGCCCGTCACCAGCCTCTCGAGCGACGACGGTGGTGGCTGGCGTCGCCGCATGGCGAGCGCACGTCCCGAGGCAGACATCCAGGCGCAGGCCGAGTCGACGTGGACGAGCCACGTGCAGAGCGGCATCTCGACGAGCGGAAGCTACACCAGCAGCTACGGCTCCGACGGTGGGCTGGGCCGCGCCGCAGTGATGCGCGCGCTACGACAGGGCGAGCGAGGCCCGCGTCAGTGCTACGCGCAGCGGACGCGAGAGCGCCCCGACCTCTCCGGCGATCTGAACGTGCAGGTGAGCGTCGGAGGCGATGGTGTCGTGCGCGAGGTGGACGTGCTCTCGAGCTCGCTGGGCGACGCCCAGGTCGAATCTTGCGTGCTCTCCGAGGTGCGCGGCGTCTCGTTCGTGCCCTCGGGCAGCTCGTCGCCGATCATCGTCAACTACATCTACAACTTCATCATGCCGGAGCGCGAGTTCGGCTCGAGCCGCGTGTGCAGCCCGGCCGCGTTCCGCTCGCTCGCGTTGCGTCGGCAGCTCTGGAGCGAGCGCCTCGCGGGTCGCTGGGGCGTCTCCGGCGTGCTCGAGGTCTATCGCGGTGCGCGAGCACGCTGCGAGCTCGGCAACTGGCGCGCGCGCCGCGCGCTGCTCGATCTGATGCTGCGCCACCTCGGCGATCTGCAATCGCGCATCAACCTCTACAACGCGATGCTCGCGGAGCCCGACGCCGCCGCGTACCTGATGGGCGCGGTGCTCGCGAGCGTTCGAACGCCCGAGGACGTCGCCCAGGCGCGCACGGGGCTCGGCCTCGACGTGCAGGTCGACTGGAACCTCTTCGCGCGTACTTGGGCGCAGTCGAGCGACGTCGACGTGCGCATCGCGCTCGTGCGTCGATGGCTCGCGGTCGTTCCGGACGACATCGACCTGCGACTGCATCTGCTCACGCTGCTCGAGACGAAGGGCGGCGATGCGCTGCCGGAAGCGCGGCGGCTGTCGCGCCAGCTCAGCAACGATCCGCTCGCGGACGCCCAAGTGCGCACGCAGGTCGGCGAGTTCTGGCTGCGTCAGCACGAAGAGGCCGAAGCGCGCCGCGTGTTCAGCCAGATCGTCGAGAACACGCCGTTCGACCCGTGGGCCCGCAAGCGCCTCGGCGATCTCTATCGTGCGCACGCGTGGCCCGACGACGCGTATCGCGAGTACCAGACGCTCGCGCGGCTGCGACCAGGCGAAGACGACGTGCTCCTGCTCCTGTCGCGCGCCGCGGCGGATGCCGGTCGGGTCGACGAAGCGCTACGGCTCGAGCAGCGCATCTCGGAGTCGACGGACCCCGCGGTCGACGAAGGTGCCGCGACGCCCGCGCGCTTGTGGACGCTCGTGCGCCTGATGCGTCTGTACGAGGCGGCCACCGACGACGACGGTCGCGCCGCCATCCGCCGCCGCGTGCGCGAGGCCGGCGTGCTCCGCGATCCGCCCGACGTGTTCGTCGCTCTCTCGTTCGATCATCCGGACGACGTGCCGCGCTTCTCGCTCCACTATCCGAGCACGGAGGATGCGACCGAGTTCGAAGAGGCGACGCTCGGGAGCACCGACTCGGGCATCCTCGCATTCCGCATCGCGGAGCGTGAGGACGGCGCCTACCAGCTCGACGTGCGGCGCGAGGACCGCGAGAGCGTGCGCGACACGGTGTGCGAGCTGATGATCGTGGTCCATCCCGGTCGCGAGGACACGCGCGTGCTGCGGCAGACCGTCACGCTGAGTGTGGGATCGCTCGCGCACCGCTACGAGCTCTCCGCCGCCGACGCGCTCGCGGAGATCCCGATCCCCGCCCCTCGCTGACTCTCCAGGGACGCTGGGCGCGTCCCTCGCGTCACCAGCAGAGCCCGCTGCCGCTCACCCTGGCTCCGACTCGTCGCCGATCGAGCATTCGAGGTACGCTCGACGGGCTTGGCCGATCCGCCCGTCGACGAACCTCCGGAGGCGCTGATCGGTCGGCGCCTGAGCCACTACCTGATCCTCGACTCGATCGGTGGCGGTGCGATGGGACACGTGTTCCGTGCACGCGACGTCGTCTTGCGCCGAACGGTCGCGCTCAAGGTGCACAAGGCGCGGCGCGGCTCGAGCGGGCTCGGGCGCTTCCACCAGGAAGGTCGCGCCGTGCTCGCGCTCGCGCACCCGGGAATCGCCGAGGTGTACGAGACCGGACAGAGCGGCGCGTATCCGTTCCTCGCGATGGAGCTGGTCGAAGGGCCGACGCTCGCCGAGCTCCTGCGCCACGGCGGGCTCGGCTGGCGCGTCGCAGCCTCCGTCGGACGCGACATCGCGCTCGCGCTCGGACAAGCGCACCGACACGGCATCGTCCATCGCGATCTGAAGCCGAGCAACGTGCTCGTGTCGCAGTCGGGCATCGTGAAGCTCGTCGACTTCGGTCTCGCCAAGCAGATCGCGATGCCCGAGCCCGGTGAAGACGAGGCGACCGTCTACGAGTGGTCCGAGGTGCACACCGCAGCCGGCGCGGTGCTCGGAACGCCCGCGTACATGTCGCCCGAGCAAGCGCGCGCACGGCCGGTCGACGCGCGTGCCGACGTGTTCTCGCTCGGGACGCTGCTGCACGAGCTCGTCACCGGCGTCGCGATCTTCCGGCGCGCGAGCCCGGCCGCGACCATCGGCGCGATCCTCGCATCGAAGCCGCCGCGCCTCGACACGATCGACGCGAGCACGCCGACCTGGTTCGCGGACATCGTCGCGACGTGCATGTCGAAGGAAGCGGAGGATCGCTTCGTCGATGGCGACGCGCTCGCGGCTGCGCTCACCGCCGCAGGGACCGAGAGCGTCGATCTCAGAGACCTCGCACGCGAAGCGTCGGCGGAGCGCATCACGACCGTGCGCTCGAGCCGTCCGAGCCTCCGACCCGCGTCGCTGGTGCCGCCCCCTCGACCGGGAACGCGTTTCATCGGACGCGCCGCCGAGCGCCGCTGGCTCCACGAAGCCGCTGCGCGCACCGCCCCCATCGTGGTCGTCCACGGCGCCGCGGGCGTCGGCAAGTCGCGTCTCGTGCGCGAGCACCTCGAAGAGCGCGGCGAGGACGATGCAATCCTAGTCGACGTCGCGTTCGCCGGCGACGAGGCGCTCGTGCGTCACGCGGTCGCGGCAGCGCTCGGCGCGACGCGCGTGGAGCGGATCGCCGCGCGCCTCGCGCAGCGTGAGAGCCCGCTGCTCGTGATCGATGGCTGGACCGGCGCGCCCGAGCCGCTGCTCGCGCTCGTGCACGAGTGGTGGGAGTCGGCGCCGCGCGCTCGCTTCATCGTCACGACGGAGAGCGCCTCTGCGAACGAAGACGCGTCGCTCCTGCTCGAGGGCTTGCCGCTGGAAGAAGCGACCGAGCTCTTGATCGAGCGTCTGATGAGCGAGGCCGACGATCCGCCCCGCGCCCTCGACCAGCGATCCACGGCGATGCGCTTGGCCGAGCACGTCCTCGGCAACCCGCTGGCGCTCGAGCTCTTGGCCCGGCTGGTCTCCGACCTGCGCGTGCCCGATCTCGTGCCCGTCGCGATGCGAGTGTTCGGGGCCGATCCGGTGATGCCCGCGGACGGCGTGTGGACCGCGATCGATCTCGCGATCGAATCGCTCGAGCCGAACGAGCGTGAGGCGCTCGTCGCGCTCTCCGTCGTGCCTGCGTTCGATCTCGCAGCCGCCGCCGCGATCGCGACGCTTCCTGCGACGACTGCCGAAGGTTGGTTGGCGAAGCTGCAAACGCGTGGGCTGACTTACGCCGCGCCGCATCCGGACCTGCTCGGCGTTCCACGATGGGCGCTGCGTGAGACCGTCCGCCGGCACCTGACGCGCGTCGACCCACAGGCGCGCACGCGCGCGCTCAAGCGTGCGGCCAAGCACTACGCGGTGCACGCACACGCGCGACGCGAAGCCTTGCGCGCGGCGCCCCAGCGCGAGGCCCAGCGCGAGATCGCGCTCGACGAGGCAGCGGTGCTCGCGATCTCCGACGCCGCGATCGAGGACGTAAGCTTGCGCATCGACGGGCTCGCGCTGGAAGCGCTCGTGGCGCAGGTCGAGAGCCGACCGGCCTCGTCGGGATCGCTCGCGTTCTCGTACCGGCTCGATGCGCTGCTCGCGCGCGCGCTCGAAACGGGGAGCGATGCCGAGATCGTGCTCGATGCGATCCTCGCGCGCGCCACGTTGCGTCTCGACATCGGCGCAGGCGAGGCGCGCGACGAAGCCGACCGCGCGCTCGCGTGGGCCCTACGCGGCGGGGACACGGCACGCATCGCGCGCGCACGCACGCTGATGGCGCGCGCGCTCCATGCGAGCGGAGAGCTCGGCGCCGCGCACGACGAGGCCGAGCGCGCGATGGACGAGGCCCGCGCATCGAACCGCGGCGCCGAGCTCGGCGGGGCGCTCGAAGTGCTCGCGACGGTCGCGCTCGATGCGGGCATGGTGCCGCTCGCGCGGCGCGCGACCGACGAAGCACGTACGCTCGCGACCCAGAGAGACGACGCCGGCGCGCGACTTCGCGCGGTGGCCCTCGCCGCCGCCGTCGAGCGCGAGTCCGGCGACTCGGCGAGCGAGAACGTGTGTCTCGAAGAAGCGCTCGAGCTCTCGCGCGCATTCGGTCTCGTGGAGCGCACGGCCGCGATTCTCCTCGAGCTGGGCGAGATCGAACATCGGATGGGCGCTGGCGGTCGCGCCGCCGAGCTCTTCACGCAGGCCGCGGCGCTCCATCCCGAGTCGGCCGTCACGACCGATGCGCTGCGGCTCGCGGCGGCAGCGCTCGCGATCGAGCTCGGCGATCTGTCCCGCGCGGCGACGCTGGCGTCGGTCACGCTCGAGGATGCCGCCCGCCCCGCGCTGGCGCTCGCGATCGCGGGAGCCGCTCGCGCTGCGCTCGGCGAGCGCGCATCGGCCGTGCGCTCGTTCGAGCGAGCGACCGCCACCGAAGTACGCGACGAGGTCGAGCGCGCGGCGATCGACGTCTGGCGCGGACACCTCGACATGCTCGAGCACCCGGGCGAGATGGGGATCCTCCGCGCCCAGGGGCGTCTCGACGAAGTGAACGTGCACCGCCTCGCGGCGCGACCGGGCTCGCGTCACGCGCTCGCGATCGCGATGCGCGTCCTCGAAGCGCGCCTGCCACGTCGCGCCTCCTTGCTGCCCTGACGCTACTCGGCCGTCTCTACCGCCTGCGTCAGGTTCTGGATCGACTCGGACTCCGGCGGCGGCGTCGTCGGCGCCGGCTCTTGCTCGCGGATCTCGACCAGCGTGCGACCGCCAGGCACCGGAAGGATCGAGACGTCCATGCGGACCTGCGCGCCGACTGCATCGCGTGCGACGGCATTGCGGTACGCCGCGCCTCCTCCGGGCAGCGAGTCCACCTGCCCCGTCGTCAGCCGTGGCCCGAAGTAGCGGAGCAGCGCGTGGATGGGCACCTCGCTCGTGAGGTACGTGTGCAGTCGCTCCTCGTCGCTGGCGTTCGGCGTCAGGCCCACCGGAAGCGCGAGACCGGCGACGCGCTCGTCCGACGCACGGAGGTTGCCTTGGTCGTCGTAGAGCGACGGGATCACAACGCGAGGCGCGGCTTCGACGACGATCGAAGGAAGCGGCTCGCTCGCTCGACCCTCGGCGTCGCGCTCGTCTTCGCCGCACGCCGAGAGCAAGAGACCGAGGCAGAAGAGCGAGCGCCGCATGATTCGCGCGAGTCTATCGTCGTTCGCTCAGCCGTGCCGGTCGGAAGACCGCGCCGATCAGAAGTCGGCGGCGGCCTGGTGGGTGAGTGGCCGCGTCTGCGCGAGCGGTGGCGGCAGGCTCGCGACGGTCACGGTCTGCACGCTCGACGCGTTCGGAGACGTGGAGGACGCCGACGTGCCGGAGACCTGCGCGACGAGCTGGAACGTGCCGGGACGCAGGTTCGAGATCTGGTAGCGCGAGCCGAGGTACTGATCGGTGACGTTCGCGCCCGTGCTGCAGTTCGGACGCTGCGTCACGCCGACGCCGAACACGATGCCGTCGTACCCACTGTAGTAGGTGTCGACGTTGCCGCTGATGCCGGTGAGACCCGGCTGCGGGAACCGACCAGGAATGCCCGTCGTGTACGGGAGCGGCGCCGTTCCGCCGTTGTCCAGGTAGTGCACGCCCCAGATCTTGCTCGAGCCGAAGCTGCACGCGTTCGTCGGATCGGGATTGCTCCAGAACGTACCGAAGTAGACGTAGTTCGCGTAGAGCACCATCGGACCGGTGACCTGCTCACCGGGCTGCATGCGGATCTCCCAGTTCACTTGGATCGTCGACGGCGACGGTACCTGCGTCGTGTCGATGATCTCGGTCAGCGAGACGACGCGCGTCGGCGCGCTGCCCTCGAGGTTGTCCTGATCGCCGCCGCCCACGACGATGACCGGGCGGCTCTGAGAGTCGACCGAGACGATCGGCGGATCGTAGACGGGCTGTCCCGCGAGCGCGCCGTCGGCCCAGTAGAGATCGTGCATCGGCACGAGCGCCCAGTTGGACGGCAGCGGGTCGCTCATGTCGAGACGCCAGACGATGCCGTCTGCGTCGGTGACGTACGCGCGCGTCGCGAACTGTCCGAGGTCACCGCTGAGGAGCGAGACGCCGCCGGTCATCGGCGAGCTGATCAGCGTGTCGTCGAACGTGCGGAGCAGCTCGCCCGTCGCGACGTCGACGATGTAGAGGCTGCGGCCCGAGCCCGCGCCCGACATCCAGCAGCGACGACCGACGCGCGTCGTGGTCACGCCATCGGGAAGCGGGGTCGGGCGGCTACCCGGCAGCGAGTTGCAGCCCGCCGGGCCGTTCCGGTTCGCGTTGAACGTATCGACGATGCCGGCGCCGCCGGGAAGGATCGCGATGGCGCGCTCCTGGAGCGCACCGCCGACGTTGAGCATCGCCTGGCCGAGCCCGGGACGCCCGTACGTCTGGCCCATGAGCGACGCAGTCCACTGCCAGAGGAAGACGGGATTGAGCGGATCCGTCACGTCGAGCGCGACGTACACGTTGCCGCCGCCGCGCAGGCCGACGACGAGCACCGAGTGGTACATGTCCGACGACGCTGCGTCGCCGGGCGCGCGGCGGAACACGACGTCGCGCACGACCGGCGTACCGTCGACCATGAACTGATGCGACGTCGTTCCGGAGAGCAGCGTGGTCGGCATGAGGTACGGCGGCACGAAGCCCCAGAGCTCTTGCCCGCCCGTCCAGCGAACGGCGCCGGTCGGATCGTCCTCGAGCGCGAACGCGTGGAGCACACCGTCGTTCGAGCCGACGTACACGATGCTCGGCCGACCCGAGACCTGCGTCTGCTGACGGAAGAGCGAGTAGGCCTGATCGTCGATGTCGACGCGAGGCGCCGTGATGATCTGCGGCGTCGAGTGATAGATGTCTCCGAGGCGCGCGGCCGCCCGCGTCGCGGGTGCGCGGCCGTGCACGTAGTCGAAGATCGCCGTGCGCGTCGCGGTGTCGCTCACTGCGAGCCCGAAGTGCACCGGCGTGATGGCCGCGTTCGTCGTCTCGAACGGGCTCAGTACCTGACCACGAATCGGGGTGCCCGGGTTCGAGAGCGGAATGGTCAGGCCCGACGCGACCGTGCCCGTGATGATGCCGCTCTCGTTCGCGACCGGAACGGCCACCGTGAGGAGGCGGCGCGGCGAGGCCGAGAGGTTGCGCGCATTGAGCACGTCGGCGAAGTGGTCCTGCGTCGTCAGCGGCTGCTGCACCGGGGTGAGGCTCGCGTCGCAGAGGAAGTGCGTGCGATCGAGGACGCCGCGCCACGGAAGGTTGGTGGTGGGATCGCTGACGAGGAAGCCGCTGCCGATCTGGAGCTGTTCCTGCGGCGCGCTCGACGTGCCCAGCGTGCCCGACGCATACGATGCCGCCGTGAGGCTGAACGCGGGCGCGGTCCGTGTGGTCGTCCCGGGCTGCGCCTGATCGAGCGCGCGAGAGAGACCGCCGAGCAGCGTCGCACGATCGATCGCGAGGATCGCCTGCGTCGTACCGCCGCGCAGGGCGATGTCGTTCAGCTCGGGCGCGACGACGCTGCAGTGGCCCGACACGCAGGCCTGGCCCGTCGTGCAGTTCGCATCCACCGTGCACGCCGTGCCTGTCGCGCCTGCGCCCGTCGCGTACGCGACGACGAAGAGGCCGTTCAGCAGGCCCGTGCACTGCGTGCCGTCGTAGCGGCAGAGATCCGCCGAGATGTCCGCCGGGCGCGAGTACGGGCACGTCGAGCCCGATGCGTCGCAGTGCAGCGACGTGCGGAACGGATCGCTCGACTCGCCGTCCGTGATGAGGATCGCGTAGCGACGGCGGCACGCCTGATAAGGATCGCCCGTCCCGCCGATGCCGGTGATGCGCGCCGCATCCGGATCGTTGTTGAGGTAGTAGCGCAGGTCGTCGAGCATCGCGCCGGTCGGCGTGGAGCCGAACGGACGCGCGCCGAGGATCGCGGTCTGGATCGTCGCGTTCGTCACGTGGATGTCGGCCGCCGCGTTGCCGACGGACACGAGCGCGCCGCCCAGCGTCACGTTCGCCGCGATCTCCGCGGCCGTGCGCGCGCGACGCACGCCACCGTTGACCATGTAGCGATGCGCGCAGCCCGGGAACGTGAGCGGGTACGCGTTGCCGTACGAGTAGTCGCCGTGAGGACCGATGACGGCCGACGCGTTCGCCGCCCAGATGTCGACGCCAGGCAGCGGATCGCTCTGCACCATGAACTGCGTCGAGGCAGGCGTGAGATTGTCGAGGCCGTAGATGTTGTCGAACGTCATCAGGCCGAAGCGAACGCGGTCGATGTACTGATCGAGCACGCCGTCGGTGCCCTGCGTTCCGCCGGGCGCGGCATACGTGTGCGGGGCGAACTGATCGGGCGCGCCGACGTACGCAGTGCGCCGATCGACGGTCGTGCAGTAGTAGTTCGAGCCGTACGTTCCGGTGAGCGACTCGACGAGAGTGATCCAGCGGCTGCGCCCGCTCGGGCTGCTCGCGTTGCCGGTGCACACGGGAAACTGACCGCTCGCGCCGCTGACCGAGCCCATCGCGTAGTCCATCGACGCGGACGTATCGACGAGAAGCACCACGTCGGGACGGATCTCGCGCAGGTCGGGTGATTGCGCGCTGGCGAGCGCCGGCACGATCGCGGACAGGAGCGCGATCAGGCTCGAAGTGGTGATGCGTCGAGTCATGCGTTTCTCCTTCACATCGGTCCCGAGAGCACGACGGCGCGCGAGTTCATCGCGGTCTCGTGGTCGCCACGTCGCAGCTGCACGGGCAGTGCCGCCTCCGCCGTCGAGAAGTTGTCGGTGCCGATCGGCGCGGTGCGGCCACGCGAGGTGATCGTCCAGACGCGGTACGACACGGGCGAGTCGCCCGTCACGCTCATGCCCGCGATGGACATGCCGGGTCGGTACGAGTCGTCGATGTCGATGAGGTACGTCGGCGCGTAGCCCAAGTGCGAGCCGAGCGAGGAGCCGCCTGCCGCAGCGATGTTCGTCTCGACGGGCTGCGCGACGACGCTCGGGAGCGTGAGGAAGTCGGTCGAGTACACGCGGAAGTGCGGCGTCGACTGGATGTAGGCCGGCTCTTCGGGCGCGAACTGGCGGCCCGCGGGCACCGGGCTGCGCTGCATCGCCTGGTCGATGCTGGCTGCGCCCATCGTGTCGATGAGCGCCATCGCCGTCGTGACGCCGCCCTCGGCGATGTACTGCGTCTGCATCGCCTGTCGGAAGGTGCCGGCCGAGCGCAGCTCGTAGGTCGTGGAGTAGATCGCGAACATCGCCGTCGCGGTGACCATCAGCACGACCAACATCACGACGAGCATCACCGCGCCTTCTTCACGAGGCCGGCGAGCTCGACGGTTCAGCGTGCGTGGAATGGTGGACGACATGTCACAGGCCTCGATCGACGAAGTTGTCGAGCACGAACTCTGCCATCGCACGCCGCACGCGCGCCGAGCCGGGGCGACCGTCGCCGAACACGAGGATCGAGTTCAGCGGATCGGCCGCCGCGCGCGTCGCGGGATACGGGAACGGAAACGAAGGATCCGTGTCGGGCGTGCGTGCCGCGATGTCGACCTGCAGCGCGCGCAGACGCGAGGTGCTCGCGAGGGGGAAGGTGGCCACGGGTGCGCTCAAGTTGATGATGCCGCCGCGCGCCGACTGGTCGTAGATCGCCTGGACGTCGAAGTGGATCGCGAACTCGAGAATCGCGCGCGCCGCCGGCAGGTTGGGATCGACGTTGCCCGTCTGCGGATTGAGCTCGCGGCGATAGAGCACCGTGTTGGGCCCCGTCACCGTCATGTCGTTCGGCACGAGACCGGGCGCGATCGTGGCGGCGTCGGCGATGCCGTACTCGATCATCATCTGCGGGCTCACGCGGCAGCCGACGCAGAGCGCGAAGTTGCACTCGTCGAGCGCCGGCAGCGGCGGCGAGATCGTGATGCTGGGCGTGGTGCCCGACGCATCGACCGACGAGCCGGTGATCTGCGTGAAGAAGTGGAAGCCGCGCGGGTGGGTGATGTGCAGGATGCGACCGGGCGCGAAGACGCTCTGGAACATCACCGGATCTACCTGCGTCCCGAGAGGATTGGAGGCGAACGTGCGGCGGAAGCCCTGCCAGTTGCTCTGCAGCAAGATCGAGGAGCCGCTCGCCCCGCCGGTGTTCGCGATGAGGTAGTTGTCGCTCGTCACGAAGTTGCCCATCAAGCGCAAGCGATCGGCTTGCACCGCGGCGCGTGACGCACCCGCGATGCCGCTGAGCGCGGACGCGAGCGAGTTGTCCTGGAGGTCGACGCCGAGCAGACGGCTCGTCGTGGCGATGCCCGCGCTGCCGCACGTGCGCTCGGCCTGCGAGTCGGGCGTGCCGCCGAATCCGGTCGAGGCGACGTCGCGACGGATGCGCTCCAGCGCCAGGCGCGTCTGGAGCTGCAGCTGGCTGATGCGCTGCTGCGTCTGGAACGAGCGCGCCGAGGCGCCGCTCAGCGTGTACATCGTCGCGACGACCAGCGCGCCGATCGCGAGCGCGACCATCAGCTCGAGCAGCGTGAAGCCCGCGCGACGCTTGCGAGATCGGATCGAAAGGCGCGCGCTCATGGCACCGGCGGGGGTGTGTAGCGGAGCGTCGTCGTCGCCTGCAGCGAGTGCAGATCCGCCGTGTTGAGAACGAGCGGCTGCGTCGGACAGCCGGCGTAGATCGCCGCGTTCACGACCGAGCTCGGGCGCACCCACCACACGCGCAAGTCGACGCGCAGGAGCGAGCCTTGGTAGATCCACGCGTAGCGCGTCTCGACGCAGTAGAACATGTTGGCCGCCACGATCGTCGGTCGGCCCTGGTAGTCGTAGGCGTGCTCGGGCGCGTTCACCGTCGCACCGAACGGTCCCCAGGGGCCGCCCGCGGCCGTGGCTGCCACCGGCGCGTCGCGCAAGAAGCCGCGCGCGTTGGGCCCGAGCGTGACCGTCGCCGACGTCGTCGCGGACGACCAGTTCACTGCGTCGACGCGCAAGAGACCGATCGTCGTGCGCGCGATGTTGGTCGCCGTCGACGTCTGGCGCGCGTCCATGTTCCCGCGCACGACGATCTCCTGCAGACCGATCAGCGCCACCGAGCTCGCCGTGATGATCGCGATCGCCATCATCACTTCGATGAGCGTGTATCCCGCACGGCGCGCCTTTTTCCGCGACGCCTTCATCCGGGTGGCTGGCGTCATCGGAGGCCTCGCGGCGCGCCGGAGATCGGCACGATCACGCCGCGCGGTGGATCGCCGGCCGACGAGCCGTTCTCGAGCCGCGTGGTCGTGAGCTGGACCGCACCGGTCACCGGAAACGCGAACGCACCCGCGCCGCCCGTCGGGCGCGTCAGCATCTCGCCGTTGGGCTGGAAGCAGAGCTCCAGATTGCCATCGTCGAACTGCACGCCATGAGACGCGACCGAGTACGCGGTCGACTCGACGTAGTCGACGCAATTGCCGCCGGGAAACGACGGCGACGCGCACGGCCCCGACGCGGTGATCGTGTTCCACTGCTCGAGCCGACACGCGGAGGTGGTGCCCTGCCAGAGCTCGGCGCGCGTCACGCCGGCCGCCGACACCATCCGCATCAAGTACGTCCGTCCGAACGCCATCGCCTGCGAGCGCCCGAACCGGACCACACGCATCAGGTCGTGGTTCGCGTGATCGGCCCGCGAGATGGCGACGGCCCGCGCGATCGCCGGGGCCGCCAGGGCCGTCGTGATCGCGATGATCGCGACCACGACCATCATCTCGAGGAGGGTGAACCCCGCGGAACGACGACGACTCTGGCGAACGGAGCGCACGGCGGGAGGCACTGCAGCAAGGATCATTCCGCCATGGTAGGCCAACCGCTTCGAAAGGATCTCATTCGAAACCAGGCCTGGGACGGCCGGGGAGAAGAGGTACGCCCGCGAAGGCCCTCGCATCCTCTGCGCGGGCTACGCAGAGTTTTCTTAGTGGCGCGGACCGCTTGACGTCTCCCCCCCGATTGCGTACCTACCGCTCCCCACGCGGAAGTGGCGGAACTGGCAGACGCACTGGATTCAGGTTCCAGCGCTCGCAAGGGCGTGCGGGTTCAAGTCCCGCCTTCCGCATAAGGCGAAGGATCCCGGGTGGTTAGCTGCGAAGCGAGCCACCCGGGATTCTGCGTTTTCGGGGTCCGAAAACGGCTCCGTGTATCCCGTATGTATCCGTTATTCCGTCGACCGGGTGCGGGCGGGTCATGCTCGGCCAGATGGAAGAGCGGCGACGCGCACTCGTCGACCACGTCGGTGTCCACGATTCGATCGTGGCCGGCCGCCGGCTCGGCTACCTCGACAACAACGTCTGG
>CAYSCF010000028.1:0-37504 GCA_964429305.1 uncultured Sandaracinaceae bacterium | reverse complement strand
GCGCCGGCACGGCCTCGACGCTCGTGCCGCGGAGCACCCAGGGCGCCGCCACGTCGAGCGGAGTCATCACCGAGAGCGTCGCGGCGAGCAACGAAGGAGTCGCCGCGCCCGGATCGATCCGCAGATCGCCGAAGGTGCGCAGCAGCTCGCCGCGCAGTCGCGACGCGAGCACGTGCGCGTCGTCGATCGGTAGCGCCGCGACGTAGACGTGCGCGCCCGGACGCGCGCCGATGTCGGCCCCGCTCGCGCCGATCTGCGCGCTCAGCGTGTAGAGCTCGCCCGGAACCGCCCAGAGGCTCGTGGAGCCGCCGCGCAGCGGTCGCTCCGTCGGCCCATGCAGCGGCCGCGCGCGCACGACGAGGATGCCGGAGAGCTCGGCCGGCAGCGTCAGGTCCGCGGTGCTCGCGCTCGCGGGGATCACCGTGTCGACGAACGAGCGCGGTGTGCCGTCGAGCGACACCACGCTGATCGCGATCGGCAGGCGTGTGACCGACGCGGCGCGCGCGATCTCGAAGTGCACGGCGCTGCCCGAGCGAACGAGCGTGCTGGTCGATCGAATGCGGGCCGTGCCGTCGGGATCGAGCGGAATGCATCCTTCGAGCGCCGTCGCGCCCGTCGCATCGAGCGTGATCGCCGTCGCCGCTTCTCCGCCGCAGCGATCCTGGGTACCGGTGGCGAGCGCCTGCAGCGTCACGTCGAAGACGGCGATGCCGCTCGCATCGGTGGTGGCCGTGCGGTTCGTCATCCGCGGCCCGCTCATCGTGACGCTCACACCGGCGGGCGCGGCGGTGCCGTCGATCTCGACGACGCGCGCGAAGATGCGCCCGCCGATCGACGGGACGAGCGCGCCGCCCTCGACGCCGAACGACACCGCACGCTCCACGCGTGCGACGCGCACGATGCTGCTCGCGCCGATCGATCCGAGACCTTCCGCGCTGACGGCGACGAGGATCGACGCGTCGGTGAACGCGCCGCCGGTGCCTGGCGCGCGCCAGCGGAACGTCGCGTGACCGCGCGCGTCCGTGATCGCCGTGCCCGGTCGCTCGCTCGACGTGAGCGCGGGATAATCGATGCGCGCGCCCTGCACCGGGCGTCCGTCGCCGGTGCGTACGACTGCTTCGACCGTGATCGTCGACTCGGCCTCCACGATCATTCGCTCGGGCGCGAGGCTCACGAGCATCGGAACGTCGCGTGCGTCGAGCACGTTGACGGACGCGGAGGCGCTCACGCGCGTGTCGCGATCGCCGACGGTCGAGGTGACGACCATCGTTCCGGAGAGCCCGTCCGGTACGTCGAACACGTGCGCGAACAAGCCGGTGGTGTCCGTCGTCACCGGGATCGGCGCGCCGATCGGGCGCGACGAGCCGTCGAGCAGCACGAGGCGCACGACCTCGTTGCCGATCGGCCGGCCCGAGCTGCGATCGCTGAGCCGACCGAACGCCTGGATCGTGCCGGCGATCGGCACGCTCGTGCGCGCGACCCAGAGCCGCAGATCGCGCGGATCCTGCGTCTGCACCGTCAGCTCGAAGCGACGCTGCGCCGCGCCGCTCGTGACGCGGATGACGACGCCGAACGAGGCCGGCGCATCGGCGGGGACGGGCACGTCGACCGCAGCGCGAGCGTGCGCGTCCACGTGGAACACGGACGGCGGGGCGGTCGGATCGAGCTGCGTCGTGATCTGGATCTCGGCGTGGGGCGCCAGTCGCAGATCGCTCAGGCCCACGACCTCGTAGACCGTCGTGAGCCATCGCAGCGAGCTGCCGCGCGTGGCGGTCATGCCACCCTCGAGCGAGAGCTCGACGCCGTGGACGTCGCCGCGGAGCGCGACGTGACCGGCCGACTGCGCCAACGCGGACGACGCCGAGCCGAAGACGAGAGCGAAGACGAGAAGAGCGCGGATCATCGGAGCACCTCCGCGAGCGGGCGAGGCATGGGAGGTGGCGGAGGCGGACGAGGAGCGGGCGTCGCATCGGCATGCTCGACGCTCGCTTCGGGGCCGTGATCGGCGATCTCGATCGCGCGCGACGGAAGGATCGCGGTGGGATGCATTCCCGCGACGCTCGGGCCGGCCTCGTCGACGAAGCTGACGCCGAGGCCGCGCAGGTTGCCGGCGAGCGACCAGCGGGCGCGCACCGGAATGCGCGTGAAGCCGGCCGGCGCGATCGGACGCAGCACGAGGTGCAGCGTCGTGCCCTCGACGGTGGCGGGCTCGGCGAGGAGCGAGGCGAACGCATCGCGCGTCGGCTCGTCGAGCTCGGTGCCCGCGGGCATCTCGATGTCGACCGTCGGCCGCGTCAGCACGCGCGTGCCGCGGTTGAAGACGGTGACCGACATCCCGGAGCGCGTGTCGCGAGCGCCGATCTCGCCCGACCACTCGATCTCGACGGGCGCGGCGCGATCGGGCGCGACGTCCCACGCGAGGCCGTAGCGCAGATCGAGCCGAAGGAGCGCGAGCGCGCCGTCGGGCAGCTGGAAGCGCAGCTCGTGCGCGCCCGGTCGCGAGGCACTCGTGAGCGAGGCGACGACGACCGGGCCGTCGCTGCTCACCTCGATCGGCGCGCCATCGAGCGTGATCGCGAGCGGGCCCGTTCCGACGCCGGTTGCGAGCATCGATGCCGCAGCGCTCGCGATCGCGCGCCCTGCGGTCGGCCAGTACTGCGCGCCACGCGAAACCTCGGCGAGACTGCGGACGAGCGCGAGCGCGCCGTTGCGATCGCCGCGCGCGATGCGAGCGAGCGCGAGCAGCGCCGTCGGTGCGACGCGCGGCTCCACGGATCCGTCTTCGGCGTCGGGCTCGAGCCACGCGATGTCGCCTACCGCGACCACGGAGCGCTCGGCGCGGCGCAGCATCTCGGCGGCGCGCGCGTCGTCGTCGCCGAGGCGACGCGTGAGCAGCAATGCAGCTCCGACGCGAGCCCACGCCTCGGGCGCATCGACCGCGTTCGCACCCTCGCTGGACGCGGCATGACGAAGGAGCGTCAGCACCTGATCGAGCTGATCGCGCGCGTCGGCGTGCGCGGTGGATCGCGCCGCGGGCGCGAGCGCGAGGAGCGCGAGGCTCGCCGGCGCGCGCGGCGGCACGTAGTAACTGGATGCTGCGTCGGCAGCCAGCCCGGTCTGCTCCGGGAACGCGACGGCGAGCGCCCGCAGCGCGCCGCCGAGCGACTGCGCATCGAGACGCGCGTCCGTGTAGAGCGCGCCGATCGCCAGCGCGAGCTGCAAGGGATCGCGCCCGGAGAAGTACTGATCCGGCGAGACGCCGTAGTCCTCCTGGTAATGCGCCCACTGCGCGAGCGTCTGCGCCAGCCCGTCGGGAAGCGTCTCGCCGTCCATCGCGTACGCGAAGCCGCCCCAGAACGGATCGTTCGATGCGAGCGCCGCCGGGTCGCCGAAGATGGCGCCCGCGACGGAGAGGCGGAGCTGCGCAGGCCCGCGATCGAGCGCGCGCGGCGGCAGCGTGAGCGTGACGGAAGCTCCGTCTTGCACGAGCGTCTCGAGGTGCTGCCGCACGAGCCGCGCGTCCTCGTAGACGTGCATCGGCCGGCGCACCGCATCGAGCGCCTCGCCGTTCTCCGTCGTCGCGCGCACGACGAGCGCACCCTCGCCCACGCCCGTGAGCGTGAGATCGACGATCTGCTCGGCCGCTTCGTGGCCGGGGACCTCCACGACGCCGGTTCCGGCGATGTCGGCGGTGAGCGCGCCTTCGACGGCGATCTCGACGCGCACGCGCAGCGGCGCATCGGTGCGGTTCTGCACGCGGACCGGGATGCGGATGTGATCGCCGATCGTCGCGGCCTCCGGGACCGGCGCATCGATCGTCGCGGTCTGATCCACGCGCACCGATCCGCGGCCCGACGTGATCCAACCCGACTGCGTCCACGCGATCGCTTCGAGGCGGTACGTGGTGATTGCGTCCGCGAGCGGCACGTCGACGGTCGCGTGGCCCGTCGCGTCGAGCGCGAGCTCTCCCAGATAGAAGAGCGTCGCCGGGAAGTCCTCTCGGATCAGCCCCGCGGCGAGCGGCAACGCATCCTCTCGATCGAGGATGCCGTCGTGATCGTCGTCGGGCGCGTCGGCCGCAGTCGTGGCGTGCGCAGCCATGCGGGCCGGAGCCGCCGACGGTGCGGGTGTCTCGGCGTAGGCCCCCGTGGTGCTGGGGCCTCCCATCGCGAGACCGCCGTAGCCTTGTTCGTAGCCCGCGCTGTCCATCGCCATCTCGGCGGGCGCCATCGGCATCGCGGTGGCCTCGCTCATCGTCGCGCTCACGACGCCGCCGCGCATCTCCTCGCGCGCGGCGAGACCGAGGCGCTGGTACGCGGTCGCCATCGCCGCGAGCACCTGCTCGCCCGGCGCGATCTGCGAGAGCTGCACCATCAGCGCGTCTTCACCCGAGACGACCGCGTACGGCGTGCCGCGGGTCACCACACGTGCGAACGGATCGCGCACGTCGTCGGCGTTGCCGGGGACACCATCGGGCCCCGGAGAGCTGAGCTCCCAGTCGATCGCGCGCTCGCTCACCACGACGGCGGGGTGCCGCCCTGTCACGCGGCGCATCACGAATGCGTGGCCCCACGGATCGACGAGCGCGTCCGGCTCGATCATCCCGAGCTGCACGAGCAGCGAGAGCCAGCGATCCGGCGGCGCGCCCTGCGACGCACGCAGCGCCGAAGGATCGTCGGCGTTCGTGAGCGACGAGAGCGTGACCAACAAGCGCACGAGACGCGCGCGTGCCACGCGGCGTGCGACGACGTCGAACGTGAAGCTCGGATCCGCCTGCGTGATCATCGCTGGCGTCATCGGCTCGCCGCCGAGGGTGGTGACGACCTCCGTGCTCAGCATTCCCTGATCGACGAGCCACGTGACCACGTCGGGCGAGAAGTCGATGCGACGGCCCGTCGTGTGCGTGACTTGATCGCGGAGCTCGTGATCGCTCGTGAGCCGGGTCACGAGCTGCTCGAGAACCTGCATCACGCCACCGATGCCGCGACGAAGCAGCTCTTCGCGCATGCCGATGGGATCGCGCAGGATGCCTTCGCGGGAGCCGTAGTAGCTGCTCTGATCGTCCCAGGGCTCGGTGACGATCGGCGCCGCGCGCGTCGCGTGCTGGTCCTGACCGACGCCCGCCGCGAGCGCCGCGCGAACGAAGCGATCGTGCGTCGTGCCGGGGCCCGCGCGCACGGCCTCGCGGAGCTCTCCGAGGATCCACTCGATCGCGTAGTCGCCTTCGCCGCCGAGCTGGGCCTCGTCGCGTGCGACGAGCGTGATCCAAGTCTGCGTCGGCGCGCCGCTCGTGGCGATCGCGACCTGCGCGTGATCACGGACGCCGTGCAGCGGACGATCGGGCGTGACGCTCAGCGAGAACGCGTCCGCCGGTCGCAGGAGCACGGCTGCCGACGCGCCGACGCCGAAGATCGTCGCGCCGCCCTGATCGACGGGCTGACGCGCATCGGCCGACGCGAGCGGGCGCGCGCGAACGGAGACGACGCCCTGCAGCCCGGCCGGCAGCGTGAGCGTGCCGCTCGTCGCGTTGCCAGCGACCCACGTGGAAGCGACCGCGCGCGATCCGTAGATCGCTTCCAACAGCACGAGGTGTCCCGATGCCGAGGGACGGCGCAGCAGATCGACGTCGACGTGCGCGCCCGGCGCGGCGAGAGGCGCGCGCACGCGTGGCAGCACCTCGGCCTCGAGCGCGACCGGCGCACAGACGCTCGTGGTGATCGGCGGGACCGTGCCGACCTCGACGTCGAACGTGGTCGAGGCGCCGCGGCCCGCGCACTCGCCACCCGACAAGCGTGCGGCCGCGCCGCGCGGGAGACGCACCGTGGCGACGGCGATCCCGTGAGTGTCGACCGTCAGGTGCTGGTGTCCTCCGGCGATGCCGAGCCCCCGGATGTCGAGCGTCGCGCCCGCGGTGATCGGCCGACCGCGCGCATCGTTCACCGTGAGGAAGAGCTGCGAGTCGAGCTCGGGCACGAGGCCGGCCGCCTCCGGCACCGCCGATACGAGCCAGTGCGTGCGCGAGAGCGTGAACGGAGCGCTCGCCGTGATCGTTCCGTATGCGGGATGCGACACGCGGGCCCACGCTTGCTCGATCGAGACCTCGCCGCTGAGGAAGCTCGGTGCGGTCGTGTCGATGTTCGCGACGCCGGTCGCGTCGGTCGTGAGCTGCGTGATCTCGCCCGATCCGCGACCGACGTGGAGCTCGACCTGCGCGCCGCGGATCGGTGCGCCCGAAGGGGTCGTGACGCGCACGCGTCCGGTGAGCCGATCGCTCGGACCGACCACGTCCTGATCGAGCGTCACCGTGGCCATCACGCGCTCGGTCGTGCGCTGGTAGACCTCGAAGTTGCGCACCACGGGCGCGCTCGCCGGGTCGAACGTGATGCGGAGCTGATAGGTGCCGGGCGCTGCCGAGTCGGGGAGCGCGACGTCGGTGCTCACCGATCCCGAGGCGCCGGTGGAGAGCGTGCGCTGCAGGAACGCCGTGTAGGACGGATCGAGCACGTCGAGCTGGATCTCGCGATGCGCGACCGGGGCGAGATCACGCGCGCCACGCACGAGCGCGAGCACGTGCACCGTCTCACCCGGCTCGTAGCGCATGCGATCGGTCATCACCGTCGCCGTGCGGCTCGCGAGCTGCGTGAGCGGAAAGTCGAAGCTGCGACCCGGCTGACCCTGGCGATGCACGCGCAGCTGCACGTACGGGCTCGAGAGCGTGTCTTCCGGGACGTCCACCGCGACGTCGAACTCACCGCCCGCCGTGCTGTGCGACGTGCTGGAGGCCACCGAGTACTGCGATCCGTCCGGCTGGTAGGCGTAGAGCGTCGCGTCGATCACGAGCCCGCTCGTCGGCCGCAGCGTCGCGAGACCCTCGACCTCGTACGCGACGCCGGTCAGCACGACCTGCGAGCCACGCTCGGCGGAGACCTCGCCGGACAGCGCGATCTCGTACCCGACGTGGGCGCCGTCTTCGACGCGTCCCTGCGCGAGAGCGATGGAAGGAACGAGCAGCGCGACCGAGACCAGGAGCCAGGACCGTACGATCATGAGTGCATTTCCTCGGTCAGACGTGTGCCGCACGTGAAGCGGTGCAGGTGCCCCGTCGCCCCGACCCCCGCTAGGACGCGCGAGACTACGAGAAGTTTCGGGTTTCGGTCACCCCGGGGGGATCGCCGGCGAAATGGGTGGGAGATCTTCGGGCACCGTCATGTGGAAGTGGAAGCGGTGCAGGCGGTTGTGCATCGTCATCGCGGGGCCGACGTCGCTGACGAAGCCGTGCGCGTCGAACCACGCGAGGAACGGACGCAGCACTTCGGGGTCGTTGTAGTAGATGCGCAGGCGACCATGCGCGCACGTCGCGAGGATGTGCGCGAGATCGGTGACGCGCTCGCGCAGCGAAGCGACGTCCTCGGGCGAGCGCGCCGCGTAGTTGTCGACGTAGCGATGCGGCCCTTCGTTCACGTCGAGCATCGCGTGCTCGAGATAGAGATCGACGTCGACGCCGCGGTCGTGCGTCTGGTGGCGGGGGCCGGCGGCATCGAGATCACCGATGGTCAGATGCTCTGCCGGCCAACGCCTTTGGTACTCGCGCGCGGCAGCCATCACGAGCGTGACGAGCCCGGGACGCGCCCAGCGATGATCGGGCGTCGTGCTGCGCCAGATCCGGTAGAGCCCGTTGGCCACCGCGTCATCAGGCAGCTCCCAGCGGCACGCGGGATACGGAGCGCCCTGCTCGCAGCGTGGGTCGTGAGCGATGGGCAGGTCGGGCAGCACGCAGTCGTAGGCGTCACTACGCACGACCGGCGCGTCCGCCACGAGCGCCGCGTCCGTCGAGGTGCCCCCGTCGAGCGCCGCCCGGACGATCTCTTCCCGATGCTGCTGGACGACCTCGCCGGTCGATCTCCCGACCAGGGCCAGCGCCACCGCTCCGAGCCCCAGCGCCGCGAGCGCCACCCAAGGAGCGATGCGGTTGCGCGGCACGTGGGAAGGGGCCTTCGGGATGGCGACGAGTGGAATCGAACCACTGACCTAGCGCGTATGAAACGCCCGCTCTAACCAGCTGAGCTACGTCGCCGAAAGGGCCGCGAGTATTTCCCATCGTCGGCTTCTGTCAATGGTCGATCTCGCATCCCGCGATCTCGCGGGGAACAGATGCGGAGACCGCGGCGTAGATCGGCGGTCCGGCCCCTGGCGTGCACCCATGCCGCCGAACCGGCATGATGAAGCCTTCGTTCCGCTCACTTCCTTCTCGCTGGGCCGCCGCCGTGCCGACCTCCACCCCACCTACGCGTTCCGCGCGGCCGCCCGGCCGGCGCGATCCCACGCCGACCGCCTCGCGTCGTAGCTCGGGCCGGATGGCCGCGGTCGCGGCGCCGCAGGTGTCGCTCGGGAGCCGGGTGGCCGGGCGCGTCGGGGTCGCGGCGCTGGTGTGGGGCGTCCTCGCAGGCACAGCCGTCGCGCTCGCGCTCTTCGCAGGAGGCGTCACCGACCCGCGCGCGCTGATCGGCGTGCTGGCTGGCGCGATTGCTTCGGGCATCGCGGCCTTCGTCGTCGTGCGCCGCGTGTTCGCACGCCGGCTCTCGCACGTCGCGCAGCTCGTCGAGCAGCGCGTGGCCGAGCGGTCCAACGCGGCGATCCCGATCGAGGACGAAGAGCTCGATCAGGTCACGCTCGCGATCAACCGCCTGCTCCGCACGGTCACGCTCGATCGCGGCACGGGCGGCGCCGACCAGAGCCAGCGCGAGCTCGTGCTCTCGCAAGATCTCACGCGCGTGACGAGCGAGCTGGAGCAGCGCCTGCGCGAGCGCTCGATGCTCTTCGACGTACTGCGCGAGAGCACCAAGACGCACGATCTCGACGGCGTCCTCTCGCTCTTGGCCAGCCGTCTCGGCGCGGTGATGCGATTCCGCGAGGTGGCGATCCTGCTCGAGAACGAGCGCGGCCGCTTCGCGATCCGCGCAGCGTGGGGCTTCGAGACGCCGGACAAAGTGCTCGGTCGCGAGGTCGAGCCCGGCGAAGGCGCGACCGGCGAGGCGCTGCAGACCGGCAAGTCCGTGCTCCTCTCGGACGTGGGCGATGCGCCTGGCTATCTCGCGTTCTGGGGCGAGGTCCAACGCACGGGCTCGTTCATGTCCGTGCCGATCCGAGCGGGCGGAAAGATCATCGGACTGCTCGCCCTCACGCGCCCGCCGAGCGACCGGCTCTCCGAGCACGAGTCACGTCTGGTGAGCGCACTGGCCGATCAAGCGGCGCTCGCGATCGAGAACGCGCGCCTCTTCGCCAAGCTCGAAGAGCTCTCGACGCACGACGAGCTGACGGGTCTGCCGAACCGCCGATCGTTCAAGGAGCGTCTCGCGCGCGAGATGGCCGACAGCAAGCGCTACGGCCATCCACTGAGCGTGATGGTCATCGACGTCGACCACTTCAAGAAGCTCAACGACCGCGAGGGACATCCGGCGGGCGATGCGGCGCTGATCGAGGTGAGCCGCGTGCTCAAGAGCTCGCTACGCGAGGTCGACATGGTCGCGCGCTACGGCGGCGAGGAATTCGTCGTCGTGCTCTCGCGGACGGCGGAAGAGGATGCGACGAAGGTCGGCGAGAAGCTGCGCGAAGGCGTGGCCGCGATCGATCTACCGTCGGCGGCGGGCCAGCCACTCGGCTATCTCTCGGTCAGCATCGGCGTCGCGCAGCTCGAAGAGGGCGAGGACGCCGACAGCATCGTGCAGCGCGCCGATCGCGCGGTGTACGTCGCGAAGAAGGAGGGTCGCAACCGCGTGTCGTTGCCCCCGCCACCTCCGCCGCCGAGCCAGCCGCCCCCCGCGCGCTGAGCGGTCCCCTCTCGCTCTCGCTCACTCGGCGCAGCGCGCCCACCACAGCTCGGCGCCGCGACCGACGACGGCGACCGCGCTCGCCCCGCTCGCGACGCGCGGCTCGATCAGGCCCGGGATCGTCAGCGCCTCTCCGATCGTCTCGCCCGCGACGACCCGCACGCGCGTCTCGTGCGGCGCGCTCGCATCGGCCGCGCTGGGCGCTTCCATCGCGAACAGCGCGGCGCTGCCGAAGGGCACCGCGTCCATCGTCAGCGCTCCGCCGTAGCCGAGCCCCGGCACCAGCGCGCGTGCTCGATCGGACGAGCCGAGCGTGACCAGACCGACCGCGCGCGTCGCGGCGTTGCCGACGGCCGCATACCCGAGGTGCGTTCGGACGACGGCGAACGAGGGCGGCTCGGCCGCGAGGTTGATCGGCTGCGCGACGGTCGTCGGCGTCGGCATGCCGTCCTGTCCGAATGCCGTGCGATGCGTGACCGAGATGCCTGCGCGCGCGTCCACCGCGTAGAGCACGGCACCCGTGTCGAACACCGGCGCGGCGGCCGCGCCCGCCTCGGGCGTGACGTCGTGGATCACGACCACCGCGCCGGCCGCATCGACGAGCGCCACGCGCACGTGCGCCGTCGTTCCGCTCGGCTCGGTCCACGCGATCAGCGCGCCCGCATCCACGTGCGCGAGCGCGGGGGCGTAGCGCACGTCGGCGCCTGCGGTCGTGACCTGCACGCTCGTGACCACGGGCGCGAGCTCGCCGGCCGGCAAGCGCATCAGGATGACGCCACCGTTCGCGTCGATCGCGCCCACTCCCACCGTCGCGTCGCCGAGACGTGCGAGCACCGGCGGCACCGTCCGACGATCGGCGGCGAGCGAGCCGGGGAGATCCACGCGCGCGAGAGGGCTCGGCGAGCCGCCCGCCGCGATGCGCGCGAGATCGACGCGCTCGGGCGTGCCGGCCACGTAGCCCGCGAGGACGAACGACGAGCCGAGCGCGAGCACGTCGGTCGCGGATGCGCCCTCGAGCACTGGCTGAGCGGCGTCCGTCACGAGCACACACGCGTGCGCCGTCGGCGTGCGATCGAGAAGCGGGCCCGCCGCGAGCATCTCGTCGGGCACGGGCGGAGGCTCGTCGAGCCCGACGATCGAGGTCGGCGGTGCGATGCTCGACGGCGGCGCGACGACCACGCTCGATGGGGGCACTTCGCTCGAAGGCGGCGCCTCGGGCGGGCTCCCGCAGCCAATCAGCCACGACAGAGCGACGGTCCACCAATGGGCTCGGGAAGCGCGTTTCACCGTCGGACGGAGCTCCGGAGAGGAGATGGCGGCTGCGCGCGAAGCGCCATCTCGCTCGCGAGGAGCTGCGAGACGAGACGGAGAGGAGGTGAGGCGGATCCGGTTCCGCCGGTCCGCCGAGGAGGGGCGCCCAGCCCCTCCTGGAGAATCAGCGGCAACGATCGCCGAAGCACGCGGCGATCTGCGGGCCGCACTGCGTCGTGATGCAGCCGATGCCGCCGCCACCGCCGCACGAGCCCGACGTGAACGCACCGATCGCGCAGTTCGCCACGTTGTTCAGGAAGACCTGCGAGCTCGGACACGTCTGCGCGACGCAGCCGCTCAAGCACGTGAAGTCGATCATCGGGATGCCGCCGCCGCCGCCCGTGAAGTCGAAGCAGCCGAGCAAGCACGTGAAGCCTTCGCTGCAGCTGTGCAGCGGGCACATCCCGCAGTCCGCCTGGCAGTTCGTGCACGTCTCGTGCGCCGAGGCCTCGCAGCGCATGTTGCCGCAGAACGCGCACGAGCCGCAGTCCTGCGAGCAGCTCGCGCACGTCTCGGTGCCGAGGCAGTGGCCGTCACCGCACGAGGGACAGTTGCCGCAGTCGCCCGGGCACGTGAAGCACGTCTCGCCCGCCGACGCCTGGCACATGTGGTCGCCGCACGTCGCGCACGGACCGCAGTCGGGCGCGCACGTCGCGCACGTCTCGCCCTGCGCAGGCTCGCAGAAGCCGTTGCGGCACGTGCTGCAGATGCCGCAGTCCTGCGGGCAGCTCGTGCAGTTCTCGGTCGGCTGACAGGTGTGGTCGCCGCAGAGCATGCAGACGCCGCAGTCCTGCGAGCACGTCGCGCAGCTCTCGTTGCTCTGGCAGGTGTGGTCGCCGCACGACGCGCAGGTGCCGCAATCGCTCGGGCACGAGCCGCAGCTCTCGCTCGCCTGACACACGTGATCGCCGCACGTCATGCAGGCGCCGCAGTCGCCCGGGCACGTCGTGCACGACTCGCCCGGATCACAGATCGTGTTGCCGCAGGTGACGCACGCGCCGCAGTCGCCCGGGCAGCTCGAGCAGTCCTCGCCCGTTCCGCACACCCCGTCGCCGCAGCGCACGCAGACGCCGCAGTCGCCCGGGCAGCTCGTGCAGTTCTCGCTGGCCTGACAGACGTGATCGCCGCACGTCATGCAGGCGCCGCAGTCGCGCGCGCAGCTCGTGCAGGTCTCGCCACTGCCGGTGTCGCACACGCCGTTGCCGCACGTGACGCACGCGCCGCAATCGCCGGGGCACGTCATGCAGTTCTCTCCGAGGGCCGCCTCGCAGTTCGTGTCGCCGCAGACGTGGCACATGCCGCAGTCCATCGGGCACGTCGTGCACGTCTCGGTCGTGTTGCAGAGGCGATCGCCGCAGAACGGAGCCGGCGCGTCGTGGCCCATGTCGACCGGCGGCACGCTCGTGTCGGTGCCGACGTCGCGGCCCGTGTCGAGCGCGGCGTCGACCATCGGGGTCGGCCCGGCGTCCATGTTGTCGGTCGGCTCGCCGCGCAGCTCCGAGCGGCCACAGCCGAGGACGAGCACGCTGATCGCGAGCGAGGCGAAGAGGACGCTTGAGCTACGAGACATGACGGCTCCAGTGCACTGGACGGAGAAAGGCAAAGCGGAGCGTGGCTCCATCCGGGACGATAGAGAAGAACCCGACAAAAGGCCACTCGACGGCCGGTGAATCCTCACGATCTCGAAGAGATCACTCCTCGTCGGGAACGGGAGGCCGGTACCGTGGTCCCGACCAGCCCGGCAGCCCGGTGCCCACGAGCGCCCGGAAATCGAGGCCTGCCAGCAAGACCCAATCGCTCGTCCCGTTGCGGGGCGCCGCCTGATCCAGGGCCGACGCGGTCACGTAGCGACCTCCGAGCCGGAGGAAGACGCCCCCGCTCGTTCGCTCGGGGAGAAAGAGCGGGACGTCGACGCCGAAGCCGATCGCGAGCGCGACGCCCGCGTCGTGATCGAACGGGCCGATGGCGGCGCCGAGGTCGAGACCGATGGAATCGAAGAGCAGATCGAACCACTGCGATCCCGTCTCGAGCCCGAGCAGGAAGCGCGGCAGGAAGAACGGTCGCAGATCGACGCCGACGATCGCGCGCGAGTCGCCCTCGGGACGCCACTCGCCGATCGCGAACAAGCCGCCCGAGTCGAGGATGCGCGCGCGCAGCTCGAGCGAGACGGATCCGGTCCACGTTGGATGGACGCGATCGTTGGACACGGCGCCGCCCATCACGCCCGCCGACAGCGTGAGATCGCCGTCGAGGCGACCGTACACGCCGTCCCCGTTCTGCGCGGAGGCGGGAGCGGCGATCACGAGGAGCGCGAGAGCGAGGGCGAGGCGCACGTTCGCTCAGCGCGTGAACGGCATCTGCATGGAGATGGGCGCCGTGCCTGCCGGTGGTGGTGGCAGCTGCCAGCTGTTCACGTTGTTCTGGAGGCAGCGCGCGAGAGAGTCGACGCCGGTCGTGTTGCGATCGATGCTCGCGCTCTGCGCGTGACCGCGCGCATCGATGTCGAAGCCGATGGCGACGGTACCGCGCACCGCATCGCGCGACGTGGCCGAGGCGTGCTCGAAGCACGAGGTCGACTGCGGCAGCAGATACTGGCGAATGAAGCGACGCACCTGCGTGCTGTACATCTGCAGCTGGTAGTCGGGCTCGTCCTGGCCGTCACCCGGAACGGTGCCGGCCATCGAGTCCCAATCGACCGCCGACGAAGGAGGCGGTGTGGTGCCGCCCGTGCTCGCGGTACCGCCGCCGGTCGTGCTGGGCGGCGGATCGATCGGCGTGGTGCCGTGCGTGGTGCCGGCGGTCGTGCCTCCGCCGGTCGTGCCGGTCGAGCCCGCGTGACTTCCGCTCGTCGTGCGCGTCGCGGGAGGCGTGGGCGTGTGGCCCGATGCCGTGGTGCTGACCGGTGTCGTGCCGCTGGTCGGGGGCGTGGTGCCGCTGCTGGGCGGCGTCGTCCCGCCGGCGGAGGGCCCGCGCTTCACGACGCGCGCGCCGCCCGACATCACGAAGTCGTCCTCGGGCACGTCGACCCCTGCGGGAATCGCGTCGCCACCGGGATCGGTCCCATCGGCGACGGCCGTGGTGGTGCTCGGCGGCGAGCCGCCAGCGTGCATCCCGACGTAAGCGATGAGAGCGCCGAGCGCGAGGAACAGAGCCGCGCCTCCACCGAGGATCGCATACGTCTTGCTCGGCGACTGGATGCCGATGCCGGCGAGCGTGACGGTGCCGCCGGTGTTCATCGGCGCTGGCGCGGAGGGCGCGCTGCCTGCCTGCGACGGTGCGGTCGTCCCGATCGCCATCTGCGTGCCGCACTTGTTGCAGAAGCGGGCGTCGTCCGTGTTCTGTGCCCCACAGCTAGAACAGAAGCTCATGCGGGCGGGAGTCTACACGGGACTCGCTGCCGCGCCCGCGCCCCCTCGCCCTCGGTCTCGCTCTCGCTCAAGCTCCTCGCGTGGCCTTCTGCACGTTCTGCTCCTCCGTTCTTCCGGCCGCGCCGCCGGGCGCGTCCGTGCGTTGTCCGACGTGCAGCAACCTCTCCTCCACGCCCGCCCTCCCCGCGACGCAGCTCGGCCCGGCATCGAGCGGTCTCCCGTTCGCGCGCGTCGACGGCGCCAAGCAAGCCGCCGCGCCACCGCCCACCGTCATCCTTCCCTCGCGCGCTGGCGGAGTCGACGAGCTCGTCGGTGGTGGCCTCACGCTCCTCGGCATCGGCGCCGTGAAGCTCGTGCTCTTCGGTGTCCTCGTGCTCGGCGGCGTGTGCCTCCTCGGGATGTTCCACTTCGTCTTCGGCTGACCGTTCACCTCGCGCAACGCCCTCGTTCCATCGTTCTCCCGGTGCAACCTCGCCCGGCGATGAGCATGCTTGGTCCATGATCACGATTCGACGTTCGGACGATCGCGGCGCAGCCGATCACGGCTGGCTCGACTCGAAGCACACCTTCTCGTTCGCGGGCTATCACCACCCGGAGCACATGGGCTTTCGCTCGCTCCGCGTGCTCAACGAAGATCGCGTCGCACCGCGCGGCGGCTTCCCGACGCACGGTCACCGCGAGATGGAGATCGTCTCGTACGTGATCGAAGGCGCCCTCGCGCACCAGGACTCGACGGGCACCGGCTCGGTCATCCGCCCCGGCGACATCCAGCGCATGACGGCGGGCAGCGGCATCCATCACAGCGAAGAGAACGCCTCGCGCACCGACGGCGTGCACTTCCTCCAGATCTGGATCCATCCCGACACGCCGCGTCTGGCACCAGGCTACGAGCAGAAGCACTTCGACGCGCAGGAGCGGCAGGGCAAGCTCCGCCTCGTCGGCTCGCGCGACGGCCGTGACGGCTCGATCGTCATCCACCAGGACGTCTCGCTCTACGCATCGCTTCTCGCGCCGAACGATCGCGTCGAGCACACGCTCGCCAGCGGTCGCCACGCGTGGATCCAGCTCGTGCGCGGAACGATCACCGTGAACGGCAAGACGCTGAAGGGCGGTGACGGCGCTTCGATCTCGAACGAAGAGAAGCTCGTGATCGAGGCTTCGACGCCGAGCGAGCTCTTGCTCTTCGACCTCGCCTGATCACTTCCGTCGACGCGTCTCGATGCGCTTCAGCTCGCGCTCGAGACGATCGGCGACGGCGCGCACGCGTGGCACGTCGAGCGCGCTCTTGGCTGCGACGAGATGGAACGATGCCCGCAGCGGCGGCATGCCCGCGAGCTTCAGCTCGACGAGCGGGCTCGTGCGGAAGCGGTGACGCATGCGCGCGAGCAGGATCGCGCCGAGCCCGAGCTCGGCCGCGCGCATCTGCACGAGATAGTCGTCGGCCGTGAACGCGTACGGCGCGCCGCCGAGCAAGCGCGCGAGCTGCGGGCTCGGCGGCACCTCGTCGAGCGGCGGCGCCCAGCCGATCCACGGCACGTCCTTCACGGTCGTATGCTTCGGCAGCGAGCGCGCGATCGACGACGCAGCGAACGGGACGACGTCGACGTCGATCGAGTGCAGCACGGCGAGGTCGCGCTGTCCGACCGACTGGAAGCGGAGCGCGAGATCCGCCTCGCGTCGCGCGAGATCGACGTTGCGCACGGTCGAGACGAGCTCGATGCGCACGCGCGGCATCTCCGCATGCAGCTCGGCCGCGAACGGAACGCCGACCTCGAACGCGAGCCCAGGCGGCGCCGTGATCCGCACGAGGCCTTCGATCGCCGTCTCCGCGCGCTCGGCGGTGCGCTGGAGCTCGGCCGACCACTCCGCCATGCGCCGCGCCGGCTCCACGAGCCGCTGACCGAACGCGGTCGGCGTCACACCGGCGACGCTGCGTACGAACACCGGCTCGCCCAGCGTGCGCTCGAGCGATGCGAGACGCCGGCTCGCCGTCGGCTGCGTGAGCTTCAAGCGCTTGGCCGCCGCGCTCACGCTGCCGGCCTCGGCGATGGCGAGAAAGAGCCGCGCGTCGTCCCAAGAGATATCCATTGTCGCATGGTAGCATTCGTTTTCAGGCACTCCACATACGCCCACGCATGCACCACGTTCTGTGCATGAAACGCCGCGCTGTCGCTCTCGCTCTCATCGCTCTCGCCCTCGCTCTCGCGCTCGTCCTCGTGGGCTGGCCCGCCTCGACCCGCCACGCGTCACCGAGCCCCCGCGGCCACCTCACGACGCTCGCCGCGATGGAGGCGGTCCTCGACGTGCCGGGCCCGATCACAGCGACCACGGTCGTCGGCGCCGACTGGTCCGTCGACCGCGCGGGTCTGATCGACCTCTCCGATCCGCGCGCCGTCCAGGCCGGGCTCGCGCCTGGCATGGAGCCCATCCAGATCTACATGCACGTGATCGAGCATCCGACGCTCGGGACCTACCTGATCGACACCGGCGTCGAGCACGCGCTCTCGGCCGATCCGGATCACGCGGCGGTGCGCGGGCTCGTCGCGAGCCTCGGCCATCTCGATGCGATGCACGTGCACGACGACACCAGGATCTACCTCGCCGATCACCACCTGACGGTGAGCGCGGTCCTGCTCACGCATCTGCATCTCGATCACGTCTCCGGTCTCGCCGACGTTCCGTCGGGCGTTCCGGTCGTGCTCGGCGCGGGCGATCTGGAAGGACGCAACGCCTTCGATCTGCTCACGCAGCCGAGCATCGATCGCGCGCTCGAAGGGCATCCTCTCGAAGAGTGGTCGTTCGGGCGGGATCCCGATGCCGTGATCGACGTGCTCGGCGACGGCTCGCTCTGGGTGCTGCCGGCCGCAGGACACACGCGCGGCAGCGTCGCGTTCGTCGCCCGCACCACGACGGGCCCCATCCTCTACGTCGGCGACGTGTCGCACACCGCGTGGGGCTGGGAGCACGACGTCCCACCCGGCGAGTTCACGGAAGACCATGACGGCAATGTCGCGACTCTCGCGCGACTGCGCGCTCTCGCCGCGCGACATCCGGGGATCCGCGTCCGGCTCGGGCATCAACCGATGTCGCAGTGAGCGGCGCGGCTCGTACCTCCGCCCACCCGCGGCGAATCGCGGCGATCGATCTCGCGAATCGCGAAGTATTTCCCGGCACGTCCACTGCTCCGTCGACGGTAGATGTCCTTCGGCCCATTTGGGCGGTCCGCGCTCGCGCTGACCGTCGCGCTCTGGGGCGCCGGCGTGAGGCCGGTGCTCGCCCAGACAGACCGTGAGCTGGCCGAGGCGCAGCACCAGACGTTCGTGGTCCAGGTCGACGACGCGATCGACGTCGCCAACGATCGCGATCCGCCGTGGCACGCGCCGCTCGGCCGGCCGGGCGCGCAGCTCTGGTCGGGGATGACCGAGGTCGCGATCGTGTTCAATCGCTTCTTCGGCAGCGTCGTCCCCAACGACACGGGCGTCGAGCGACCGAGCGCCGACGAGCACATGGTCGACGAGTTCGAGGTCGGTCTCGACGATCGACTCTCGTTCGTGCTGATGGGCGCCGCCAACGATCACGTGCTGACGCCGCTTCACTTCTATCAACAGTTCGACGGCATGCCGTCGCTTCGGTACGACTTGCTGCAGCCCACCCACGAGGTCCCGTTCCGCATCGCACTGACGGTCTCTCCTCTCGCTGGCTCGCTCACGGTCATCACGCGTCACAACGGCGTGTACGACGTCGAGCAGCTGCCCTACTCGTTCGCCATCGGCGGCGCGGGCGGTCTCGATATCTGGCAGACGTTGCGCCTGGTGATCTTCCACGCGCGCGTGCTCGCGATCCCGGCGGTCGATGCGTTCGACGGCGCGTTCGGCGTCGAGCTCGTGGAAATGGTTCAGATGAAGTGGCGCCTGACCGAGGTGTTCGATCTGGATCCGACGTGGCCGATCGATCTCGGGCTCATCGCGCTGCACGTCGATCGCGGGTCGGCCCGCTCGGCGGTCTACGCGTGGACGGGCGACTTCCGCAGCCCCGCGGAGCTGCGCGAGGTCTGGCAGCTCATGGCGATCATCGAGCTGAGAGTGAACTGATCAGCGGGTGCCGCTGATCACGCGCGTGCCGCTCGCCGTGATCTCGAGCACCTGGATGGGCCCGCCGTAGACGCGCGCCAGGCCGACGTCGATGCGGAACACGTGGCCGTCGCACCCCGACGTGATGCCTGCGTCCTGCACCGTGTGGCCGACGACCATGCGATGCGCGTGCGCGGCCGCGAGAGCGTCGTCGAGACGCGCGCACATCTCGGGATCGTCGGGCTGCGCGAACCCGCGGTACCAGACGGGGCCCTCCGGCGACTCGAGCGCTCCGCTGAGCGGCGCTCGTCCGAGCAGGAACGCGCGCGCATCGCGGTTGATGGTGTCGATCGCGTCGGCCGCGAGGTAGCGCGCGAGCGCGCCGCCGTGCACGAGCACCGTGTCCCCGACGACGACCAGCGTGGGATGCGTCGCGAGCATGCGCGCATAGGGCCCGCCGGGATGGAACGCGACGACGCGTCCGAGCACGTTCGGTGGCAGCCCTTCGTACAGCGATCCGTGCGCGTCGCTCCGCAGCGAGTCGAAGTCGTGGTAGCCGCCCGGTGTCACGTAGCGAAAGTCGCCCTGCGCGTTCATCAGCTCGTGGTTGCCGTTGAGCGCGAGCACGCGACCACCGGCCGCGAGCGCTTCGCCCTGGAGCACGTCGACGAAGTCGAGGATCTCGCGCTCTTGATCGCCGCGATCGAGCAGGTCTCCGGTTTGGACGACGAAGAGCGCGCCACCGTTCCAGTGGCCGTCGGCATCGATCGCGGAGCCCGCGCGCAGCGCGCTCTGGAACGCGTCGAGATCGCCGTGCACGTCGCCGATCGCGACCAGGCGCGCGGGGGCCGGATAGATCGACGGCGGCAGCGGCGGCACGTCGGCGACGCTCGTCGTGGGCGCGGGCTCGACGTGCTCGGTGCGAGCTGACGACGGATGCGAGGGCACGTCCTGACGCGGGCCCGAGCACGCGAGCGAGAGAAGGAGCGTGATCATCCCGATCGAGCGCACGCGCAACGCATATCACTTCCCCCTCGCCCTCGCCCTCGCCCTCGCTCTCGCCCGCACTCCCGCCCTCGCCCATACTCGCGCGCAGATGCGCCCCGCTCTCGCCGCCGTCGTCGGCATCGCCATCACGCTGCTCGTCTCGTTCCTCGGCCAGCTCGCGCTCGCGACCTGGCTCGTCGCCCCGGACGGCGCGCCTCTGCCGATCGGCCGCACGCTGCTCTCCGGCGCGCTCGCCTTCACGTTCGGCGCTTCCGTGCTCGGCGGCTTCGTCGCCGCGCATGCGATCACGCACCGGTGGCAGGTCGTCGTCTCCGTCGCCGTCGTCGCCGCGCTCTCCGGCGTGCTCTCGGCGATGCAGGCGCCTGCGGACGCTCCCGCGCTCGTCGCGTGGTCGCTCCCGGTGCTCGCCTTCGTCGGCGCGCTCGGCGGCGGCGCGATCCGTTCGTTGAACCGAACGCCCGTCTCGACCGTCTAGAGAGACATGCAGCGTTCGCGACTCCTGGGTCTGATCCTCGCCCTGACGACCGCCTGCGGCAGCGCCGCCTCGAGCACGCCCACCGTGGTCCATCCGACCGCGCACGCCGCGGTCGACGCCAACGACGCGCATGCGTTCGCGTCCGCATCGAACGAGCTCGGCCTCGATCTCTGGGAAGCGCTGCGCGCCGAGCATGGCACGCAGAGCTTCGCGATCTCGCCCGCGAGCATCTCGACGGCGCTCGCGATGACCTACGGCGGCGCGCGCGGTGCGACCGCGACGGCGATGGCGTCCACGATGCACATCGCGTCGTCACCCGACGACACGATGCGCGCCGCCGGATCGCTGGTGCGCGGCTGGAACGACCCGAGCCACACGGCCTACGAGCTCGCCGTGGCCAACCGTCTCTTCGGCGCCGAGCGCCACGCGTTCTCGGATGCCTATCTCGCCGCCACGCGCGACGAGATGGGCGCCGAGCTCCAGCGCGTCGACTTCTCGAACGGAGACGCCGCACGGACGCTCATCAACGGCTGGGTCTCCGATCGCACGCACGCGCGCATCCGCGAGCTGCTGCCGCCCGGATCGGTCGACGGCGCGAGGCTCGTGCTCGTGAACGCCGTCTACTTCCACGGCCCTTGGCAGCAGCCCTTCGATCCGAGCCTCACGACCGATCGACCGTTCCACGCTGGGGCGAGCGATCACGCGGTGCGGACGATGGCGCGCGAGGGTGGCGCCTACGGCGAGGACGACGGCGTGCAGCTGCTCGAGCTACCGTACGAAGGCGGCGACCTCTCGATGCTCTTCGTGCTGCCGCGCGATCGCGACGGCCTCGCGTCGGTCGAGTCGCGCCTCGACGACGCGACGGTGCAGCGTTGGGCGTCGCGCGTGCAGCCGAACGATCGTACCGAGGTGCACCTGCCGCGCTTCCGCATCGAGACGGACGTGGTCGCGCTCACGGCGCCGCTGATCCAGTTGGGGATGGGGCCTGCGTTCTCGGGCGGCGCCGACTTCAGCGGCATGAGCGCGCCCGGCGGCGCCTCGCTGCAGATCAGCGACGTGTTCCATCGCGTGTTCGTCGAGCTGAACGAAGAAGGCACCGAGGCGGCCGCCGCGACGGGCATCGTCATGATGGAGACGGCCGCGATGGTGCAGCCGGCACCGCCGCCAGTGTTCGACGCGAGCCACCCCTTCCTGTTCTTCCTGCGCGAGCCGAGCACGGGCGCCATCCTGTTCGCGGGGCGCGTGATCGATCCCGCCTGAAGATCAGGGCATCGCGAAGTCGAGCGTGATCTCGTCGGCCGCGCGCATCGCCGCTTCGATCGCAGCGGCATCGGGCTCGGCGGGAGGCGGCGTCGGCGCGCGCGCAGGGCTCGGCGCGCGGCCGGCGACCTCGGTCACGACCACGCGGGGCGTCTCGCCCGGCCCGCTCTCGTCGACCCAACGCACGCGCTCGCTGCGCACGTCGAGGTGGACGAAGCCGCTCGTCGGATAGAGGCCGACGCCGGTGTTGGGCTCGGCGTCGAGGAACGCGCGCACGTCGTCGATCGCCACGCCTTCGACACGGAGATCGAGCGCGCGGCCGAAGCGGTGACGGCTGCCTTCGCGCGCGCCGGGGCGATAGCCGCTCACGATCTCGATCGCGCGCGCCGGGAAGTGCTCGGACAGGCGCGCGAGCAGCGGGAGAAGGCCCGCGTGCAGGCGCCGGATCTCGGGCGCCACGAAGTCGGGATCGGCGTGATCGACCGACGACGGCGCATCGACGCCGCGCGGGCGCGCGAGGATCGAGAGGCGCTCGAGCGCATCGGCGCCGGGCTCGCCGTTCGCGCCCTGGAGCGTGAGGGTCGCGGTCTCACCGCTGCCGTCGCCGACGCGGACGAAGCGGGCTTCGATGGGCGCGGGAGCGGGAGCGGGAGCGGGAGCGGGAGACGACGAGGACGAAGACGAATCTCGAACGACCGTCGCCGAGAGCACTGGCGCCGGGCCATCCGTCGCGAACGATACCGTCAGATCGGCGCGCGCCGGTGAGGCGAGCCCCATCAGAGCGAGCGCGAGCATCCAAGACGTGCGCTTTCCCATGAAACGAATGGTCGAAAGGCCCGACCACCCGCGTCAAAGAAACGGCTGCCTCAGGGCTCGGGCTGGGGCGCCGTGACCCGCTGTGCCGTGCGCCGTGGCCGCATGAGGATCACCACCACCGCGGGCAGGATGAGCAGGATCGCGATGCCGACGCGCGGGCTCACGTGCTCGCCTCCGAGCGCCGCGCCGAGGAACACCGCGAGCACCGGGTTCACGTACGCGTAGCTCATCGCGATCGCCGGCCGCGCATGCACGAGCAGATAGTTGTACGCCGTGAGCCCCACGAGCGAGCCGAGCGTGATCAGATAGCCGACCGCGAACGCCGCGCGCGGCTCGACGTGATCCGGGATCGGCTCGCCGATGCCGCGCGACACGAGCAGCGTGAGCGCGCCACCCGCGACCATCTGCATCGCCGAGCCCATCGCGCCGCGACCGACGTCGAGCTTCTTCACGAGCAGCGAGCCCATCGCCCAGCCGATCGGCGCGAGCATGAGCAGAGTCGCCGCGGCCGGATCGGCGCGCAGATCGTCGCCGAGCGCGAGCACGAGCACGCCGACGAAGCCGACCGCGAGCCCCGCCCACTCGCGCGGCGAGGTGCGCTCGCCGATCAACGGCATCATCACCGCGCCCCAGAGCGGCATCATCGCGCATACGACCGCGATCACGCCCGAGCCGATGTGCACCGACGCGAGCGCGACGAACCCGTTGCCGACGACGAAGAAGAGGAGCGCGACGACGGCCGATCCGATCCACGCGCGCGCGGGCGGCACCCTCTCGCCGCGCCAGCGCGCCCACGCCATGAGCACGACGCCGGCGAACAAGTATCGGCAGCCCGCCGTGAGGAACGGCGGCAACGTCTGCACCGCGACGCGGATCGCGAAGTACGTCGAGCTCCAGATCAGATAGACCGACGCGAGCGCCGCGAGCACCTTCGGAGTGAGCTTCGCGTCGGCCACGGTGTCGCTCGTCATGGGCCACGATCCTGGTTCGCGTCGCCCCAGGCCGCCAGAGACCAATCGCGTCCGCGGCGCGAGCCACGCTGGGCCAATGTCCGCACGCGGCACGCCCACGCGCGAACGGACGCGTTACTATCTCGCTCCCGATGACGGATTCGCAATCGCCCGAGGTCCTGCAACGACGAATCGCCGAGCTCGAGCGCGAGGTCGGCCTGCTCCGAGAGCGCTGGGAGCTGAACGACGAGATCGATGATCTCGCCGAGATCGCGATCCGCGATCGCTTGCCCGTCGATCACACGCTGCGGCTCGTGCTGCCGGCGCTCTGCGCGCGAACGGGCGCGACCATCGCGGTGATGCGCACGTACGACGAGTCGCTCTCGCTGCACGACTTCGTGCACGCGACCGGCGAAGACGGCGAGCTGCCGATGAGCGCCGACGCGATCGCGCAGGCGCTGGAGACGAACGATCCGCTCGTGCGCGAGGTGACGATGGCGAGCGGCGCCGCAGGAACGCTCGTCGCGCAATCGCTCGACGTCGCCGGCGAGCCCTTCGGTGCGGTCGCGTTCTTCGTTCCGTCGGCGAGCGACGAGGCTGCGCGCTCGCGTCTCGTCGGCCTCTTGCACACGTTCTCGGAAGAGATCGACAACCACCTCGCGTCGATCGCGGTCTCGCGCAAGAAGGCGATGCTCACGACGGCGATGAGCGAAGCGCTGCGTGATCCGGTGCTCGACTCCGGTCTCGCGCGTGCGCTCGAGGTGCTGCGCCAGAACATTCCGTTCGAAGACATGATCCTCGTGTTCCGCCACGAGGACGACGTCTCGGGCAGCTCGCTCCGCTACAAGGTCCTGAAGAACCGCGAGGTCGTGCACGACTCGAGCGTGCGCACCGACGGCGACGTGGATGCGTTCCTTCGCAGCAACGCGTTCCGTCTGATGGCGGGCGACGACGAGGACGTGCGCGAGCGCTTCGGCATCCGCCGCTTCCGCGAAGAGGTGATGATCACCGGCATCCGCAGCGCGCGCGTGATCGGCCGCGTGATCGTCACGAGCCGTCGCGGCGAGTTCAACACGTTCGATCGCGATCTGCTCGATCGATTCGCGGACTCGCTCCGTCAGCGCATCGTCGATTTCAACCGCGAGTGGAAGGGCCTCAGCACCGGCTTCCCGAAGGACGTGTGCGAGCGGCTGCTGCACGAAGAGGACTACACCGAGAAGTACCTCTCGGCGCGCGAGAAGACGTGCGCGATCATGTTCGCCGACATCAGCGGCTTCACGCGGTTGAGCGAGCAGGTTCTCGTGCATCCCGAGGCCATCGGCCGCCTCGTCGACACGTGGAGCGCGCGCGTGGTCGAGATCCTCTGGGAGACCGGCGGCGTGTTCGACAAGATGGTCGGCGACTGCGTGATCGGGATCTGGGGGCCGCCTTTCCACGAGCACGATCCGGCCGAGCTCTGTCGACGCGCTGCGCTCGCGGCGCGTCAGATCCGCGAGTTCACGCGCTCGCTCTCGGCGCACGAGGCGCTGCCCGAGCTCGTCGGCGAGCCGGTCGACGTCGCGACCGGGCTCAACTACGCGCCGCTCTTCGTCGGCATGTTCGGCCCCGACGCGGACTTCACCGGCTTCTCGGCCGGGATGAACAACACCGCGCGCCTGCAGGGTCAGGCCAAGGGCGGCGAGATCCTCTGCATGGACCGCTTCGTCGAAGCGATGGGCAAGCCCGAAGAGTTCGGCGAGGAGCGCGAGGCGGCCGTGAAGAACGTCGCCAAGCCGCTGAAGTTCCGTCCGCTCAAGTAGCTGCCGACGCCGGCCTCGATGGTGGGGCGCCGATCCCGCTCCCCGACGGCGGCGCGGTCACGGTTTGGAATCCGAACGTGAGCGGGATGGCACCGGCTCGGGACAACGACGTCGCGGGGTACCCGAGCCGCACGAGACCTTCGACTTCCCTTGAACGCGCGCGCGTGCCGCGACGCACGGTCCGTCCACTCCGACTCCAAGAGACGGGCGTGAACCGAAATCGCCCCGAGAACGCGACGCTCGGGCCCGCGCGCGTATCCTCGGACCGTGGCCGAAGTGGCTGTTCAAGTGGGCTACGCTCTGCGGTGGATTTTGCGATTCCCCCACGTCGCCGTCATGCTGTTGCTGCTCTCGTGCGTGAGCGCGACGCGCGCTGCGCCTCCTGCGCGCGCATTGGCCACGGCGCCGCCGCCCGCAACGTTGACCGGCGACGCCGCGCCGATCGCGCCCTGCGCCGCGGGGATGGCGTCGATTCCCGCCGGTACGTTCTTGATGGGCTCGCTCGACGATGTCGGCGAGTACGACGAGCGTCCACAGGTCCATGTGCAGATGCACGCCTTCTGCATGGACATCACCGAGGTGACTGTCGGCGCATACGCCGCGTGCCAGGGCGCCGGCGCCTGCTCGGCGCGCGCTAGCTCGATGCTGTGCAACGCAGACACCGCCGATCGGCAGGACCATCCCGCGAACTGCGTGAGCTGGTCCGCCGCTGACGCCTTCTGTCGCTGGCGCGCGGCCCGGCTGCCGACCGAAGCGGAGTGGGAGTACGCCGCACGCGGCAGCGACGGTCGGAGCTATCCCTGGGGCGATGCCGCCCCGGCCACCCAGCTCTGCTGGCGCCGCTACATCGAGGGCACCTGCGCGGTGGGATCGTTCCCAGTAGGCGCGAGCCCATTCGGCTTGCTGGACATGGCCGGCAACGTCTGGGAGTGGACCGCCGACTGGTACGCGTCGTACTACTCGTCGAGCACCCGTGTCAGCCCGACCGGTCCAGCCACGGGCACGGCGCGCATCATCCGCGGCGGCGGCTACCTCGAGTACCAGACGTTCGAGGAGCGATCGGCCGACCGCGCCAACTCACTGCCCGACGCGGCGAGACCTCACCTCGGGTTCCGCTGTGCCGACGCGGTGCGGTAACGCGTAACCACAGCGCCGAAGCCGCGACCCGGCGACGCGAACGGCAGAAGAGATCGACGTCCATTCCGCAGACCTCTACGATGGGGAATGCGTCGAACGGTCGCTCTGTGGGCTCTCTCTTCTTCTCTGGTCCTCGGATGCGGCGACGGGACCGCACCAGGGGATGCAGGCGCCGCAGGCAGCGACGCCGGCACCGATGCGCGCGTCGCGATCGACGCGTTCGCCGCGCCCGATGCGCTGCTGGACGCACTCGCGCCCCACGATGCGCCCACGACGGATGACGTGTTCACGGCGAACGACGCGTTCGTTGCTCCGGATGCATTCAGTCCTCCCGATGCGTTCGTCTCGATCGATGCCGGTGCGACGAACGTCGTCTGCACGATGGGCACGACGTGCACGTGCCCCGCGGGCGCGCACTGCGCCATGAGCTGTCCCGCAGGCGGCTGCCGGATCGATTGCGCGGCCGGCGCCCACTGCGACGTCGACTGTTCGGTCGGTGGATGCCAGACGACTTGTCGCGCCGGCGCGAGCTGCAACTGGACGTGTGCCGGTGGCTGCGGGACTTGGTGCGACGAAGGCGCGACGTGCACCGGCGCATGCACGAGCGGCGGCTGCAATCAGGTCTGCACGGCGCCGGGCGCGCACTGCGCGATCTCGGCCTGTCCCGGCGGCTGCAACAGCTGGTGCGGCGACGCGACGTCGTCGTGCCACGAGACCTGCGGCGCCGGCTGCGGCCTCTCGTGCGGGAGCTCGACCGACTGCGACTCGACGTGCACGCCGGCCGTCTCCTGCACCACGAACGGCAACGCGCCGCCCACCGAGCCGACCTGATGCGACGATGCGTCTCCGCTCGGACGTGGTGGAGCGCAAGAAGAAGCGCAGCGCGACGAAGCTGACGGCCGTCGCACCGACGGACGGCGGCGGAAATCGTGGCCGCACCTCGGGGAACCGTCATCTCTTCCCCGAACGAGAGATCTCGTTTCCGGAAGGGAATTCCCTTCCCGAAATCTCTTCCTCCGCTTTGCAGAAGGGAATTCCCTTCAGAATTTCCGGCAAACCAAATTCGGGAAGGGAATTCCCTTCCCGAGATCTCTTCCTCCGCTTTGCAGAAGGGAATTCCGTTCCCGGACCGGTTCCCGCCGTCCTCCGGAGGGAAATCCCCTCCCGCCTCGAACCGGCGCGCGTGAGCCGCCGTCAGCGTTGGTAAGGAAGTGCAAGACCGCGAGGCACGCTGCGCCGCTCCGACGTACTTCACCCGAGGAGATACGAACATGAGCCGCACCATCGTGAGCCTCGTCCTGATCGTCTCGGTCACCCTCACGGGCTGCGCCGCGTTCGCGCGCGGCACCGACGACGACTCCAACGCGAACGTCGACAACAGCTGGGTCATCGCGCAGCGACGCGCCGACGCTCAGCGCGCCGCCGAAGCTCGGGAGCAATGGCTCGCGCGGCACGCCGACCCAGCGCCGACCGACCCCGTCCAGTGACACAGCCCGCAGTCGACTGCCGACGTTCGCCGCGTGGCGGGGGCGGCGCGAGCCGACGAAGTCGTCCCCGACGCCTGCAGTGCTCCAGCAGATCGACGTGTCGTCGATGGCGACCGCGAGTGGGCGCCTCTTGCGGCTCGTTCACGGTCGCAACGCCACGCGGGTGCTATCGTCGATCATGGCTCGGGTCGTGGCGATCGTCCTCGTGCTGTGCGCTGGATGCCGCCAGGCGCCGACGTTCTACAGTCGCTGCCAATCGACCTCGCCCTCGTGTCCTGCCGGGTTTCATTGCTCGCTCGGGGGATTCTGCAGTCGGTACTGCGCGATCGACGACGACTGCACGCGCGAGTTCGGCGCTGGCACCTACTGCGCTGCGACGCGCGATTGTTGGCTGACGTGCGCGGGCGACGCTGGCGTCGCTTGCCCGAGCGGAACCACCTGCGAGCTCGGCGCCTGCCTGTTCACGAGCGACGTCACGAGCGACGCGGGCGTGGTCGGTGATCCGTGAGGTTCTTGGCCTTCGCGTTGTTCGTCGTGGGCGGATGCGTCTACCAGTCCAACGGGCAGTCGCACGTGTTGACGTTCAGTCAGCCCGGACCGCTGGCGCTGGGCGACGCGTTCACGGTCATGGTGGGATCGCCGTCCGGCTTCGCGACCGAGCCACTGTGCAACGGAGCGAGCACGGGCACTCTCGCATCGAACACCCCTGCCGTCGTCACCGTCTCGGGAGTCACGGTGCTCGGCTGCACGAGCGCGACGATGAACGCAGTCGGCGTCGGTCATGGTCAGCTCGCCGCGACGTTGGGCGGGGCGAGCGACACGCTCGATCTCTGGGTGGAGTCACCAGACCACGTCGTCATCCTGAGCCCGGCGATCGGAGCACCGCTCCATGCGACGGTGCACGTGCTCGCCGGCACGTCGGTCACGCTGGGCCTCGACGTCCGCGACGCGGCGGAAGACTCGCTCGCTTACTCGAGCGTTCCGACGCTGGCGATCGACTCGACGATCGCCGTGGCCACCTTCGTCCCCGCGACCAGCGCCACCTTCTTCGCGTTCCCGACGCCGGCGCACATCACGCTCACCGGAAACCGTGCTGGGACGACGATGCTCAGCGCGAACGTCTTCGGGCTCAGCGACACGATCACGGTCGCGGTCGACCCCTGAGCTCGACGCGTCGAGGCACGCGGATCACGTGCCGAACGACGAGCCACGGCGGACGGATCTCGGGCTGCGAGGTACCCTCTCGGTCATGGAAGGCTCCTCCCCCGCTCGCCCGATCGTCAGCACCAACGCCCGCGTCGGCTCCGTCACGCTCGTGGTCGGCGCCTTCGCGACGCTCGTCCTCACGCACACCACGCTCGCGCTCGCACCGCTGCGCATCCTGACGCTCGCGATCGCCGCGTTCGCGGTGTGGGCGCTCTCCGACGAGATGGGCCTGCGCAAGCCGCTCAACCGCGCGGCGCTCCTCTGCTTCGCCATCGCCGCCAGCACCAAGATCCAGGTGGCGCTCGGCGTCGATGCGGGCGTGCTCGGCCGCTACCTCTTGCTCGAGTCGGCGTTCTTGCTGCTCGCCGTGCTCTTCTGGTCGGTGGCATTCCTCCATCGCGGTCCGCAGATGAAGGTCGTCGGCGCAGTCGGCGCGCTCGCCGCGCTGGGCCCCATCGTCGCGATCGTCGTCGGGCACCTCGTCGTCGGCGTGGGCGCGGCGCGCGGCGTCGGCTCGCTGCTCGCGTCGGCGATGGGCCACGGCGCCGCGGACACCGACTTCGTCGTGCTCGTCGAGCGCATCTTCGGCCTCTGGGCCTACGTCGCTGCGTGGATGCTCTGGAGCGGGCGCGTCGAGTCGCCCGAGACGCCGACCACGGCTTGAAGCGGGCGCCGACTGGCCCAGTACGTGAGCGAGCCGACGGTGAGCATGAGCGTGGGCTTTCCACTGCGACCTCTGATCGCTTCGGATCGTCGTGCGCGCGGCAAGCAGCGCCACGCTCACTGCTCGGTCGCGAACATCGTGACGATCGCGCCGTCCTGCGGGACGAAGCTGAAGCCGACCTCTTCGTCGTACATGCGTGCGTGGAACGAAGCGCTCGATCCCGCGGTCGACTGCACGTTGCGCTGGATGGCGAGATAGCCGAGCGCGAGCATGCACGCGGGCGAGAGGCCGACCTGGAAGCTACCGACGGGCTTGTCCGCGAACGCGGTGCGGCCCTCGGGCATCCACTGGTAGCGCATCGTCACGACCTCGTGGCGATCGAGCGCAGCGATCGTGCACTGGTAGTTCGCGCGGCCCTCGGCCTCGGCGAGCGCCCACTCGGACCACATGTGTAGGCCCCACACGCCGCCGGTGGGATCGAGCTCGCCGCAGAAGACGTGCTCGAAGCCGTTCTGCGGGAGCCATGCGGCCTCGAGCGCCGCGACCTGCGCGTCCGCGTCGCTCGGGCCGCCGGCGAACGCGCGCACGAGCGCGGGATGAGAGAGCAGGCTCGTCATCCACGCGCGCAGATCCGCGGCGAGCGCCGGATCGGCGAGATCGTCGCGTGTGCTCGCGACCGGATTCATGCGGCCGCAGAGCGCGTGCAGCGCCGCGTACTCGGCGGGCAGCGCGGGCAGCGACGGAAAGAGCAGCGCGGGCGCATCGGCGCCGCTCGTGCACGTCAGCGTCTCGTTCGCGACGAGCCCGAGGATCGCGTCCCCGTCGCCGGTGCGGCAGAGATCGTCGATCTGCGGCAGGCCATCGCCCGCGTCGGGCGCCGGAGAGACGAACGCATCGTCCATCGGTATCGACGCATCGACGTCGTCGTTCGGCGACGGCGCGCATCCCATCAACAAGAGCAGAAGGACGAAACGTCTCACTCTTCGTCGAGCATGCGCTGGATCGAAGCGCCGCGGCGCAGCTCTTCCATCAGCGCCGTCTCCTGGTGCTGCATCGCTTCCTGACGCATCTCGTTGTAGATGGTCATGCGCACCTGATCGTACGGCGGCACCGACTCGGCGGCGCTGCGACGCGAGCGCAGGAGGAAGATGAAGAAGCCGCGCGTGCCGCGCACGACCGGGCTCACTTCGCCCTCTTCGAGATGCAGCAGCGTGTCTTCCAGGTCCGCGTCGAGGCTGCCCTGCGTGAGGTTGTGCAGCTCGCGACCGCCGTGATCGGGCATCGCCGCTTCGAAGTCGTCCGCATTGCGAATCACGTCGCGCAGCTGTTCGGCCTGGCGGCGCGTGCGGCTGATCTCCGCCGCCGAAGGATTGGGCGCCATCGGGAAGAGGATCTGCGCGCAGTCGAAGTGCGACGTGCGGCGCGACTGCGCGACGCGCTCTTCGTAGTGCTGCTGAACGTCTTCTTCCGTGATGTTCACGCGGCTGCCCATCCGCGCGTTGAGCAAGCGGAAGTGCAGCAGCTGCGAGCGGATGTCGGCGCGGTACTCGGCCTCCGTGCCGAAGCCCTGCTCGGCGACCGCCGACCAGAACGCGGCGGGCGCGAGGCCCGACTGCTGGCGCACGTTGTCGATCGCGCTCTCGACGTCGGCGTCGGTGATCGTGATCTCTTCTTCGGTCGCGGCCTGCTCGACGAGGTGCTGATCGATCAGATGATCGAGGACCTGTGCGTAGATCTGCCGGATGGCGTTGAGGCGCTGCGCTTCGGTCGGCGCGCCCATCGCGCGCGACATGTACGGCGCGGCCTTGGTGCGGAGCTCGGACAGGAAGATCGCATCGTCGTTCACGACGGCGACCACGCGCTCGATCACGTCGGCGCGCCCGTGCGAGACGGCGAGCGGCGCCGAGATCGCGCTCGCGAGCAGAGCCAGACCGATCGCGAAGCGCGCGCGCATCAGTGCGGTGCTCCGGTGGTGGGCGGCGGCGGCGTGGATGGCGGCGCGGGCGGTGCGATGTGTGGAACCGGTCCGACGGGATCGACGGTGGGCACCGCGCCTTCCGGCACGTCGATGTGGATCTGATCGAGCACATCGAGGTGCTCCTCCACGTCGGCCTCGGCGGTGAGGCGCTCGACGAGCGCTTCGATCTCGTGCTCGCGCCGCTCGCGCCACAGACGCATGCGGATCGGGCGCGAAGCCTCTTCGAGCGTGCGATCGAGCGCGGCGCGACGGCCGGTCAGCTTGATGATCTCGTAGCCGCGCGCGCTGTGGATGACCGTCGGGAACACGGCGCCGATGCTCTCCATCGAGAACGCGGCGGTGGCGACCTCGGCCGGAACGGTGGGCTCGTCCGCGCGGCGCTCCTCCAGGCGAGAGAAGAAGCCCACGTCACCGAAGCGATCGTGCGTCGTCGGGTCGGTGTCGAACTGCTCGGCGAGCTGGCGGAAGAGCCGCACGTCGCTGGGGCTCGCCTGCACCTGCCGCAGCACGCGCGTCGCATCCGCCTCGCGCGCGAACACGATGTGGCTGATGCGCACCTGCTCGGGCTGGTGGAACTCGGCCCGGTTCGCGTCGTAGTACGCCTGCACCTGCTCGTCGGTGACGTCCGTGGGCTGGATGCGGTCTTCGTACTCTTGCTTGAGGAAGCGACGGATCAGGATCTGCTTGCGGGTGCGCTGCACCTCGGGAGCGTCGTCGAAGCCGCGCGCGTCGGCCTCCTGCGCGAGCAGCTCGAAGCGGACCATCTGGTCGAGCAGCTCGCGGCGGCGCTCGGGGCTGTTGTAGCGCGTGCGGAGGAACGGCCCCTTGTTCGCGATCTCTTCGGCGAACTCGCCCACGGTGATCGTGTGGTCGCCGATCTTGGCCAGCGTCTGGGCCGCTTCTTCTTCCGTCAGGCCGTGCACGCGCGGCGCATCGCCCGATGCGGCGGGATGATCGCCCTCACCCGAGCACGCGATCGCGATCGACCCGAGGGTCGAGAGCGCGAGGAGGGCGGCGAGACGACGATTCATTGCCAGAAACCAGGCCTCGATTAGCACGCCCGTTCCGGAGCGAGCAAGACGAGGCCCCTACGAACGAAAAGGCCCCGCCATGTCGATGGCCCGCGCAGATCAGGGCGTGACGACCATCATCCCGATCGCGGTGTTCACGTTGTCCGGCCCGCAGCCGTAGGCGCCGACGTCGATCTCGATGTGATCGATCGAGCTCGAGCTGTTGAGCATCGCGAGTGGGAGCGTGAAGTAGGCGCCGTTCGTGACGTTGAAGCGCGTCTCGCCCGAGCCGACACAGCCGTCCTGCGTCATCCCCGCCGTCAGCACGCGCGAGCCGATGCTCGAGCCCGCATTCACGAGCGAGACGCGCACGTCGCCCGCCCCGAACGTCGCGCCGGTCGAGCGGGCCGTGTAGAAGTAGCCGTGCAACCGTGCGGTGGCCGTGTCGACCGCGCCCGGCAGCGCGTACGTCCGCGAGCGCGCCGTGCACGTGCAGCACGCCACGCCCAGCGACTGCGCGCGGAGCGACGCGATCCAGCCGATGTCCGTGAAGCTCACCTCGCGTGGGTTCGGCGGGCTGCAGACCGGGTTGAGCGTGCCGCCGTTCTGCGTCCACGTGGAGCTCTGGTCGAAGGCGAGCATGAAACCGCCGCGCAGCGTCGTCGGGTTCGGCGGCGAGGGCGCGGGCGCGGGCGGAGGCACGGCGCTCGCCATGTGCATCGTCGTCAGCGACGTGCAGCCGGTGCACGCCCCCGCGAGCGGGTTGTCCGCCTGGCCGACCGTCGAGATCATCTGGCTGGCCGACGCAGTGTTGCCGCGACGCTGCGCGACGACCGTCAGCGTCGCTTCTCCCGCGGGGACGACGAGGCAGTGGATCATGCCGCTCCCGTCCGTGGTTCCGCGATAGGTGCCGCCGACGTGCGGCGCGTACGCGGTCAGCGGCACGTACGCAGCGGGCGAGCCGTCGACGTCGACGACCGTGCCCGTCAGACAGACCTCGGGCACCCAGCGCGTTCCGTTCCACCACGAGAGGTGCGGGATCGATCCGACGAGCGCCATGCCCGACGACGCGCTCGCGTCGGCCATCGCCGTCGCGGTCGCTTCTTCCGTCCAGAGGCCGGTCGTCGGCGAGAGGCTCCAGAAGCCCACGCTCGCATCGACCGTCGCGCCCGTCGGAAGCGGCGCCGAGATCTGTGCCGTCATCCCGGTCGCGAGCTGCAGCACGTCGGTGCCCTGACGCACGACGATGCCGACCGGCGCGATCGCGCCGAGGATCGACGCGGTGCCGCCCGTGCGCGTGCCCTCGAAGCCGCCCGGATACGCGGTGCGCTCGACGTCGTTCGAGAGATCGAGACCGACGACGATCGCGTCGACCATCCCGGTCACTGCCGTGCCGGTCTGCGTGACGAGCGCGTGAGCGGGGAACGTCACGTGCGCGCCGTGCGAGCCCATCACCATGCCGCCTGCGGCAGCGTCGAAGTGCTGCACCGTGCCTTGCACGAGGACGAGATCGACCGAGCTCGGCAGCGCGTCGCGCACGTCGACCGTCTGGATCGCCTCGACGTAGCCCGCGCTCTCGGCGGTCACGACGAGCGCAGGATCCGCGGCGAGGTTCTGGAAGACGAAGAAGCCGCCGTCGTCGGTCATCGTCGTCATGCCGTTGCTCAAACGAACGGCGACGGCGGCCATCGGCGTGCTCGCGCCCGCTGCGACCGCGCGGACGGTGCCGAAGAGCACGTTCGTCGGCAGCATCAGCCCGGGATCGTCGGGCGCGCCCGTGTCCGGTCCGTTCCCGCTGTCCGGGCCGGCGGGCCCGGCGTCACCACCGGGAGAAGAAGGTGTGCAGCCGATCACCATCGCGACGAGCGTCGCGCACAACCAATGCGTCTTGTTCAAGCCAACCCCCTGTCGACGTATCGCCCACGATGGTAGCGCGAACGGTCGCCCCACGTCGGACCGTCGCCATGCGCCCGAGCTTGGCTCCGGGCTCACTCGCGGCCACGTCTCGTTCGGTCTCGCGAACGTGAGCCCGCTCTTCCCCGCGCTGCTCGAAGCGCACCCGCGACACGGCTCGATCTGCGCTTCGAGGATCGCTTGGTGGATCTGCTGGGCGACGGCGCCGATCTCGCCATCCGCGCTGGCATCCCGCCGCCCGACAGCCCTTTCGTCGTGAGCCGCGAGCTCGCGTGGATCGAGCGGATCTCGTGCGCCTCGTCGGCGTTCCTCGAGGCACACGAGACGCCCGATGGGCTCAAGGACAGCGATCGTCGACACCGACGGGCTGCACGACGCACGCGCCACCGAGGCAGGTGTCGGTCACCACACAGCAGTCGCCGCTCGCGCTCGCGCCCTCGATGCAGTCGCCGCCCATGCGCACATCGACGCAGCGCTCGCGCTGCGCACGATCGGTGGTGCTGCAGTTGTAGACGTAGGGTTGACCGTGTCTCGGTGAGGCAGTGTTCCAGCCGCTGCATGGAACGCAGGCCCCGCACTGATCGGGATAGCTGCCCGCGACGACACGACACGAGCCAGGAGCGCCGCACGACTGGACGTGCAGCGCGCCGCCGAAGCACCGCGTGAGCGCCGAGCCGTTGGCGTTGCAGGTCCACTTCGTCGGCCCGTCGGTGCACGCAATCCCGCCGTCGGAGAGCGGACAGTCGAGCGGGCACTCGTACGGCGCGATTGCCTCGCAGCCGGGATCGCAGACGCCGTCGCCGCAACGCACGGCGGGCGAGACCATCAGGCACGTGCCGTCCAGGATCACCGCATCGACCGCGTCCACGCCCGCATCGATGGGCCGTGGCGCGTCGGCGCGCGGAGCGTCGAGCACAGAAGCGTCGAGCGAGGAGGCATCGGCGCTCGACGCCGAGCTCGTCTCGCAGCCCGAGAGCGCGAGGCAAGTGAATGCGAGGATGGCGAGCGCGCGCTGCATCGACGGCTACCTCGGCTTCCGCGTGCGACGGGCATGGCGCCGATGCCACGCGAGCGCGCCGATCACGACGAGCGATCCGAGACCGCCGGCCGGCGCGCGTCGCGTCGAGACGCGGCACGCGCAGCCCGCCCCCGAGGGCGCAGGCTCACGACCGCCATCGACGAACGACGCATCAAGTCGTGCCGCATCGGCCTGCGCTGCATCGCGCTCGATCGTGCCGGCATCGGGCGGAGCGCATCGGGTGACGTCGAGATCGAACGAGATGTTCGGCGATGCGTGCGTCGCGCCTCCGCTCTCGCCGAGCACGAAGCGCAGCGTGTACGGAACCGACGCGAGGACGACGGGCGCACGCAGCGTGAAGCGGAACGTGCCCGTTCCCCCAGCGGCGACGATCGACGGGCTGACCGCCGCGGCGACGGTCGGCGAGGGCCAGCTCGGATCGGCGAAGAGCGCGGCCGCACCGTCCGAGGCCACGGAGAGCGAGAGCGCGGCATCGAAGGCCACCGTGCCGGAGTCGGTGCACGTCACCGTTGCCTCGGCCGTGCCGCCCGAGCACATCGCCGTCGGCGCATCGACCGTGCACGTGGCGCCGAACGACTCGCAGTGCGGCATCGGATCGCTCACGCACGCGCCCTCGCAGGTCTGCCTTCGGAGTCCCAGCTCGCACGTGACGAGGTCGCTCCCGACGCAGCGCCCGGCAGTCCTCGCCGCGCGAGCGAGCGTGCAGACCTCTTCCGCGGTTCCCGGGCTCGCGGTGATGTGAACCGGATGACAGTCCTCGCCGTGATAGAGACCATCGGATCGCGGGCCGGCGCTGATGCCCTGCAGTCGATGTGTCCCGACGCAGCTCACGGAGCTCACGCCGTACGGCGTGCTGGAGGTCGGGCCGAAGAGGCCCGCGCACGAGGGCGCCAGACCGCGCAGCGTCTGCCCGTTGCAGCAGTCGTCGGAGTCACTGACCGTCGCGGCCTCCATCACCTCGTGCAGGCCGACGGCCTCCATGCAGCGGCACGTGTTGCCGACGTGGCTCCAGCCGACCCGGACCGTGACTGCACCGCTCGGCGCGGTGAGACGCACGCCCTCGGCGTTGCATCCGTAGCCGCCCGAGCACGAGCCATCGCTCGTGAAGTACATGATCACGTCGCCCGTGTGGAGATCGAGATGCAACGCGCTCTCGATGCACGTGAACATGGAGTGCACGGGCGTGCTGCTCGCGGCCAAGCAGGCCGGCACGGCCCCGGCGGCGTGACACTGCGCCGGCAACGCGTACGAGCCGACCACGGTGACGCGCTCTCCGCCGCGATAGCCCGCGAGCACGTCGTCGAAGTTCGTCGCGCCGAGGGTGCACGCGAACATGTCCTCCATTCCTGCATGGCAAGCCGCATAGGTCGGCGCGTCCCAGACGAGGAACACGTTCGCCGCCTGCGCGCGTGCAGGAAGCCATAGGGCGACGAGCACGGCGAGCGCTGCGCCGATGCGATCACGTGTTTCGTCGGCTCGCGTCGCCATGCCGAGCCACTCTCACATCGTTCGCCGCGAGATGCCTTGGCCGATCACGCCATCGTCTTGTCCGAACGCGCCAGTTCGCTCTTGGACGTGGAGCGGCGCACGTACGCGGCCGGCGCTTCACCCGTCCACCGACGGAAGGCGCGGGTGAGCGCGGCCTGATCCGCGAACCCGAGGCGTGCGGCGACCGTGCCGACCGTGGCGCCCGGCTCGAGCAGCCACACGAGCGCGAGCTCGGCCCGAGCCTCGCCGAGCAGACGTCGCACCGACGTGCCGCGCTCGGCCAGGCGCCGCTGCAGCGTGCGCGCGCTCATCCGGGCCTTGCGCGCGACTACGGCGCTCTCGATCGCGTCGCCCGCCTCGAGCGAGGCCACCATGTCGCGTCGTACCGATGCAGGCAGATCGGCGCTCACGGGGACCTTCGAGAGCAAGTCGGACGCGTACGTGCTGACGATCGCGTGCAGCTGCGGATCGGAGGCCGAGAGCGGCAGTGCGAGGTCGACGGCGCGGAGCGCGAGGCCCGACGTGGGCGCGCCGAAACGAGGCGAGACACCGAGAATGCGCACGTGCTCGCGCAGGCTCTTCGGCGCGGGGTGCTCGAAGATCACGGCGGAAGGCAGGAGCTTCTTTCCCGTCGCCTGCTGGCCCGCGAGCAGCATCCAGGCGACCGAGAACTCCGCGGCGTGGCGATCGGCGAGCG